>NZ_JBNRJF010000013.1:0-74817 GCF_050589305.1 Gilliamella sp. G0441 | reverse complement strand
CGGTGGTCCCACCTGACCCCATGCCGAACTCAGAAGTGAAACGCCGTAGTGCCGATGGTAGTGTGGGTATTACCCATGTGAGAGTAGGGTGCCGCCAGACTTTTAAATAAGCGTGAGAGCCCAGCAGAGATGCTGGGCTTTTTTGCTATCTATGGTTTAACAGTTTTCAACTAAAACGATACTTCATTTACTGTCTATACTTTAGTAAATAATCAACTCTAACAAAACATGCAAATTAGTCTTAATTTTCATAAAAAATAATATCATTGTTTTTCCATCATATGCCTAATATTCAATTAGTTGTTTTAATATAATTTAACAATCATTTAACTTATCAGAATTCTAAATTAATTTATAATTTTATGGATTTAAAAATAGTTTTTGTAAAATATAAAACTGCTATAAATGGTTAAAACTAATCTTTTTAATAACATATTTCTCGGATAATATCATTTTTCTATTTATTTATTGTTGTATGTATGAAACAATTTAGTTATATGAAATAGATTTTTTGAGGTAGTCAGTGATTGACAATGATGGCTACCGTCCGAATGTAGGAATAGTTATTTGTAATCGTCAAGGACAAGTATTATGGGCTCGTCGTTACGGGCAGAATTCTTGGCAATTTCCTCAGGGCGGAATAAAACCAAATGAGACGCCTGAACAGGCAATGTTTCGTGAATTAAATGAAGAAGTAGGGTTACTTCCAAGAGATGTAAAAATTATATCTTCAACTAACGGTTGGCTCAGGTACAAATTACCCAAACGGATGATTCGATGGGAAAATCAACCAGTTTGTATAGGACAGAAGCAAAAATGGTTTTTGTTAGAATTATTATCAGATATTTCTGTTATTAATTTAAATGTTTCTGCTACACCTGAATTCGATGACTGGAAGTGGGTTAGCTATTGGTATCCTATTAGACAAGTTATAGCGTTCAAACGGGATGTATATAGAAAAGCGATGAAAGAATTTTCGCTACCAGTATTTGCTATACAATCGGATGTTGAGTGTCCAACAACTAATAATATTAAAAAACGATCAAATTCCTTTGTTCATAAACGAAAAAATAAACAGCGTAATAAAAAATGAATCAATATTTACAATTTCCTAATTTCGATCCAGTTGCTTTTTCAATTGGCCCTATCTCTTTGCATTGGTATGGTGCAATGTATTTATTTGGTGTACTTGGAGCGCTTTATTTAGCTAAGCGTAGAGCTAAAAAACCTAACAGTCAATGGACTGCAGAACAAGTTGAAAATCTTCTTTTTTGGGGATTTTTAGGGCTATTTATTGGGGGACGATTAGGTTACGTTTTATTTTATAACTTCGATGCATTCACAAAAGATCCTATAACTTTATTTAGAGTTTGGGAAGGAGGAATGTCATTTCATGGTGGTTTGATTGGTGCAATTTGTGTAATTGCTATTTTTGCTAAAAGAAATAATAAAACATTTATGCAAGTTGCCGATTTTGTTGCACCATTAGTCCCAATCGGTTTGATGTTTGGGCGTTTTGGAAATTTTATCAATGGCGAACTCTGGGGACGTGTAACTAATTCATCAATTGGAATGCTGTTTCCTACATCTTCACATGCAGATTTTATGTTTGTTCAATCACATCCTGAGTGGCAAAAACTCTATACTGAATTGAATGGTATGCTTCCAAGACATCCTTCTCAATTATATGAAATGTTTTTTGAGGGAATTGTTTTATTTATCATTTTAAATCTGTTTATTCGAAAACCGAGACCAACAGCCGCAGTATCTGGATTATTTTTATTGTGCTATGGTCTATTTAGATTTGTTATTGAATTCTATAGACAACCCGATGAACAATTAGGCTTATTTTTCAACATCATTAGTATGGGACAAATTTTATGTCTACCTATGATACTAGGTGGTGCTTTAATTATGTTATATGCATATCGATTTAATCAAAAAGCGAGAAATTCATGAAACAATATTTAGACCTGATGAAAACAATCTTAAACGAGGGTACGCCTAAATCAGATCGAACAGGAACGGGTACGTTATCAATTTTTGGTTATCAAATGAGGTTTGATTTGCAAAAAGGATTTCCATTGGTAACAACAAAAAAATGTCATTTACGTTCAATTATTCATGAATTACTTTGGTTTTTAAAGGGTGATACCAATATCAAATACTTACAAGATAATAAAGTAACCATATGGGATGAATGGGCGGATAAGAATGGCGACTTAGGGCCTGTTTATGGTAAACAGTGGCGAGCATGGGGAACCGCTGACGGTAGGCAAGTCGATCAAATATCGCAATTAATTCAACAAATCAAAACAGATCCCGATTCTAGACGTATGATTGTTTCTGCCTGGAATGTTGGTGAGTTAGATCAAATGGCATTAGCGCCATGTCATGCTTTTTTCCAATTTTATGTTGCAAATGGAAAATTATCATGCCAACTTTATCAGCGTTCATGTGATGTATTTTTAGGCTTACCATTTAATATTGCAAGCTATTCATTGTTAGTACATATGATTGCTCAACAATGTGATCTTGAAGTGGGTGATTTTGTTTGGACGGGTGGCGATACCCATTTATATTCAAATCATATGGAACAAACGCATTTACAGCTGAGTCGAGAACCACGAGCTTTACCAAAGCTTAAAATTAGACGTAAGCCACCAACAATTTTTGATTACGAATTTGAAGATTTTGAAATTGTTGATTATGACCCCTATCCAGCTATTAAAGCACCTGTTGCGGTTTGATTGGTATTAAAAATTTTAACTGATTTAGTTTATAAAAACTAAATTGTCTTACAAATATGTGGGGATAGCTCAATTAATCCCCAATTTCTATTTCTAACCATCTTATTAATAAATAATGGTAACTAGTCATAAACATTCGGGTTAAGGCTAAGCTTGATTTTTCTGCCACCAAAACCAAGATATGGTATATAATAGTTTACTTTGTTATTAATAATAACTTACTTTTTATATGAGTCAAAATCAGGAAATTCGCCCAGTCTTTACTAAGCACCTTTTACATCCACGTTATTGGTTGACGTGGTTTGGAATTGGTCTTTTGTATCTTATCGTATTATTGCCATACCCAATTATTTATCAATTAGGTAAAGGATTGGGGTTGATATCAATGAAATTAATTGGCAAACGTAAAGAAACAGCAAGACAGAATCTAAAGCTCTGTTTTCCAGATAAATCACAGCAAGAACGTGATCGGTTGTTACGTGAAAATTTTATATCAACTGGTTTAGCAATTTTTGAAACTGGCATGGCTTGGTTTTGGTCAAATAAGCGACTGGCTAAGCAGTCTTCAATTGTTGGGGATTCACATATTACAGAAATTCAACAGGCTGGCAAAGGTGTATTACTGATCGGTATCCATTTTCTAACCTTAGAATTAGGTGCACGTATTTTGGGTATGAGTCATCCAGGTGTAGGTGTATATCGTCCGAATGACAATCCCGTTATGGATTATGTTCAGCTAAAAGGACGTTTAAAATCAAATAAATACATGTTAGATAGATATAATACCAAAGGTATGATTCGTGCCTTAAAAAAAGGAGAGTTACTTTGGTATGCTCCTGATCATGATTATGGTCCTAAAAATAGCGTATTTGCACCTTTCTTTTCCGTGGAAAAAGCTGCAACGACGATAGGTACGCGCATTTTGGTTAAACTTGGTCAACCTGCAATCATCCCTTTTACCCCAAAACGTGAAAAAAATGGGCATTATACTGTTTATGTTACGCCTCAGCTTAGTGATTTTCCTATGGATGATGATGTGCAAGCTGCAACCTTTATGAATAAAGCCATAGAACAAGAAATTTTAAAAGCACCAGAACAGTATATGTGGTTGCATCGAAGATTTAAAACACGTCCAAAAGGTGAAGCTCCTTTATATACCAATAGTGTACAATCTGACTAATAAAGCTATTTTTTAAGGTATTAGAAAAAAGATTTAAAGAAATAATATGCAAAAATTAAATAAGATTATTCTCTATTGTCGCATTGGTTTTGAAAAAGAGTGTGCTGCTGAAATCACAGATAGAGCAGCTCAAAAAGGGATCTTTGGGTTTGCTAAAGCCCAAGACAACAGTGGTTATGTTGTCTTTGAATGCTATCAAACCGGTGATGCCCAAGAGTTAATCAAAGAATTACCTTTTAGAACACTTATATTTGCACGTCAAATGTTTGTTTCAGGGGATCTATTAGTTGATTTGCCAACAGATGATCGCATTACCCCAATTGTTGAAGCGTTAACTGGGTGTATTGACAAAGCTGGCGATTTAAGGGTAGAAGTGGCTGATACCAATGAGGGTAAAGAGTTGGCTGGTTTTTGCCGAAAATTTACTGTTCCACTTCGTCAAACCTTGAGAAATAAACGGATTTTATTAAAGATTCAAAATCCAGCTCGTCCAGTCATTCATGTATTATTTATTAATAATCATAGTTGTTATGTCGGTTATTCACTAAGCGGAAATAATTCACCGTTTTACATGGGGATACCTCGGTTAAAATTTCCTGCTGATGCCCCAAGTCGTTCTACATTAAAACTTGAAGAAGCTTTTCATATTTTTATTCCCTATGAAGAGTGGGATGAAAGGCTAAAAGGTGGAGTAAATGCTGTTGATTTAGGCGCTTGTCCTGGTGGATGGACATATCAGCTTGTTAAACGAAGTATGATGGTTTATGCCGTAGATAATGGTCCAATGGATGCAAAGCTTATGGAAACCGGACAAGTTAAACATTTTCGCGAAGATGGCTTTAAATTTATGCCTAAAAAGCATAATATCTATTGGTTAGTTTGTGACATGGTTGAAAAACCGACAAAAGTAACAGAATTAATTGCTAAATGGCTTATCAATGGGTGGTGTCGAGAGACAATTTTTAATCTTAAATTACCCATGAAGAAACGTTATGAAGAAGTAAAACAAAATTTACAATTACTCAATAACATTCTAAATAACAATCAGATTAATGTTCAAATTCAAGCTAAACAGCTTTATCATGATCGAGAAGAAATTACGATTCATGTACAACGAATTTGGGGATAAAAAATCCTTGAACGTAAGAACTAATATATAACACGATCTTTATTAGTATTATTTATGAAATATATAATGTTTCATAAATAATGATAACTGTTTTGTTTTGCTGTTAAACTGTCTAAATTTAATAATTAAAAAATTGATTATTTAAAGTATGACGATATTTTTGGGAGGCACGTATTATCCATATATCAAGTCATAAGATTAAAATTTTTATAGTGGCGTATTTGATAATGATCAATCAATGCTAGTTGCAAATGCCATTCAAACATTCTTGCATAGATGACTTTAATTTTTAACCTAAAAAGCTTAATATTAGCGAATATTATTTGATAGGGTTTGAACAATGTAATTGTTTACTATATCGCAATGATTAGTTAGTAAAAATTTATATTTTTTTATCTTTATTTGCCCATAGTAACATTATTGGGCTTTAGTTTTGGCTAAATAACTTTATCATGATAGGGAAACGTTACCGTTCATGTACAAGGAATTTTAAAATAACAGTTTACACGAGAATAGGTATGAATATAAAACGATCTCTTTATACGATATTAATTTTAGCATTATTGACATTTCTGGCTGGATGTCCGAGTAATCTATCGAAACGCACTTCTGACTTTGATGATAGCAAAGATTCAAATTATTATTTATCTAAAGTAGAATCTAGTTCCGGTAATGCAAAAACGAATTGGCAATTATTAGCTGTTCGTGCATTAATACAAGAAAATAAAATTTCACAAGCTAACAAACTCTTATCTAGCTTACCTTCTGAGTTAAATTCTGAGCAACAAATTGAAAAAACTTTATCACAAGGTGAAATTGCTGTAAAAACTGGAAAAGGTTTTAAACTTGCTGATTTGTCCATCAATGAGTTAAATAATTCCCAACTATTTCGCTACTACACTATCAAACTAGCAATAGACAAAAAAAATAAAAATATAAATGCTCAAGTGCAAGATTACATTGAGTTAGGTAAATATGCTTCAAAAGGTCAACAAAAACAGATATTAAGTAGTACATGGAGTTTTTTTAACAAATTAAGAGTTGATCAGATTCGTAAAATAACTGTTTCAGCTGATGATATTATACTTCAAGGGTGGCTTGAGCTAAATTCTGTCTACCAAAAAAATAATAAAGGTGCAGCAAAACCGCAAGGCGAAAATTCTGAAATTATTGGTACTAACGAACAGAATCAAAAAGAACTATTTACACAAGCAATCCAAGATTGGGCAACTCGATACCCTAATCACCCTGCTATAGCTTTAGTATCAATGTTAACAGGAGAGCAAATGCTGACTGTTGCGGATGCAAATGCTAAAAAGGTTGCTTTATTATTACCATTGAACGGCTCTTCTCGAGTATTTGGTGAAACTATTCGTCAAGGCTATATCGATGCCATAAAATATTATCCGCAGGAACCTCAACAAAATATTGTTGTATTAGACACAACTAGTGGGGCTTTAGATACATTGATACAACAAGCAAAAGAACAGAAAGTTGAGTTAATTGTCGGACCTTTACTAAAATCTGATGTAAATACTATAAAACAGTTAGCACCTAACATCCCCGTTTTGGCGTTAAATAAAATTGATAACAAAAATGCCTCATCTGCAAAAATGTGTTTTTTTGCTTTATCACCTGAAGATGAAGCTATTGATGCTGCAAACCATCTCTTTTCAGAGAATAAAGTAAAACCACTATTATTAGTACCACAAAATGAACTAGGTAAACGAGTTGCTCAGAGTTTTGCAAAGCAATGGTCTCAATTATCTGTCAATAGTTCCCAAGCTTATGTTCAATATTTTGGTAATACTAAATCGTTAAGTGATAGCATGAATAATAATATAGGTATTAAGTTAGTCGGATCTCCAATAGTATTGAATGATGATTATGCTAATTCAACATCTTCTGTCAGTAATTCTTCTGATTTTGATGCAATTTATATTTATTCTTCTTATGATGAACTCACCCTGCTAAAACCAATGCTAGATATGGGGGCAAATAAGCCAATAGGAAATTCTTCAAAGAACGGTATAAATATTTATTCTAGCTCCAAAAGCCATGTGACTAATGCATCCAATGATTTTTATTATGACTTAAATCAGACACAATATGCAGAAATTCCTTTAATTATAAATCAATCAAACGCGACAATTGATTTACCAAGCAATATTCAAAAAGATTATTCGTTGATGCGTTTTTATGCGATGGGAGTTGATGCTTGGCGACTTGCAAATCGTTTTAATCAATTAAATTCACATCAATCTGATTTATTAGATGGTATGACTGGTCGATTATCAACGACAGATGGGTGTGAAGTGATTCGTTCATTGTCTTGGCAACAATACACCTATGGTGCAAGTACGTCTAACTCCGAAAATCAATAATAAGAAAATTGGTGAGCATTATGAAAATATTGCTTGCCAGTATCTGCTTGAGCAAGGTTTAACGCTTATAGCTAAAAATAGTCAATTTCGCTTTGGGGAACTTGATTTGGTTATGCGTGACAAACAATGTCTTGTTTTTATAGAAGTGCGCTATCGAAAAAATGCCCATTTTGGTCATGCAGAAATGACGATAACGCCTGAGAAACAAAATAAAATTAAACAGGCAGCACAACTTTGGATGATCGCGCAAAATTTAAATATTGAAGAAACAGAATTTCGATTTGATGTATTTGCTATCACAGGAAAAAGCCAGCAATGGATTATTAATGCGTTTTAATATTTAGGTGAAGACGTGCAAGATTTAATTAAAAATTATTTTACAGAAAGTATTCAAACCCAAATTGTGATGGCTGAATCCTTAGGTTCCTCAATTGAGAAAGCGGCTAACATCATTGTTGAAGGATTACTCAATGGTAATAAAATTATGAGTTGTGGTAATGGCTCTTCGGCTGCGAATGTCCAAAGTTTTACTTCTCGATTAATTACCAGTATTGATATTGAAAGACCTAGTATCCCAGCTATCGCTTTAGTGTCTGATAATGTTTTATTAAGTGCAATTAAAAATCATGAAGAGATTTATGCACGTCAAATACAAGCATTAGGACAACAAGGCGATATATTAATCGTGGCAACTTGCCAAGGAAACAGTAAAGCAATCATCCGAGCTGTACAAGAAGCGGTCATTAAAGATATGAAAATTGTTGCTCTAACGGCTTTTGATGGTGGTGAGGTTATAGGTTTATTAGGTCAAAATGATATTGAAATTAGAATTCCGACCTACAAAAAAGTGATGGCTTATGAGATGCATGCTATGATTTTAAACTGTTTATGCCAATTAATTGAAAATACTTTGTTTAATCATACTTAATAATGAAAATAAAAACAGTTTAGTTCTGCAATAATAGCGAATAATATGCTATAATTATAAGCTGTTTTAATGATTTATATTAATAAGAGAACTTGGTGTTATGACCGAACTAGCCAAAGAAATAACTCCCGTTAACATTGAAGATGAACTAAAATCCTCTTACCTTGATTATGCTATGTCTGTAATCGTCGGGCGTGCACTGCCTGATGTTCGTGACGGTTTAAAGCCTGTTCACCGACGTGTTTTATTTGCCATGCATGAAGCGGGGTATGATTGGAATAAACCTTATCGAAAATCAGCTCGTGTAGTTGGGGATGTAATCGGTAAATACCATCCGCATGGTGACTCAGCTGTTTATGACACAATTGTACGTATGGCACAGCCATTTTCACTGCGTTATATGCTGGTTGATGGTCAAGGTAACTTCGGATCGGTTGATGGTGATTCGGCAGCAGCAATGCGTTATACCGAAATTCGTATGCAAAAGTTTGCAGGTGCATTACTGACAGATCTTGATAAAGAAACCGTCGATTTTTCACCGAACTATGACGGATCAGAAATGATTCCTGATGTGTTACCAACACGTATTCCTAACTTATTAATTAATGGATCATCAGGAATTGCTGTAGGTATGGCGACCAATATCCCGCCGCATAACCTTACAGAAGTTATTAATGGATGCCTTGCTTATATTGAAGATGAAAATATTTCAATTGAAGGGTTAATGGAACATATTCAGGGGCCTGATTTTCCAACCGCAGCATTAATAAACGGTCGTAAAGGTATAGAAAATGCTTATCGTACTGGTCGTGGAATTATCTATATTCGTTCTAAAGCAACCATTGAAGTTGATGATCACAGTGGTCGTGAAACAATTATTGTTAATGAAATACCCTATCAAGTTAACAAGAAAAAACTCATCGAAAAAATTGCTGAATTAGTCAAAGATAAGAAAGTTGAAGGCATTTCTGCTTTGCGTGATGAATCGGATAAAGATGGCATGCGCATAGTCATCGAAATTAAACGCGATGCGGTGGGTGAAGTTGTACTGAATAATCTTTTCTCATTAACCCAATTACAAGTATCGTTTGGTATCAATATGGTGGCTTTACATAAAGGTCAACCAAAGCTGTTAAATTTACGTGAAATGATCGAAGCTTTTGTGCTTCATCGTCGTGAGGTTGTAACACGCCGTACTATTTACGAATTGCGTAAAGCGCGTGAACGTGCTCATGTATTAGAAGGTCTAGCGATTGCACTTGCCAATATTGACCCTGTGATTGAGTTAATTCGAGCAGCTGCAACACCAGCTGAAGCGAAAGGTAAACTTTTATCTCAAGCTTGGCAACTTGGAAATGTCGCGGCAATGCTTGAAAAAGCAGGCGATGATGCTGCTCGTCCAGAAGATTTGGCACCAGAATTCGGTATCCGTGACGGTCACTATTATCTTTCTGAGGCGCAAGCTCAAGCAATTTTAGATCTTCGTTTGCATCGTTTAACCGGACTTGAACATGAAAAAATTCTTGATGAATATAAAGAATTATTAGTTCAAATTGGTGAACTATTATATATTCTGGCAAGTCCTGAAAGATTAATGGAGGTGATACGTGAAGAGCTTGAAGCGATACGCGATCAGTTCCAAGATGCAAGACGTACGGAAATTACGGCAAGTAGTGCGGATATCAATATTGAAGATCTGATTGCACAAGAAGATGTTGTTGTTACCCTTTCTCATCAAGGGTATGTGAAATATCAACCGCTTTCAGACTATGAAGCCCAACGGCGTGGTGGTAAAGGTAAATCGGCTACCAAAATCAAAGAAGAAGATTTTGTTGAAAAATTATTAGTTGCTAATACCCATGACACTATTTTATGCTTCTCAAGCCGTGGTCGCTTATATTGGATGAAAGTTTATCAATTACCTGAGGCAAGTCGTGGATCTCGTGGTCGTCCAATTATTAATTTATTACCACTTGAAGAAAATGAACGTATCACCGCAATTTTACCCGTTCGGGAATTTGACGATGAACATTGCGTATTTATGGCGACTGCTCAAGGAACGGTGAAGAAAACTTCTCTTATTGAATTTAGTCGCCCACGTAGTGGTGGAATTATTGCAATCAACTTACGTGATGATGATGAGTTAATCGGTGTCGATTTAACGAGCAATGAATCATCAGTCATTGATGATGAAGAATTGAATGATGATGTAGTGAATGAAGACATTGAGTCAGATGAAGATGAAATCACTCAAGTTTCTGATACGGAAGACATCATGTTGTTCTCTGCTAATGGTAAAGTTGTTCGCTTCCCTGCTAATAAAGTTCGAGCAATGGGGCGTACCGCTGCAGGTGTGCGTGGCATTAAACTTGAAAGTGATGATAAAGTAGTATCACTTATCGTTCCTCGAGGCAATGGTGCGATTTTGACCGCAACGCAAAATGGTTATGGTAAGCGTACTCAACAAGAGCTATATCCGACTAAATCGCGGGCAACAAAAGGGGTGATTTCGATCAAAGTTAGTGAACGAAATGGCGCTGTGGTTGGTGCCGTACAAGTGGATGAAACTGACCAAATCATGCTAATTACCGATGCCGGAACGTTAGTACGCACACGCGTTTCAGAAGTAAGTATTGTCGGTCGAAATACACAAGGTGTAAGGCTGATTCGCACAGCCGATAACGAAAAAGTTGTGGGTCTGCAACGAATAGCTGAAACTGAAGATGATGATGTGGAATCAGCATCATCGCAGCAGAACGAAGAGCTGAATAATTCTGCTCAGGAGTCCGAAGAATAATTTTTAATTATTAAGAAGGATTAGTTATACAGCTAGTCCTTTTTTATTTTAGAAAACCTCAAAAAGGAATAGTATTAAATGTCATTTTTAATGAAAAAAATATTATCAAATCTTGCATGGCAAATCTTTATAGCATTAATTCTAGGCGTGGCTGTAGGTGCTTATCTGTTTGAACTTTCTGATTCAAATCATCCTTTGCATTCGGATTACCAATTTTTAATCATCAATATCTTTCAACCAGCTGGGGATATTTTTATTCGTTTAATAAAAATGATTGTATTGCCAATTATTCTTAGTACTTTAACGTTAGGTATAGCAGGCATTGGTGGTTCAAAACGTTTAGGAATGCTTGGTTTTAAAACTATTCTTTATTTTGAAATTATTACTACTATTGCTATTTTGTTAGGCCTTTTTTGGGGAAATTTCTTTGCACCTGGCGCGGGAATTGATTCTTCAACGTTAGCCTCAGCAGATATGAGTAAATATACTAAAGCAGCTGAAGAACTTAGCGGTAAACCACATGGTTTAATTGTTATGATTTTAGACATGATTCCGGCTAATATCTTTAAAGCAATGTCTGATGGTGCAGTTTTACCTGTTATCTTCTTCTGTGTCTTTTTTGGCTTAGGCTTAATGTCTTTACCTGATAAACAGCGTGAGCCATTTTTATTCTTTTTAAAAGTGGTATCAGATACAATGTTTAAAGTAACAAATATGATTATGCGTTACGCACCTATTGGGGTATTTGCATTAATTACGGTAACTGTTGCCAAATATGGATTCGCTTCATTATTGCCATTACTGAAATTAATTTTAACTGTCTATTCAGCAATGATTATATTTACCTTGGTCATATTAGGTTTAGTTTGTAAAATGTGCCGATTTAATATTTTTACCTTATTAAAAATATTAAAAGAAGAACTCGTTATTGCATTTTCAACTGCAAGCTCTGAGACAGCTTTGCCTAAGATCATTGAAAAAATGGAAGCTTATGGTGCACCGAAAGCAATTACGAGTTTTGTTATTCCTACTGGATATTCATTTAATCTTGATGGTTCAACATTATATCAAAGTATAACTGTTATTTTTCTCGCGCAATTATCTGGTATGGATTTAAGCATTCTAGATCAAATTATCATCGTTATAACATTGATGATAGCGTCAAAAGGGATTGCTGGTGTACCAGGTGCCTCAATTTTGGTACTTTCTGCGACTTTGGGCAGTATTGATATACCGCTTGATTATATTGGCTATATCATGGGAGTTGAGCGTATATTAGACATGGGACGCACCGTGGTTAATGTGGTTGGTAATGCCTTAGCGGCTATTGTTATTGCACGCTGGGAACATGTATTTGATGATAAAAAAGCAAGAGCATATGAGCAAGAATATTTAAAATAAGACATCATTTAATTTATAAAGCTTTAGTTGAAACTGGAGCTTTTTTATTAATTTATCTAATCTAATTTTCACAATTATAGATATAAAAAAACCCAGCTAAGCTGGGTTTTTGGTATTTATCTAAAACTATTTGATTTTAGCTTCTTTATAGATAACATGCTGACGAACAACAGGATCGTATTTTTTGATCTCCATTTTTTCAGGCATGGTTCTTTTGTTTTTGCTAGTGGTATAAAAATGACCTGTACCAGCAGAAGAAACTAATCTAATTTTTTCGCGTACACCTTTTGCCATGATAGGGTTTCCTTATTAGTACTTTTCACCACGGGCACGAAGTTCAGCTAAAACTGCATCAATACCCTTTTTATCGATAGTACGCATACCTTTAGCTGATACACGTAATTTTACAAAACGTTTTTCACTCTCAACCCAAAAACGGTGAGTTTGAAGATTTGGTAGAAAACGACGTTTAGTAGCATTCATCGCATGAGAACGATTATTCCCTACTAAAGGTTTTTTTCCTGTTACTTGGCATACTCGTGACATGTCAATAATTCTCCGAAATTTCTATGCTTAAGCCTTGGGCGTAATATGTTAATGGAATTAACCTCGTCAGGCTTTTAGTTTGCTGCAGCTCTATTTGAGAAGCAGTCTCACCTCTCACACTACACCCACAATAATGAGGTAGCGAAGTATACGCTTTTATCGGCAAATTCTCAAGTATTATCTTGTTTAAGAAAAAAATAAGTTTAAATTTAACTGAGTTAAATAAAATACAAATATTGTGTTAATAGAAAATTCTCCTATACTGTCTTTTGTATAAATAAGTAAAGAGAGTTTGATGACATGAATCTTAAACAACTAAAATATTTCCAAGTACTTGCAAAAACTCAACATTACACATTAACATCAGAATATTTTTCAATCAGTCAGCCAAGCCTTAGTCATTCTATATCAGAACTGGAAAAAGAGGTTGGGATTAAATTATTTCAAAAAAGAGGCCGAAATGTTGAGCTAACAAAAGAAGGTAAACAATATCTTACTTATGTAGAACAAGCTCTAACGGCATTATCAGAAGGTGAACAGTTTGTTAAAGAGTTAACCAGTGTTTCACATGGTCATATTGGACTTGCTTTTATCTATTCGATTAGCTCCAATTATATTCCAAAAATTATTAAGGCATTTTTAGCTCAACCTGAAAATAAAGATATTACTTTCTCTTTTTATGAAGGGATGTCACAAAATATCATTGAAGGTTTAAGAGACAAAAAATACGAGATAGCCATTTGTTCACGCTTACAAGATGAACCTGATGTTCATTTTCAAAAATTAACTAAACAAGAGTTAGTTTTTATTATCTCTAATGATCATCCTTTATCTAAGCGTAAAAAACTTGATTTAAAAGACTTAATTCACGAACCCCTTATTTTATTTACAGAACGAAGTGGGATGAAAAGTGTGATCGATGACATGTTAAATAAAACGGGCATCAAGCCGAACATAGCTTGTCATGTAGAAACAGAAAGCGCCATGATGGGATTAGTCTCAATTAATTATGGTATCGGTATTATGCCGAGAGTACATATACCTGAAGAATTCAATGTAACATTAGTACCAATGAGCAAAAATTATCAAAAAAGAGATATATTTATTGCGACAATGGAAAATAGACCATTATTACCGGCAGCCCAGAAGTTTTATCATTTCTTAATTGAACACAGTGACGATGCGATTTTTGGTCGATAAATTTAATCTATTAGCATAAATTTATTGTAGGGGATTTGATATCATCAGAATAATGATAAGGTTTGTCGTGTGATTAGCCTTATCAATTATTTTCATCAAAAAATATAAAAAGTTTATTATCGATGAATTTTCTAATCAATTTAACATTGCTTTTACTCATCAAATTTAAATTCTATATATTAAACAAATTGTTATAAAACAAATCATTAAGGGTGTCTATAATTTTAGAAAAAATGATTTAATTTTATAATAAATATGCTTTAATACAGTGAATGACAGAATTAATTTATTCGGTTTAATTTTCTAACTTTCAAGGAGATTACATGAGCCAGTTCACGCCTTATAGTATTTACGGCATTATCGGTTATCCTTTAGGACATAGTCTGAGTCCTCTAATTCATACTACATCATTTCAAGATTATGGCATTCCTGCGGTTTTGGTTCCATTCTCAACACCACCCGAAGATATTCCTACGCTTTTTAAATCTGTAAGATTATTAAATATTCGCGGGTTATGTGTCACAATTCCACATAAGCAAGCTATTATTCCTTATTTAGATGAAGTGACTGAACATGTCAAAAAAGCAGGCGCCGCAAATCTAGTTTATTGGGATGGTGATAAGCTTTGTGGTGATAACACAGATATTGTTGGTTTTATGCAACCTCTTCAGGAAAAGCAGTTACCACCACAATACAAAAAAGTGCTATTACTTGGCGCAGGTGGTGCAGCTCGAGCTGCGGTAGTTGGCTTACATGATCTAGGTTATACCGATATTACTGTTACGGATATTGTAACGGATTTGCCGTCAGAACTTGCTAAAGAATTTAATTTAAAAACGGTTGCTTGGGAAGATCGAGATAAAGTTGAAGCGCAAATTATTATCAACTCTACGCCATTAGGTATGAAAGGTAAATTTGAAGACCAAACACCTTATGAATATTCTTGGTTCAAAGGAAAAGGTGTTGCATATGACATTGTTTATACACCGTATCATACCCGTTTCAGACAAGAGGCCGAAAAAGCAGGATGGGAATCAATATCAGGAAGGGAAATGTTTATTGGTCAAGCGAATGCCCAATTCAAAATTTGGACAGGAAAAGATTTATCTGACCGGGCAAAACAAGCTGTTATAGATGCTTTAGCCGAGAAATAAGTATTTGTCTGACATGATACACATTTAATAACAAAATATTATTAAATGTGTTAGTGAAAACTATTTATGCAATGCACGATAAAAATTCCTATGAATTCTAATCTATTGTATAAATTTAGTATGTTATTAGAAGGAGTAATTATGACTAACCTAGAATTGCAAGCTTATCGCCGTTTTCTTATGCTAAAAGTGCCAGAAGCAAGCGAATATATTGGTAAAACAGATGCAAAAACTTGGCACGATTGGGAAAAAGGCATAGAACCTGTACCGGAATTTGTGGCTAATGCAATGAAAGCGCTAAAAAAGCTACGTACTGATAAAGTAAATATTATCATCAATAGTATCAATGATAGGGTTGGAAGTAATACTATTCGTTATTTCATGACATTTGAAGAATTTAAAAAGGTAAATCCAGATCTGGATGTCATACAATGGCGCTTACATCAATCAATTGCAACGGAACTTTATTTTCGTGGTTTAGAAAAACTGTGTTAGTGGATTATCGATCAATCTATTACTTCATTAAAGGAATTAAATAAAAGGTGTAAATTTTTATTTACGAAAAAATGACATGGCATTAAGTTAAATTGATAAAAATCAATGATGTTTTTTTTGATAAACAATATGTAAAAAAAATGTTGCAAAAACTGTAGCGAATCACTAGCATAGTCAATATATTCTTCAATCTGTAAATATGAAAGGATCTAATATGAATAAGACAATTTTTTTAGTTGGTGCAAGAGCAGCAGGTAAAACAACTATAGGAAAAATGCTTGCAAATAAGCTGTCATTTTCTTTCGTTGATACAGATTGCCATTTACTTGAAACCACCCAAAAAACTGTTGCAGAAATCGTCGAAAAAGAGGGGTGGGATGGATTTAGAGCAAGAGAAAGTCAAGTCCTGATTGATACCGCTAAACCGTCACGTGTCATCGCAACTGGAGGTGGAATGGTACTGGCTGAGCATAATCGCGATTTTATGAAGCAAAATGGGACAGTAATCTTTTTATCTGCTCCTGCGGTAACGTTAGCCGCACGCTTAATGAAAGATCCTAATGTCGCTCAAAGACCATCTTTAACAGGTTTATCCATCGTTGATGAAATGGAAAAAGTATTAGCTGATAGATTACCTTTATATCATGATGCTGCACACCATGTAGTCAATGTTGATCAAGACGAAAGTCAAATTCTTAGTGAAATTCTTCAAATTCTGCATAACTAATATAATATTCTCTTCCTTTCTTCCAAAGTGCCACATTTAATGTGGTATTTTTTTATAAAAAAAAAGAATAAATCCTTAAAATACTATAGAATAAATTTATTTTTTGGTTCGCATATTAATCAATACTATATTTTTATATTTATGAATTTATTAGAATCTATAAATAAATGTGACCAGCGTTAAAGTTTAGCAATAAAATTATACTTATCTCTTTTAGATTCAGATTGATGATTGTATATTGAAAGCAGTTACAGTTTATATTTTTAATTTTTAGCTATGGAGTACTACCAATGGATAATCGAAAGGTCAATTCTTATGGGATTGTCGGCTCTATTTACGCAAATTACATTATACAAAGTATTGCATTAATCGTAATTATGCAATTTTCAAATGATCTTTCAAAACAACTCAATACCGATATTGTTAAACTTGGCTATGTTGCTTCTGGTATTGGGATAGGAAAAATATCTTTGATGCTAGCTGGTGGAATCTTGTCAGATATATTTGGTCGTAAACTTTTTATCTATTTAGGTATGGCATGTTATGTAATCTTTTTTGTAGGCATGACTTTTTGCACTGACATTCATATCGCCTTTTGTCTTGCTATTGCTATTGGTGCTGGAAACTCATGTTTAGATACTGGCTCTATGCCTACATTAACTGAGTGTTTTCCTCGATCAGCAGGTTCTGCTAGTGTATTGATTAAAGCGTTCATTTCAATTGGAACATTAATATTACCTTTTATCGTTACCTTTTTTGGTGAATATCATATCTGGTATGGTTGGGCATTTCTTTCTTTTGCTGCATTTTTAATAATCAATGGAATATTGCTTGCACCAACCCAATTTCCTTCTAAAAAGATTGCTATTACGGGGTGTGAAGGAACTGATAATTATTTTAAAGATACCCCAAAATTTGCTATTGAAGGTGTGCTATTAATCATCATGGGGTTTACCACCACAGCAACATTTTTGGTCATCTCACAATGGTTGCCAACCATAGCGGTTCAAGGTGTGAATATGGATGAATTTGAAGCTAACCAGTTGATTAGCTATTATAGCGGAGCATCAATTATTTCTGTGTTTGTTACTGCATTTATAGTCAAATATTTTTTAAAGCCAATAGATTGCATCATTATTCTTCCTGCTCTATCCGCTCTTGTGCTCATTCTTTTCTATTTCAATATCTCTTCGGAGATGTGTTTTTTTGTTGCTATTGGAATGGGGTTTACTGCTGCAGGTGGCGTACTTCAATTAACGTTAGTTGTCATGCAACAATTATTTCCAACACGTAAAGGTATTGCCGTTGGTTGTATGTATACTTTTAGCGGATTCTCTTTTACTGTTATTCCATTGATAGTGCCTAAATTAGCGAAAATTGATGTACGTTATGCCATTTTAACCGATTTTGTTATTGCGCTGACTAGTGTGGTATTAGCGCTGATTGTCTATTTCCGTTTTAACAAAGTGATAGATATGAAAAAAATTTAAAACTCAATGTTATTTACATGATGAGTAAAATTTATTTTAGTGTTTTGAAAATTAATTTATACAGGAAATAATAAATGAAAAATAGATATTTAGGCACTTCGATCTGTTTATATATAAACTACTTTGTGCATGGAATGGGGGCAATAATACTTGGTTTGAATATTGATTATTTAGCTGCTCAGTTTAATCCTGAAATTGCTTACTTATTTAATATTGCGCAAGATGCACTTACTCCTGAACAAACTGACTTAATAGGCAAGGCAAAAAAGAGCGTTTATGATGTCATGATGGGGTTAGGCGTGGGGCGCTTGTTAGTCCTATTTGTTATGGGAACGTTATCCGATAAGTATGGGCGAAAACCTTTCATTGCGTTAGGCGGATTATTTTATATTGGTTTTTTAGTTGGTATTTTGGTTAGCCCAAGTTTTGAAATTGCCTTTATGTTTGCGGTGTTAGGCGGTATTGCTAATTCAACACTTGATGCTGGTACTTATCCTGCATTAATGGAAGCTTTTCCAAAATCGCCTGGTTCTGCATCGATATTAACTAAAGCAGCGATTGCCGCAGGTCAATCGGTACTACCTATCATTATGGGTATTATTATGGCGAGTGAAGGATATTACGGTTGGTCATTTATCTTATGTTGTATTATTCTCGCATTAAATGCATTAGTTGTACTGAAAATGCCATTCCCAAATCATAAAATCACACCAGAACAAGAAGAAAAAGATTTACAAACGATTACTGAAGAAGCGCCAACTTTAAAACATAAATCAAATTTTTGGATTGAAGGTATTTGTTTTATTGTGATTGGTTTTACCTCTACCGCAACATTTTATCTGGTTTCTTCATGTTTAAAGGATTTCTCTCAAACTGTCGCTGGTATGGATGCAGCAGGAGCGGTTAAGGCATTCTCTTCGTATGGTCTAGGTACCCTTGCTAGTGTCTTTTTAACTTCAATATTAGTCAAAAGTTTAATTAAACCTGTATATATTGTGGTTGTCTATCCGCTGTTATCTATGTTAATGCTTATCGGATTGTATCTCAATCCAACACCAACAATGTGTATTGTCGGAGGATTTGTGCTTGGTTTCACTGCTGCAGGCGGTGTATTACAACTTGCATTAACGACCATGGCTGAATTTTTTCCATCTGGAAAAGGTAAAGTATTGGGCATTTTCTTCACTTCATCGAGCGTTGCAACGACAGTCATTCCCTTTTTAATTGGCTGGATATCTACAAATTTTGGTTTAAGATATATCATGTTAAGTGATGCAATCATTGCAGGTTTAGGTACATTACTAGCGGTTGTCGTATTAATGCGCTATCGCATGATCTTTAATATTAATAAATAACCGATTTAATAAAAATTTAAGGGATGTTGATATTAATTATGACAAAAAACGATGAATAAATAATACTCGTTTTTTAGTGCATTACTTAAATTTATTCTCAGTTTAAAAAGCATACAATAATGGTATGCTTTTTTTATACGTTGATTTTGTTTGTTGTTACCACTTTTAATAAAATTTTGATAAACAACACACTGTTGAATACAGGTTTTTCTTTTGGTACTTAACTTGTGATTTTATCTTGTCAAAATTTTATCAAATATTGCTTGCTTATTGTTCGCAAATAAATAAAAATACAAAAAATATGAATAAATATTCAATTTGGGTGATTGCGAAAATGAAAGAGCGAACAACCGAGTTAGTTGAAGGATTAAGGCATTCCGTACCTTATATCAATGCTCATCATGGAAAAACTTTTGTTATCCTATTAACAGGAGCTGTGCTAAAAAGTAATAATTATTCAAGTATTATTAGTGATATTGGATTACTGTATAGTCTTGGAATCAAATTGGTTATTGTCAATGGAGCACGCAATCAAATTGATGAATCACTTAAAAATCACAATATTGAGCCGAAATACCACAAAAACACCCGAATTACAGATGCCGTTACTTTGGATATTATTAAGCAAGTAACAGGCATGTTACAACTGAATATTACTGCCAGTTTATCAATGAGTTTGAATAATACCCCATTACAAGGTGCTCATATTAATGTTGTCAGCGGTAATTTTGTTATTGCTCAACCCTTAGGAATAGACGAGGGAATTGATTATTGCCATACGGGTAAAATTCGTCGTATTAATAGTGAGGCAATTGATGAGCAACTCAATCGTGGTTCGATTGTGCTATTAGGGCCGGTTGGTGTATCGGTGACAGGAGAAAGCTTCAATTTAGCTTCAGAAGATGTTGCTGCCGAAGTGGCGATTCGAATCAAAGCTGATAAGTTAATCAGCTTTTGTGCTGAGCAAGGTGTGCTTGATGAGCAAGGTAAAGTCATTACGGATCTTTTTCCAATCGATGCTGACAACTATGTCAATTGTAAACAGCAATTAGGTAAATATCTATCCAGTGAAGCTCGCTTTTTGAAAGCTGCTTCAAAAGCCTGTCGAAATGGCGTTAGGCGTAGTCATTTAGTTAGCTATCTAATTGATGGTGCTATTTTACAAGAACTATTTTCACGTGATGGTATTGGTACCCAAGTTGCTAAAGAGCATTCTGAACAAATTCGCTTAGCGACCATTAACGATATTGGTGGTATTTTAGAATTGATTCGTCCGTTAGAAGAACAAGGTATTTTAGTTAAGCGTTCACGAGAGCAGTTGGAAATGGAAATTGATAAATTCACGATTATTGAGCGTGACAATATGACTATCGGTTGTGCAGCGCTTTATCCCTATCAAGAAGAAAAAATGGGTGAAATGGCGTGTGTTGCCATTCATCCTGATTATCGCAATTCATCCAGAGGTGATTTGTTGATTAGCACGGTTGCAAGTAGAGCACAAAATTTAGGACTTAATAAAATCTTTGTGTTAACAACGCGTAGTATTCATTGGTTTAGAGAAAAGGGATTTAACCCAGCTGAAGTTAATGATTTACCGATTAAAAAAAAGCAACTTTATAATTATCAACGTAACTCCAAAATTTTAATGCTTGATATTATTTAAATTCTTTTCTTAGAATCAGGATGATAGTATTAGTAAGTAGCGTTGTGTAAAATTTGCTTGGTGAAAGACTTTTTAAGATAGAAGCCACGTGGACGTGTTAAAATAGTTTGACCATTTTCTCCTACCGCTTCGGTTAAAGCTTTACCGTTTGCTGCTTTAGGTCTTATTTGTAAATATGTGCCATAATGTGCTGTAATTTTTTCAACATGACCTAATGCAATCATATCCATCAGTTCTTGCCAATCTTGTTTGAGTTGCTGTTCTTGTTCTTTTGTGGGTATCCATAAAATAGGACTGCCAACTTTACGATTGGCAAGTGGGATAGATCTTTCCCCTTCGATTGGGATCCAAAGTACTTTAGATAATTTATATTTCACATGGCTTGTTTCCCAAATCACACCATGATTTGCCATTAATGGTGCTACACTGACAAAGGTCGTTTCTAATGGTTTACCATGCATATCAATTGGAATTGTTTTTAGTTCGATGCCCAAATTACTAAAATCTCGTTCAGCTTTACTACCGGCATTGGCTCCCAAAAACGTTTCAATAAGATTGCCAACCCATCCTTTTTGTTTAGTCAAATTGTCAGGAATTGGCATGCCTAAATATTGAGCAATTTCACCAAATGTATATCCAGCAACAAGTTTTGCTCGATCTAATAACTCTTGTTCGTTGCTTGGAAAAAATATTGCCATTTATAAACGCTATCATCTAATAATTATGCCTACCTAAAATGATAAAGGATTAGCTTAATTTTTCAACCCATACTGCGTAAGCTTGAATAATTGATGAAAGAAATTCTCGGGTTTTTTCTGAAATATTGCCATTCGCATCGAAAGCGGCACTGATACCACCAATATAAGCTTCAGGCTGTTGTAAGGTTGGCATATCTAGAAAAACTAGTGACTGACGTAGTTGATGATTAGCACCAAAACCGCCAATTGCACCTTGTGATACCGAAATCACTGCGGCTGGTTTTTTTGCCCAGACATTTTTACCATAAGGACGTGAGCCGACATCAATTGCATTTTTGATCACAGCAGGCAAACCTCGGTTATATTCAGGTGTGACAAAAATCACGCCTTGGCAATCCGCTATTTCGTTGCGAAACAAAGTGTAAGATGCTGGTGGGGTATCGGTATCAATATCTTCATTATAAAAGGGAAGATCGCCAATTTCGATTAAATATAAGGAAAGTGAAGAAGGGGCAATTTCTTTAAGGATTTTGGCTACTTTTAAATTATATGAACCTTTACGTAAACTACCAACGAGTACTGCAATTTTTTTACTCATTTTGGGTCCCCTTAAATTGAAATTAAGAGACACATTAAGTGTCTCTTAATTATAATACCAAAAAATTATTACAGTTCTTTAATGTCCTGATGAATCCAATTTACGTCCTGTCTCAAATAGGAACCAAGCTCGTCTTTCTGATTGGTCAATCCATTCTTCAATTAAGCTTGCTGTTGCTGAATCATTGTATTTATCACAAATATCATGAGCAACACGCATTCGTTCTGTTAATCTAATATTATCTTGACAAAGTTCAGCAAGCATATCAGACGGCTCAACAAAATCTGCATTATTGTCAGAAATACTTTGTAATTTAGAGATGTGACTAATTGAACGCAAAGTTGTTCCGCCCAATTTACGTACACGTTCAGCAATAGGATCAGTCATTGCAAATAGTTGATCACCATGATCGTCTAACATTAAATGGTAATCACGAAAATGTGGACCACTGACATGCCAATGGAAGTTTTTAGTTTTTAAATACAAAGCAAAGACATCGGCTAATACAGAATTCATTGCTCCAGAGATATCTTTAGATGCTTTTTGACCTAAATCAGTTGGAAATAAAATAGCAGATTGTTGTAGTTTTTTTGCTGCAGCCGTATTTTTAGCAGATAACGGTTTTTTTGTAGTCGTTTTTTTGGAAGTAGTACTTTTAGCCATCTAATATTCTCCTATAGGTGAATTGTAAAATTGCTTAACTTTCCTATACCAAATTACGCCAAGTCTTAACTAAAGTCCAATCAAAATGAGCTGTTTTTGGCTATTACTGCTATTTCAGCAGTCTATGGTTCATTTTTTTATTATAAATATCGTTTCTTTTGAAATATTTTCTTTCACAATAAAAGAAAATATTTCAAATTGTGACTTGGTTAAAAGTTTTGCGCTTTTGAAATTGATAATCTTTGTTTGAAGTTTAATTAATGAGGAGAAATTATGATTGATACAATTTCATATGGTGCCGAATGGTTTATCGGTTTATTTCAAGAGGGTGGGAAAGTGTTTATCGGTATGGTCACGGGAATACTGCCCCTGTTAATTTCACTGTTAGTGGTCATGAATGCCGTAATCAAATTTATTGGGCAAGACCGTATTGAGCGCTTAGCACAAGCCTGCGCTGGCAATCCTATCTCACGTTATTTATTGTTACCTTTAATTGGTACATTTGTTTTTTGTAATCCGATGACACTAAGTTTAGGGCGTTTTATGCCCGAGTTTTATAAACCTAGTTATTATGCGGCATCTTCTTACAGTTGCCATTCAATGAATGGGCTATTTCCTCATGTTAATCCCGGTGAACTTTTTGTTTATTTAGGTATCGCAGCTGGATTAACAACCTTAAATCTTCCTTTAGGGCCATTGGCAGTAAGTTATTTTTTAGTTGGCTTATTCACCAACTTTTTTAGAGGTTGGATTACTGATTTTTGTACTGCCATTTTTGAAAGAAAAATGGGCATTAAATTAGATCGAAAGGTACATCTATAACAAAAATAAATAAACAAGGAAATGAATATGATGAAATTTATTCGAATTGAAAAAGGTGAAGCCGGTTGGGGTGGGCCTTTAGAACTGCCAATTATAGCAGGTAAAAAAATCGTCTACATTGCAGCAGGCACTCGACCAGCAATTGTTGATACTTTAGAAAAATTAACGGGTTGGAAAGCTATTGATGGTTTTAAAGAAGGGGAACCGCCTAAAGATGAAATTGGTGTTGCTGTCATTGATTGTGGTGGCACATTACGATGTGGTATCTATCCTAAAAATAGAGTGCCTACGATTAATATTCATGCGACAGGTAAATCTGGGCCACTTGCTCAATATATTTTAGAAGACATTTATGTGTCAGCGGTAAAACCCAATAATATTAGAGTGATTGAAAAAGAGATGGATACTGACATTCAGGAAGCATCTGTTACAAACAATTCATATCAAAAAGCGCCAGCAAATAATTTTAAAGAGTATGACAGCAGTAAAAAAATTACCGAACAAAGTGATGGTTTATTAGCAAAAATCGGTATCGGTATGGGCTCAGGTGTTGCCGTGTTCTTTCAGGCAGGTCGTGACACGATTGATACTGTGCTTAAAACTATTTTACCGTTTATGGCATTTGTATCGGCCTTAATTGGTATTATCATTGCGTCAGGATTAGGTGATTTAATTGCTCATGGCTTAGTTCCATTAGCCGATAATCCACTTGGTCTGGTTATTTTAGCGCTTATTTGTTCTTTCCCATTACTTTCACCATTTTTAGGGCCTGGTGCGGTTATTGCACAAGTCATCGGGACATTAGTTGGAGTTCAAATTGGACTTGGTAATATTCCACCGCACTTAGCTTTGCCTGCTTTGTTTGCCATTAATGCACAGGCTGCCTGTGATTTCATTCCTGTCGGTTTGTCACTTGCCGAGGCAAAACAAGATACCGTGCGTGTCGGTGTTCCCGCTGTTTTAGTTAGTCGTTTCTTAACTGGCGCGCCAACTGTTTTAATTGCGTGGGCAGTATCGTTATTTATTTATCAATAAGCAAACGAATAGAGAAGGTTAATGATGTCGAAAATTATCTATTATTCAAAAATTAGACAAATTGGTGATTTTGCCAAAGAAGCATTGGCAGATGGTATGTTAATCCTGTTTAACGAAGGGGCGCCATCTGATTTAGCGGATTATTGCTTTATACATAGCCATGGTGAGTTAAGGCAAAATCTTAAAATAGGGCAATGCATTCAATTGGGCAAGCACGCTTTTCAAATTACTTCAGTCGGTGATGTCGCAACGACTAATTTTAAAGAATTAGGTCATATCACATTAAAATTTGATGGGAATTGTGATGCAGAATTACCAGGGACTGTCCATGTTGTAGGTGAAATACCCAATCAACTTAATATCGATGACGAAATTATAATTTTGACTATTTAAGGAGCTGAAGATGAAACAAGTAGCAGTCATTATAGGTGGAGGACAAACCTTAGGGGCTTTTTTATCTGAAGGTATTGCCGATGCTGGATATAAAGTTGCCGTTGCAGATTTAAATATTGATAATGCAAATAAAGTAGCTGAAACAATAAACAACAAGCATGGTGTGGGAACTGCAAAAGGTTTTAGGGTGGATGCAACCGATGAAGAAAGTGTGCGGCAGTTGGCTGACGAAATTGATAATACATTTAAACGAATGGATTTAATGGTCTATAGTGCTGGCGTCGCTAAAGCTGCTCCAATTACTCATTTTGTATTGAAAGACTTTCAATTATCCGTCAATGTTAATCTTACCGGTTATTTTTTATGTGCACGTGAATTCGCTAATTTGATGATTAAATATAAAACTGCCGGTCGAATTATACAAATTAACTCTAAATCCGGCAAAGTGGGTAGCAAACACAATTCAGGGTATAGCGCCGCAAAATTTGGTGGTGTTGGATTAACACAATCTTTAGCACTCGATCTTGCTGACTATGGAATTACGGTTAATTCATTGATGCTGGGTAACTTATTAAAATCGCCAATGTTTCAATCATTGATTCCACAATATGCTAAAAAACTTGGTATACCAGAAAACCAAGTTGAACAACTTTATATTGATAAGGTGCCACTCAAACGAGGCTGTGAATATCAGGATGTGCTTAATGTATTGTTATTTTATGCAAGCGATAAAGCATCATATTGTACAGGACAATCAATTAATATTACGGGTGGACAAGTTATGTTTTAACTCAATTTGGTGCGAAGGTATAGCGATGCCTTTCGCACATCTCTTTTCTGGTCTGGTAAAAAGGAGATAATAATGAATATGACCACTAATTTAGCCATATTCGCTCTAATTGCTTGGAGTTTACAAATAATACTTGGCTGGTTTCAAATTCGTCGTTTTAATCGAGCATTTTTATCGATGAAGAAAGGCACTTACTTAGGTATTGGTCGTAGCCAAACTCAACGTTTTAAACCGAAAGTTTTAATCGCGCTATCATTAGATCACGATAAAAAAGTGATTGATTCAGTATGGATGAAAGGGGTGACCGTTTTTGCATTGCCAAAATCGATACCACAATTATACGGACTAAATATTACTGATATTATGCCTGAAACAATTTTCCCGAATGATATTGCTTCACAAAGCGCCTTGATTCTTGCATTAAAAGCAAATAAATAATCACTATCTTTTATTTTGAAAAGTATTTTCTTTCATGATGAAGTATAATATTTTATACAATAAATTAATTCTATTAATGAACAGTAATAGTGGACTTCAATCATGAAAGTAAGGCAACGACAAACAGCGATCTTAGAATATCTGCAAAAAAATGGGCAAGTGAGTGTTGATGAGTTAGCTACCCATTTTCAAACAACCGGTACCACTATTCGAAAAGATCTTTCTCAGCTCTATGAGAGTGGACTTGTGCTACGGACTTATGGTGGTGCAATGTTAAATCGAGAAATTGGTGACCGAGCAATCGATCACAAAACTTATATTAATACGGCACAAAAAAAAGCAATAGCCCAAGAGGCCGCAAAACTAATTCATGATGGTGATTCTGTTATTTTTGATGCAGGTAGTACCGTTGCACAAATGATTCCTATGTTAGCTCAATTTAATAATTTAACTATCATGACCAACAGTTTATATATGGTGAATGAACTCGTTGCTAACGATAATGATCAAAATATTATATTAACGGGTGGCACATTTCGCCGTAAATCTGCCTCGTTTCATAGTAATAATGCTTCAGCAATTGCAGCATTTGAATCCTATTCATTTGATAAGCTGTTTATGGGGGCTGATGGTGTTGATCTGGTAGGTGGAGTAACCACCTTTAATGAAAGTTATCATGGTAGTGTGGCAATGAGTAAAGCAGCTGCGAAACTGGTTTTATTAGCGGATTCTTCAAAATTTGGACGACGAAGCCCAAATGTGGTTTGCGATTTAAATGCAGTCGATACTATCATTACCGATGATAATTTAGACGATAAATATTATGATGCTTTGATACAACGGGGTATCAATGTAATTAAAGTGAAAGTAGTCGATAATTAAACTAATATAAAATTTGATAGCATTTGAAACTTAATTCAATAAATATTTGGCTTCTTTTGTAATCTTAATGCACATTGCCATATTTAAATACATTAGAAACCAAATCTAATTACCAATTAGCTTATCATAGATTATTTTCTTTAATAATTAAAATAACAATCTAGCTCTAATAGTCCCTGCGACATTTTTGAGTTTAATTAATAACTCTTCAGCTTTACTTTGTTCAACTCTATCGATATCAATGACTACATAGCCAATTTTAGGATCCGTTTGTAGGTATTGAGACGAAATATTTAGACCTTGTTCGGCAAAAAGAGTATTGATTGCGGTTAATACACCTGGTTGATTATGGTGAATATTGATAAATCGACTCGAACCTTTAGCCGGAATAGGTAAAGAGGCTTCAGGAAAATTGACAGCTGACAAGGTCGCACCTGTGTCGGAATATTTAGCCAATTTAGTTGCCACCTCGATACCAATGTTTTCTTGAGCTTCGCTGGTAGAACCACCTATATGTGGAGTGATAATGACATTATCGAATTCACATAATGGCGATTCAAATGGATCATTATTACTTGCTGGTTCGGTCGGAAATACATCAATGGCGGCACCACTAATTTTATTGGCTTTTAAAGCATCAGTTAATGCATCAAGATCGATAACTTTACCGCGTGATGCATTAATTAATATCGCACCTGATTTCATTTGATTGATCTCATTTTTGCTGATCATTCTGATTGTCGTCGGGTTTTCAGGGACATGCATACTGACAATATCACTCATTGCGAGTAATTCATTCATGGTTGCTATCTGTTTTGCATTACCTAAAGGTAATTTAGTCTCAATGTCATAAAAATAGACATTCATTCCCAATGATTCTGCTAATATACTTAATTGGCTACCAATGTGACCATAGCCAATAATACCCAAGTTTTTACCTCTAGCTTCATGGGATCCGGTGGCTATTTTATTCCATTTACCTTGGTGAGCTTGAGCATTAGCTTCAGGTACCCGTCTAAGCAATAATATGGCTTCGGCTAAAACAAGCTCAGCAACAGATCGGGTATTGGAAAATGGAGCATTAAAAACAGGAATACCTTTAACAGTTGCAGCATCTAGATCAACTTGATTGGTTCCAATACAGAAACAACCAATACCGGCTAATTTAGGTGCTGAGTTAATAATATCTTCGGTTAAATGAGTTCTTGAGCGAATTCCAATGAAGCGGACATCTTTTAAGGCTGTTTTAAGTTCGGTAGGCGATAAGGCGCTTTTAAGATATTCTATATTTGTAAAACCAGCGGATTTGAGTACCTCAACTGCACTAGGGTGAACACCTTCAAGTAATAAAAACTTATTTTCATCTTTGGTTAAAGCCTGAACGACCATCTTTTCCTCTCTTTCCATATACCACATCAATGCATAAAACTTTAATAATAACACTCAATTTAATTTGAACAACGGTTTAATGTTAACTCTTTAACACCTGAACTTGAACCGACTAATGCAATGTTTGCACCTCGGTTAGCAAACAAACCAACTGTGACGACACCCGGAATGTTATTAATATAATTTTCTAATTCAATTGGGTTTGTGATGACTAAATCATGAATGTCTAAAATTACATTGCCATTATCAGTCACAACGCCTTGACGGTAAATAGGTTTTCCACCCAATTTAAATAACTCTCGAGCAACGTAAGATCTAGCCATTGGGATGACTTCAATAGGTAAAGGAAATTTACCTAATACATTGACTACTTTAGATTCATCAACAATACAAACAAACTGTTTAGCTAATGCTGAAACAATTTTTTCGCGCGTGAGTGCAGCTCCACCACCTTTTATCATCTGCATCTGATAATTAATTTCATCTGCGCCATCAACATAAACATCCAAACTATCGACTTCATTACAATCAAGTACGGGAATACCATAGCTGAGTAGTTTTTGGGTAGAAGCTTCAGAACTTGAAACCGTTCCTTTAATTTGACCTTTAATCGTTGCTAAAGCATCAATAAAATGTGCGGCTGTTGACCCGGTTCCAACTCCGACTAAAGAGTTGGGTTTTACAAACTTTAAAGCAGACCAGCCGACCGCTTTTTTTAATTCATCTTGCGTCATGATATCACCGTAGTTTTAGATAATTTTTATTCAAAAAAATAAAATTTTGAAAGCAAAATTACTGAAGATATGGCATAGTAACCGTTTGGAAGGCAAAAATCATTAGTATTTTGATAAAATATATTAAGTTTTAGATCTATTTAATAAATTAGCCTGATCTAAAAGGTTTGAGAATTCAAGCAAAGATTCAATTATTCGTAAAGAGATTATGAAGCGTCCAGATTATAGAGCATTACAAGCATTAGATGCAGTAATAAAAGAGCGAGGTTTTGAAAGAGCAGCCGATAAATTGTGTATTACACAACCGGCGGTTTCACAACGCATCAAGCAACTTGAAAGTTTTTTTGGTCAACAGCTTTTAGTCAGAACCATTCCTCCAAAAGCGACCAAGCAAGGCGAACATCTTTTAGGATTATTGCATCAAGTAGAATTACTTGAACAGCAATGGTTAGGCGATAACGATCAAAATCCGACACCATTGTCGTTATCGATTGCAATCAACGCGGATTCGCTTGCAACCTGGCTTTTACCAGCGCTAAAACCTGTGTTAGATAAAAATATTTTACGTTTTGATATACAAGTTAAAGATGAAGAACATACATTAGAATTATTGCGACTTGGTACGGTTGTGGCTGCAATCAGTATTCAAGCCAATCCATTACCGGGTTGTTTGTCAGATATGTTAGGTGCCTTAGACTATATTTTTGTTGCGTCGCCTGATTTTGCAAAAAAATATTTTCCTAATGGCGTTACTCGTTCTTCTTTGTTGAAGGCGCCTGCGGTAGCGTTTGACCATTTAGATGATATGCATCAAGCTTTTTTACAAGAGAATTTCAATCTTACGCCGGGAAGTGTCGTTTGTCATATAACCAGTTCCTCTGAAGCATTTGTTCAGTTGGCTAAACAAGGTTCGGCTTGTTGTATGTTACCAAAACTTCAAGTTGAACAAGAGTTAAAAACAGGTGAGCTTGTCAATTTGACTGAAGGTCTTTATCAAAGACGAATGCTTTATTGGCATCGATTTGCCCCAGAAAGTAGTGTAATGCAAAATATTTCTGAAACATTGATTCGTTATGCACAAAATGTGCTCTCTCAACCTCATAAATAATCGATTATATAAGCATATAAGATGCTAAAATAACATGTTAACTTTAAACGTTTGGATCAATTGTCATAACAACTAAAAGAGTCGATGCTATGTATCAACTAAAAAATGATCGTTATTTACGAGCTTTACAGTGTTTACCTGTTGATTACACGCCTGTATGGATGATGCGCCAAGCTGGGCGTTATTTACCTGAATATCGTGATTTAAGAGCTAAAGCAGGGGATTTTATGACGATGTGTCAAACTCCCGATTTAGCTTGTGAAGTGACTTTACAGCCACTGAAAAGATTTGATCTTGATGCCGCCATTATTTTTTCTGATATATTAACTATTCCTGATGCAATGGGTCTTGGTTTGTATTTTGAGACGGGAGAAGGTCCTAAATTTAAGCAATCAATTCAGTGTCTATCTGATATTCAGCGACTTCCCATTCCTGACCCAGAGCAATCATTAAGATATGTGATGGATGCCATTCGGCTAACCAAAAAAGAACTTGCCGGAAAAGTACCATTAATTGGATTTTCGGGTAGTCCGTGGACACTTGCTACTTATATGATTGAAGGTGGTAGCAGTAAAGCTTTTACTAAAATAAAAAAAATGCTATATAGTGATCCTAAAGCACTGCACCTATTACTTGAAAAACTGGCTAACAGTGTCGCTATATATTTAAATGCCCAAATTGAAGCCGGAGCGCAGTCGATAATGATATTTGATACTTGGGGTGGGGTACTGAGTCATCAAAGCTATCAAATGTTTTCATTAGATTATATGAAATTAATTCTATCGCAATTAAAACAAGGTAAAAAGAGTCAAGATATCACTTCTTATGTACCTGTAACCTTATTTACTAAAGGTGGCGGATTATGGTTAGAAAGTATTATAAACTCGGGATGTGACGCGATAGGTGTTGATTGGACGGTTGATCTAAGTAACGTGCCACAAAAAGGACAAATAGCGGTACAAGGTAATCTTGATCCTTCAGTCTTATATGCTGATAAGCCAATCATTGAAGCGAATGTAGATGCTGTGTTATCGGAATTTGGCTATCATAATGGGCATGTTTTTAATTTAGGGCATGGTATTCATCAAGATATTCCGCTAGAACATGTACAATATTTAATTGACGCGGTTCATCGTCAATCAAAAAGGTTTCATCATGATTAAAAACCCAATTCAATTAAGAATGGAAAAATTGCCTGAATGGCAACAACGATTATTTATGGTTTGTTTGTGTGAACGAATGTACCCTAATTTTGTTTACTACTGCAAACAAGTTGAAAATCAAGAAGATAGCAAAAATTACAAAAAAATACTTGATTTAATATGGGAATCCTTATTAGTCTATGATGTAAAAATAAACTTCGATTTACAGCTAGAAAAATTAGAAGCTATCATTCCGGTTTTTACTAATGAAAGCCCTTATATGGTCTATCCTGCTATTGATGCATGTCAGGCACTTAGCGAGTTGTTACACTCGTATTTAAGTGGTGATATTGCTGAACACACCGCTAAAGTAAGTAGTATATCAGCGACAACCGTTGCTGAATTTGAGATGACTAAGAACAATGTTTTACTTACTGAAAACGAACAAGAGCTTTTACCGACTGTGAAAGATGAATTTGATTTGCAATGGGACATTTTTCGTTTATTGCGTGATGAAAGTAACTCACCAGTAGATTTGATCAAAGGTCTTAAAACTGAAATTCGGATGGCAAAAATTAGTAATATTGGTGTTTTTTTGAGCGATTAAAGCGTTCAAGCCATGATTTTTTTACTTTTTAATAAATTTTTCTTTAATATTAGAGCAATATAGACTACATTTAACAATAATGTAACCTAAATGCTGTTTACAGGAGAAAAGTTAGTAAGTAGCTTTTCTTAATTATGTTAACTTTAACAATAAAATAAATATGTAAGGATATTTCCATGAATAAAACAGAACTTGTCGACGCAATTGCTAGTAAAGCAGATATTACTAAAGTTGCAGCTAAAACTGCGTTAGAAGCTACATTAGCGGCTATCACTGAATCATTAAAAGCTGGTGAACCAGTACAATTAGTGGGTTTTGGTACTTTCAAAGTTAATTCTCGTAAAGCACGCACTGGTCGTAATCCTAAAACAGGAAAAGAGATCAAAATTGCTGCAAGCAAAGTACCTGCTTTTGTATCAGGTAAAAGCTTAAAAGAAGCGATTAAATAATTCTCTTCTTTTCCTTTCTATCAATTTCATTGATGGAATTTGTCTTAAGGTCATAAAATTTTTTATGACCTTAATTGTTGGATATGCAACACAAGATTTAATCCGCCTGTAAACCTAGTATTTCCTTTAATTTTCAATTTTGTTGTATGTTAAACTGATCAAACTATAAGGTCGACTAATTTAGCATTTAATACATTGAGCAAATTTTGGGGAGTAATTTCAATTTCTAAACCGCGTTTTCCACCCGATACAAATACTGTATTGAATTGATTTGCTGTTAAATCAACAAGTGTCGGTAATAGTTTTTTTTGTCCAAAAGGACTAATTCCACCGACTAGATAGCCTGTTATTTTTTGTGCTAAATTGGGATTGGCTAAATCCACTTTCTTACAATTTAATGCCTTTGCTGCTTTTTTCAGATCCAAATGATATTTAACAGGTACAACACAAACTGCCAAAAATTTATCATTTCCATTTAAACAAACAACTAATGTTTTAAATACCTGCTCTGCTACCACATGTAAGTTAGGATCAAGTTTATTAATAGCTTCTAGTCCATATTGAGTCTCATTAGGAGCATGTTCATAATGATGAACATTAAATTTGATTTTTAACTTTTTTAGCAAACTGATAGCTGGCGTCATTATTATTATCCAAATGGTTAACCTTAGAAACTATCCCTACCAACTAAGTTGGTAGGGAAAAGTAATATTAAACAATTAAACCGTTATTACCATTTTGATTGTCATTTTGTTGTGGTGTGAATTGCTCATTTTGATTAACTGATAAAAAATAAATACGATAGAAAAAGCTAACCAAAAATATTTGTAAGAAGCAAGAATAGATGCTGAAAATGATACCTAATACTGTCATAACTATGAATGAAAATATTGATGTAGTGGCGATTTTATATAGGTATAAAGATAAAGCTAAAATAACAAAATATGATATTAAAGCAATTATGGTAATAAGTTTATTTTTAAATACTAACTTAAAGCTTATACTCATTTGTTCAAACCAACTTTTTTGTTGATTGGGATCGATAAGAGTAGTACAAAAGTAAATTATAAATATACTCAAAAAGATAAATAAAACTATAAATATAAGAGCTATTAAAAATAAAGTTAATTGTTTATTTAATATCAGGCTTAATACAAGAGATAATATTGATATAATAATAGAAGCCATTATCGTTATTACAATCATAGCTAAAAATGTCAGAAGAATTTTTATAAAGTTAGAAAAAAATTTCTCAATAAAAAATTTTGAATCAAATTTTTGTCCAAGATTAAAATTAGAAATGCCAGCACAAAATGCTGCCATCTGAATGCTAACCATTAAAAAAATAACAACGAAGAATGAACCATTGACTTGGTTAGGCTGAAAAGATATAGCATCAAAATTAAATAATGTGCTTGTAACAAAATAACTCATTAAAATAGCAAATAGCGTATATACTACTGAAAAAATTAGAAATTGTTTTAAACGATTTCGCATAAATGTAGTAGTGTCTTCTAACAAAGAAAAGAAACTTAAATTTGTTTTTAATTCCATGAAAAATACCTTATAGTTGGCTTATGTTATTAACATAATCGATATAAAATGTTAAATCCTTTTATGATTGTAAAATTGAAATATCAGCAACACGTAAAAATAACTGTTGTAGAATTTTCAATAAAGCAAGACGATTGAGTTTTACTTTTTCATCTTCAACCATGACCATCACAACCTCGAAAAAAGCATCAATTGGTGTTTTAAGTGCTGCAAGTTCAACTAAAATATCTTGATAACGACCTTCGTTGAAATATGGAGCTAACTTATCTGACAAGATTGCAATTTGTTTTGCTAATTCTCCTTCTGCACCAGCTTCAAGCAGTGAAGCATTGATCGTATCAGGAATTTCTACGTTCGCTTTAGACAGTATATTCGATACCCGTTTATTTGCTTCTGCTAATGAAGATGCTTCTGGTAGTGTTCTAAAATGTGTTACGGCTTTTACACGCGCATCAAAATCGGCTGGTTTAGTAGGATTAATAGCCAATACGGCTTGAATAGTATCAATGGTGAAACCAAGTTCTTGATACCAAGCACGAAAACGACCTTGCATAAAACTAACAATATCGGTTACAACATTTTGATTGTTTAATTTATCACCATATAGTGAAGTGGCAAATTCAGATAATGCAATAAGATCTAAAGGTAAGTTTTTTTCCACAATGATTCTTAAAACACCAATAGCCGCACGTCGCAGCGCAAAGGGGTCTTTGTCGCCTTTAGGGTGTTGTCCAATACCAAAAATACCGGCTAAAGTATCCATTTTTTCAGCGATTGATACAGCGCTTGAAACAGGCGTACTTGGTAACTCATCACCTGAAAAACGAGGTTTATACTGTTCTTCTATAGCGGTAGCTACTTCAACACTTTCACCATCTTTAAGCGCTAAATAACGTCCCATAATCCCTTGCGTTTCAGGAAACTCGAAAACAGTGTTCGTGACTAAATCGCATTTAGTCAATTTTCCTGCACGTTTTGCTTGCGCTACATCTGCACCAATTTGCTCAGCAATGAAACCTGCCAATGATTCTATACGTAATGCTTTATCTTTTACTGTACCTAATTGTTGTTGAAATAACACTGTTTCAAGGCGAGGTAAGCGATCTTCTAAACGCTGTTTTAAATCTGTTTTATAGAAAAATTCGGCATCGGCTAAACGTGGACGAACCACTTTTTCATTACCGGCAATGACCACTTGCGGATCTTTTGACTCAATATTGGCAACAAAAATAAAATTCGGTAGTAATTTTCCTTGTTTATCATAAACAGGGAAGTATTTTTGATCGCCTTTCATGGTATAAACAAGTGATTCAGCAGGGACATCTAAAAATCGTTCTTCAAATTTTGCTGTCAAAACAACTGGCCACTCAACCAATGAAGAGACTTCTTCTAATAAACTGTCTGTTAAATCCGCTTTACCATTGAGTTTTGCCGCTGCAGCTTCTGCTTGTTGTTGGATGATTAATTTACGTTTATCATAATCAGCAATAACTTTACCGCGTTGTTCTAAAATTTCAGGATATTGATCGGCATTATCGATAGTAAACTCTTGTTCACCCATAAAACGGTGTCCACGGATCACCCGTGCGGAATCAATGTCTAAAATAGTACCAGGTACCAGTTCATCACCATATAACATCGTCACAGTATGGCTTGGGCGAATAAATTCAACTTGACGGGCTGCCCAGCGCATTGGTTTTGGTATTGGTAATTTGTTTAAAGCATTTTTCACCATATCACATAACAAATTGACAACCGGCTGTCCTTTTTGATTTTGTGTATAAGAAAGCCATTCCCCTTTATCTGTTTGTATTCGTTCTGCTTGATCAACCGTGATACCACAACCACGAGCCCAACCTTCTGCGGCTTTTGTTGGATTTCCTGCTTGATCGAATGCTGCACTTACTGCCGGGCCTCGTTTAACGATTTGACTATCAGGTTGAGTATCATTCAGATTTAATACTTTTAACGCTAATCGTCTTGGTGATGCATACCAAAGGACTTCACCGTGTTCTAAATTTGCATTATCCAGTTGTTCGATAAAATTAGCCGCAAAACTTTCAGCCAAAGTGCGGAGCGATTTTGGTGGTAACTCTTCTGTACCAATTTCCACTAAAAATGTTTTTTGCATAATATATATTCCTACTTAGATGATGCACTTTCGTTTGAAGGTGAATTTTGGCACATAGGGAAACCGAGCGCTTCACGTGATGCATAATAAGCTTCGGCGACCATTTTAGTTAATGTTCGGATACGTAATATATAGCGTTGTCGCTCAGTAACCGAAATGGCTTTACGAGCATCAAGTAAATTGAAACAGTGAGCAGCTTTTAAAATACGTTCATAAGCTGGTAAAGGGAGTGGCTTATCTAACTCAAGCAAAAATTTTGCTTCCTTTTCATGTTGTTCAAAACAGTAAAATAAGAAGTCAGTATTCGCATATTCAAAATTATAAGTTGATTGCTCAACTTCGTTTTGATGAAAAACATCGCCATAGGTCGTTTTACCGAATACTCCATCACTCCAAATCAAATCGTAAACACTATCGACGCCCTGAATATACATGGCTAGTCGTTCCAAACCATACGTTATTTCACCTGTTACTGGCTTACATTCAAGTCCACCGACTTGTTGAAAATAAGTAAATTGGGTTACTTCCATGCCATTTAACCACACTTCCCAGCCAAGCCCCCAAGCACCTAAGGTTGGGTTTTCCCAATTGTCTTCAACAAAGCGAATATCATTGATTGTTGGATCCAGACCAAGCTCTTTTAATGAACCTAAATAAAGTTCTTGGATATTATCGGGTGAAGGTTTTAAAATAACTTGGAATTGATAATAATGTTGAAGCCTATTTGGATTTTCACCATAACGACCATCAGTAGGGCGACGAGAAGGCTGTACATAAGCAGCATTAATTGGCTCAGGTCCAAGCGCACGTAAACAGGTCATTGGATGTGATGTACCAGCACCCACTTCCATATCTAAGGGTTGAATCACCGTACAACCTTGATTAGCCCAGTAATCTTGTAACGTAAGTATTAAACCTTGAAAGGTTTTGACATTAAACTTTTGCATGATGTTGTCTTTATGGTTGAATTGATTTTTTCGATTTTTAAAACAGTGCTGTATTTTATACTTTTTATTGATACTTGTGAAAGCCTAATTATTTCATCTTCCAATTATGTTATTTAACTATCTTAATATAGTTTACATTTTGCATCTTTACCCATTTGTAGGTATAGTGACACTATCATTATTGCTTGGTAATAAATCAAAAATAAAACGCCATGTCTATTTATCAAAAAATCATAGTTATTATTTTTATTGCGTTAATAAATGTTAAGTTTTCATATGCCGATGATAATCAGCGGCTTGAATCTGTGCGTCGTTCTATTGAAGAACAGGAAAATCGTATAGCACAACAAAATAAACAACGTATTGAGTTAGTCAAAGCACTTAAAGATCAGGAAACTGAAATTGCCAACTTACTGGTTTCAATAGAAAAAAACGACTTAACTTTAAAAAAACTGAGTCAAGAAATTACCGAGTTGATTAAACAGATTGAGGAACTTAATCTTAAACAACAACAGCAACGTGATGTGTTAGCAAAACAGTTAGTGAATGTATTCAAAATAGGTAAAACATCCAGTTTAGAACTCGTTTTCTTGGGTGAAAAAAGTGAACGTAATGAACGTATCATAAATTATTACGGATACATTAATCGAGCAAGAGAAGAATTAATCAATGATTTAAAAAATACCCAATCACAGCTTGCCGAAAAAAAAGTTTCACTTTTGAAAAAGAAATCTTCCAAAAAAGCATTACAAGATAGACAAAAACAAGAACAAGTAGGTCTTGAGAAAAATCACCAAAATCGTAAAAAAACAATTAGTTCGCTTGAATCGTCAATGCAACAAAATCAACAAAAATTGGCACAATTACGCGAAAATGAAACAAAGTTACAAGCGAAAATTGCTCAAGCAGAAAGAGAAAGCCAACGTATTGCTGAAGAGGAAGCAAGGCAAGCAAAGGATATTCAAGAAAAACAGAAAAATGCTAATTACACGCTAAATTCTGATGAGCGAGCATTGATGGCAAGAGTCAGTGGTATAGGCAAACCACAGCATCAATTCAATTGGCCTGTAAATGGTAATGTTAAACATCGATTTGGTGAATCATTACAAGGCGAGTTATATTGGAAAGGTTTAGTCATAGATGCAAAAGAAGGCGTCAAAGTAAAAGCAATTACAGATGGAAGGGTATTGCTAGCGAGTTGGTTACAAGGATATGGTTTTGTGGTAGCACTTGAACATGGTAAGGGTGACATGAGTTTATATGGATATAATCAACGTGTTTTAGTCGAAGTTGGAGATAAAATTCAAACAGGGCAACCCATTGCTATTGTTGGTTCAAGTGGAGGACAAAATACTTCAGGGCTCTATTTTGAAATTCGTCGGGATGGTAAAGCCCTTGACCCAAGTGGATGGTTGAAATGATTAGTCGTATTATTATTTTAATAATTTTCAGTTTATTTGTTCTTAATAGCCCATTGGTTTGGGCATCAAATCTTGTAATTGTTATTGATGATTTTGGATATCGTCAACATAATGAAGAACAGATTATTTCCTTTTCACCCAATATAACGGTTGCGGTTTTACCGCATTCACCGAATGCTAAACGAATTGCTACGTTGGCTAAACAAAATGGTAATGATGTAATTATTCATTTACCAATGGCTCCCTTGGGTAAACAGCCATTAGAAAAAGATACCTTATATCCAAGTATGAATCAGGATCAAATCAGCCGAATAATTGATGATGCTGTTAAAAACGTTCCTTATGCGATAGGTGTCAATAATCATATGGGTAGTTTGATGACATCAGATTTAAAGGGCATGGAGCAGGTTATGGACGTGTTAAGCCATTATTCGTTATTTTTCTTGGATAGTAAGACTATCAGCAAAACACAAGTAAAACGAGCAGCAAGTAAGTATAACATTCCTGTCGTTGAGCGTGATGTTTTTTTAGATGATGAACAAAACGAACAAGCAATTACTCATCAACTTGATCAAGCCATTTATCTTGCTCGAAAGAATGGATTTGCAATTGCAATAGGCCATCCTTACCCTCAAACAGTTAATGTATTAAGAAAAAAATTGCTGAATTTACCTGATGATATACAGCTTATGAAACTTAGTCATTTAGTCAACGCTACAGTTTTACATGAAGGATCTCAAATAACGTTTAAAGAGCTTCTGGAAAAATATCAACGATTATTTTATGAGATATACTATTTTTATATCTTGCAAGAATAATTATCTTTTTTCTAAAGTGCGATGACGAGTTTGAACTTGTTTATTTTTAGCTCGAAAAAACTCAGCTAATTGCTCTGCAATAAATACAGAACGGTGTTGACCTCCAGTACAACCAATGGCAATAGTTAAATAACTGCGATTATTTTTTTCTAACAATGGTAACCAATTTTCTAAATATTCCGCAGTTTTATACGTAAAATTGCTCACTTCATCATGTTTTAAAAGATAGTTTTTTACTGACTCATCTAATCCAGTTAGCGGTCTTAAAGTTACATCCCAATGAGGATTAGGTAAAAAACGAACATCAAAGACAAAATCTGCATCCACCGGTAAACCATATTTAAAACCAAATGATTCAAAAATCATGGTTAATTCACGTTCTTTTTTACCTAGAATACGTGATCTCAATATATCTGTTAATTCATGCACAGAAAGATTATCAGTGTTAATCAATAAACTTGCATGGGATTTTAACGGTTCTAAATACTTTTCTTCCAGATCGATGGCTTCTTCAAGCGAAAACTGTTGATTAGCTAAGGGGTGAATGCGTCTTGTTTCACTATAACGTCGTATAAGTGTATTACGGCTGCAATCAAAAAAAAGAATTTCTGGAGAAACAGAATGCGGTAAACGTTGAAATATATCTTTATCGAAATCAAAATTGATAGGTAAATTTCGGATGTCGATACTAACAGCAACAGGGGTTTTATTATTTTTAAGTGAATCAGCTAATTGTGGTAATAAAGCAACGGGAATATTATCGACACAATAAAAGCCCATGTCTTCTAATGCTCGTAATGCAATCGATTTTCCTGAACCTGAGCGGCCACTTACTATTAGTAGGATCACAATATCAACTCCAATATAATTGATGCATTAAGTATATAACGTTTTCGTAAACTTGCAATTTAGAATACAAACAATAACGCAATAAACTAAATATTTTTTAATATTTCGCGTTTATTTCTTTAATCAATTGTTTAAGAGCTTGTCCTCGGTGTGAAATGTTGCTTTTCTGTTCTTTAGTTAGTTCTGCTGCGGTGCAATTTAATTCTGGTATGTAAAATAATGGATCATATCCAAAACCACCTTTACCTTTTAGTTCATTCAAGATTAAACCATTCCATTTACCTAAACAGATAATGGGCGTAGGATCTTTTTCATGTTGTATGAAAACCAGTGCACAATAAAAATAAGCAGAACGTTTTTCTTTAGGAATGGGTTGTAATGCTTGAAGTAATTTCTGATTATTACTTTCATCATTTCCGTGCTCACCTGCATAGCGTGCAGAATAGATACCCGGTTGACCATTGAGTGCCTCCACAACTAATCCTGAATCGTCGGCTATGGCGGGTAATCCCGTTAATTTTGCGGCATATCTTGCTTTTATTATGGCATTTTCGACAAATGTTAAACCTGTTTCATCGGCATCAGGGAGATTAAACTGACTTTGTGCAACGATATCAAAACCCGCATCAGCCAGCAAATTTTGTAGTTCATTGACTTTGCCTTGATTATTGGTTGCTAAAACTATTTTTTGCATAAAAGGTTCCTTAACCTATTGGCTTAATATTCAATCTGATTTATTAAATTTAATTTAGTGTTGTTAAATTCATTTATTAAAATTCAGGATCACAAGTAAAAGTCATGTTTTCACCTGTTTTAGGATGATTAATTGTTAATAATTGTGCATGCAATAGTAATCTTTTTGACATCGAGAATGCTTCAGGATGAGCATAAAATTTATCCCCTAAAATTGGATGACCAATAGCTTGCATATGCACACGCAGTTGGTGAGAACGCCCCGTAAATGGGAATAATTTAATGCGAGTTGTATTATCGGGGTTTCTTGTAATAACTTGATACTCTGTTAATGCATGTTTGCCATTTTCCATATCTACCATTTGTCTAGGTCGATTAGGCCAATCACAAATCAGTGGTAATTCAACGGATCCGTTGTCTTGCTCAACATGCCCATGTACAACCGCTATATAGGTTTTTTTAGGAATACGTTCTCGAAATTGTTTTTTAATTTCTCGATCGGCAAGTTTAGATAATGCAGCAACCATAATGCCACTGGTTGCCATATCTAAACGATGTACCGATTCAACATAACTAAATTTTTGCTGCAAACGATGAATGATACTATCAATAAATTGTGGTTTATTACCAGAAACCGATAAGATTCCCGGTTGTTTGTTGACAACAACGATATGATCATCTTGATATAAAATTGACAGCCAAGGATCAGTAGGGGGATGATATTCCAAAAGCATTTAAATATGACAATTAATAACTAAAATTGCCACATATTCTAACAAACTCAACAAAAAGTGCCAGTTCTATAAATAGCTTACTTATGCCATGTTGATTCTTTAGGTGTAAATAGCTGTATAAACAATATTATAAGCCCAACAATAAGATAACACGCAAAAATAATGATCATCCATTGTGACATTTCAATCGTTAAAAAAGACCAAATTTTTTCTGAACAAGAACCATAAGCATTAAATACCTCTGGTAACCAAGTATCTAAAGGTAGCCATGATGGAAATTCAGCTTTAATTGAACAAGTATCTCCAAAACTAGGTTCGAATTGTAGGTGTGCATGGAATTTAGCTAACTGGAACCCTTGAAGTGCGCTAATAAGCCAAACGAAAATGCCAACTAAGCGAAAAGAGGTTTTGCGTGGAGCCAGAAATCCAATAATACTTCCTAACATTATGCCAAAAATCGCGCAACGTTGGTAAATACATAAAGTGCAGGGTGCAAGACCTAAATTATATTGGAAATGAAGTGCTGTTAATTCAAAAATAACGGTTGAAAGAAACAGTAAAAACCAAGCAAATCTTCCACGTGAATATTGATTAAGCAGTGATAACATACTATTTTATTCCTTAAGAATCCGTTATAATTGATTATCTTTTAATATAACGAAAAAAACCATCTCTTTATCATTAAGAATAGTGTAGATTATTTAAGATTAATGTAAACGACTTTTACTCATAGTTATGATTATCCAGATTTAAAAAAGACACGAAAAAAACTGAAAAGGATAAAGAATCACTTATTTTTCAAATAGATTAGGAAAACGAATTTATCCTCCTAATTTCTGATAAAGAAGAATCAAACATCAACTTTAGCAAATTAAATTATTTTATAAAGGTAATTTTATTAAAAAAAAACATAACAGTGATTTAAAAAATAAATTAAATAGTGAAGCGCCAGAAATACTATTTAATATAGGTTTACTAAATTTTAAATTAAATTCACAAAGACAACTAATCATTTGAATAATAATTAATTAATTTCTGGTAATAGTGAAATTTGAAAGATAATATAATATTACAACTAAGTAAGTTTGTTTATATTTTCCTTCAAATGATAAAAACATGATATTAAATATTGAATTGTTCAGTTTCTATTACTATTCATTATAAAGAATTATTTCTAAATAGAAAAATGATGATAATGATAGAGCAAGTTATTTTAATGATTTTGAAAAAAATGAATAGATTAAATAATAATTATGAAAGTTTAGATTATTATTGGGAAGTAATTATAGAAGAGTTATAACTAACATGCACACAAACTCCCCTCAAAAAAAATTGAATGTTACTTTTGTGACGATATCTGAAGAAAATGCGACTCAACGTATTGATAACTTTTTAGTCACCTATTTGAAAGGTGTACCAAAAAGCATGATCTATCGTATATTACGCAAAGGTGAAGTGCGGGTAAATAAAAAACGTATTAAACCAGAGTACAAATTAAATATTGGCGATGAAGTTCGCATTCCTCCAATTCGAGTTGCTGAAAAAGCCACACCCGAAATCTCAACAAAATTAAATAAAGTGGCTGAATTAGAGAAGGCAATTATTTATGAAGATGAGGTAATTTTAGCTATCAATAAACCTTCGGGAATTGCTGTGCATGGTGGCAGTGGCTTAAGTTTTGGTGTGATTGAAGGATTACGAGCATTAAGACCTGAAGCAAAATTTTTAGAGTTAGTGCATCGAATCGATCGTGAAACATCAGGGGTGCTGCTAATTGCTAAAAAACGCTCTGCATTAAAAGCGTTGCATGAACAGCTTCGTCTTAAGCAGATGCAAAAAAACTATTTGGCATTAGTGAAAGGTAATTGGTCTTCTGACTGTAAAGTGATTCAAGCACCATTGCTGAAAAATGTGCTTAAAAGTGGTGAACGCGTTGTGAAAGTTGATAAAGAAGGGAAACCTTCAGAAACGCGTTTTAAAGTTGAAGAACGATTTGAGTTTGCCACTTTGATAAAAGCCAGTCCGGTGACAGGCCGAACCCATCAAATTCGGATTCATACCCAATATGCTAATCATCCGATTGCTTTTGATGATCGTTATGGTGATCGTCAATTTGATGCATTATTATCACATACTGCACTTAACCGTCTATTTTTACATGCGGCGAGTGTTAAATTTATTCATCCTAAAACTCAGCAAGAAATGTTATTACAAGCCCCAATGGATGCCACATTGCAAGCTTGTTTAACTCAACTTAGAAAAGATAAATTTAAATAAGCATAATTTAAAAAATAAATAAGGTAGTTAGCACCAATGAAAGATATCAATTTATATTTAATTAGACACGGTCAAACGGAATGGAATATTAAAGATCAAATGCAAGGATCACAAAATTCTCCCTTAACCGAAGAAGGAATTTTGGGTGCAAAGGTAACAGGAAATTATCTTAAAAATGTTCCTTTTATACAGGCTTATTCGAGTAACCAACAGCGTGCAATGGAAACTCGAGACTATATAATTAATGAAAATGTAAATCTTATTCCAACTGCTGAACTTCAGGATCTATGTGAAATGGATTTTGGTATTTGGGAAGGGAAACACGTGCCAACATTGAAAAAAACGTTTCCTGAATTTAACACTTATCTCACCGATCCTGCTAATTTTGATGCATCAGTGAATAAAGGTGAAAATTACCAACAAGTTTTAGCACGTATGGAGCGGGCATTAAACACAATTATCGAAAATACAAAGCAAGATACTGGTAATATTTTAGTTGTTTCACATGGAACGGTTTTAAGAATTTTGCTTTGTGTTTTAAACGGTGGAGATTGGCGTTTACATCGAAATGAAGATTACTTCCCTAGAATGTTAAATACGAGTATTAGTTTAGTAAATTATAAACAAAACGATAATCAATCAAAAGGGGAATTTACAGTCAAATTTTTCAATAATGTTGATCATTTAGCGTGAGTTGAAATAAGAGCTTAAACTAAACTAAGCTAATCTGACTAATGTAGATAATAACATTAGTCAGAAATCATTAAAATATTCTATCTTTTATAAACACTATAACGCTTTTGTAGTTGTTTTAATTGATTAATCCGTGCATTAATCTTAGCGGTCATTATTTGGTCGCCTTTTGCTTTGTTTTTAGTACTTTCAAGTAGGTTGATGGCTTCTTGAAATTTACCATCTAAAGCAATTTGCTCAGCTCGTGCACTCATTTGTTGTACTACTGATTTTAAACCGCCATAAGCTTTAATCAGCTCTTCCCAACCATTTTTATCATCGTTATGATCATGAGTGTATCGATGAAGCAAGCTAACAGCTTGTTGATAATTTCTATTCTTTATATATGCAGCGGCTAGATTTAACTGTAACGTGGTACTGTTAGGGGATTTTTTTAATGCATTTTGTAAGCGAGTAATTGCCACACTACTATTATTGAGTTCTAAATCTATATCTGTCATTAAATCGATAAACCAAATATTACTAGGATCGTTATTTAATAAAGGTTCAAGTTGCTGTTTGGCCTCTTTATAATTTCCTGTTTTATATTTGGAAAGAGCAGCGCAATAGACTAAAGCTATGTTACTCGATTCATTATTTAATTTTTTATAATCTTCGACTAACAGTTTTGCAGTATTTCCATTTTTACCAAATAAAATAGCTAATCGTGCCTTAGCAAGATAGTAACTAAGAGAAGATTTGATATTTTTTTTACTATACTGTAGTGAACGATTGCGAATATCAGTTAAACGACTATTTGGTAATGGGTGTGTCAATAAAATTTCAGGAGGCTTGCTGCTAAAACGTGTTTCGTCAGCAAGTTTTTGCAAAAATTCTGAAGATGCATAAGGATCGAATCCTGCTTTTACCAATGTTCTGAGACCAACCCGATCTGCCTCTTGTTCATTACTTTGAGTAAAGCTAATCATACTTTGTGCAGAACCGGCTATTGTACTGGTCATTGCTGCCATACCTGCTTCTGGGCTTGCTAAAGTTAATAGTATAGAACCTAAAGTTGCCCCCCAAACATAGGGACTATTTCGGTTTTGAGCTTCCATTGAACGGGCTAAATGTCTTTGTGTAACGTGACCGATTTCATGAGCCATAACTGAAGCAAGTTGACTTTCATTGTCCGTATCTAGTATTAATTTAGAGTGAACGACAACATTTCCACCAAAAAAAGCAAAAGCATTAAGAACATCGCTTCGCATAATATAAAAATGAAAAGGAGTTTGTACCGAATCTGCTTTTGAAACTAATTTATAACCTAAATCATTGATATATTGGTTTAAAACTGGATCGTCTAGAATAGGGGCATCTGCGCGTAACATTCGCATATAATAATCACCCATTTCCAATTCTTGACCTATAGTTAACGTGGACACAGCAGCTGTACCAATATCAGGTAAGCTAATGTTATCCGCATAAACGAATGATGCATTTTGCAATAATAATGATGTCGATAATAAAAATGCGATTGTTTTTTTTAACATTATTTTATTCCATAGGGATAACAAAATCGATTAACAATTATTTTAGCTGAAAAAAAAGACAATATCACTTTGTATTTTCGATTACTTATTATATAAATTAAATGTCAATAACATGATTTTATGCGATGTAAAATTTGATCTTAAATTATAATTAGCTATTGAAATACGGCAGAGCGAATTTTTTCGATATCAACCGTTTCAAGATATTTTTTGATATTGGGATAAACATTGTAGTGATGACCGAATTCAGCTTGCATTAACTCATTAATTGCTTGAGATTTAGTCCAATTTTCAAAAACCAAACGGTACATAGCAATAGTGACACCGGTACGATCACTGCCTTGCCAACAATGGATTAATATTGGTTTAGGGGAGGTATGAATTGCTTTCATTACTTGGATCATTTTCTCATCAGTAATATCACCTGCACGCATTCGAATCCAAACTTCTGACATCTGTGTATTTTCGACTAACTCTCGATCGCTGTGAAATAGCCGTAAATTTATAATGGTTTTGAAGCCAAGTTTATCAAGATATTTAAATTCAGTTATTGAAGGTTGTTCTGAGCGAAAGATATCGTTAGACACTTGATGAAAATTATCTGGTAATGGATATTCAGAATTAGGCTTAGATTGACAGCCAATGAGATTTAGACTCATACAACACAGCAGTAGTAGACTTATCACAATCGTTGTAATACGGTTATGACCCATTTTTAACTGTTGTGTTGTATTTTGCATAACTAATTATCTGAACATGTTTATTTAAACAATTTGAAGACGTTCTTTAATAAATGTCATCAATTCATCGATTTTTACTAGCGTTTTTTCACCACCAGCACGGTGTTTATATTCGACTTCACCATTTTCAAGATTGCGTTCACCGATGACAAAAGTATGCGGAATACCAATGAGTTCGGCATCAGCAAACATCACACCCGGTCGCTCTTTACGATCATCAAAGAGTACTTCAATACCTGCTGATTGTAGATCTGCATAAAGCTTTTCAGCAGTGGCTTGTACTTTTTCAGATTTATGCATATTCATTGGAATTATGGCAACAGTAAAAGGCGCAATTGCGTCAGGCCAAATAATCCCTCGATCATCATGGCATTGTTCAATTGCAGCGGCAACAATTCGGCTAACCCCAATACCATAACAGCCCATAATCATGACATGGTTTTGACCATCTTCCCCCTGAACAGTGGCTTTCATCGCTTGAGAGTATTTGGTGCCTAATTGGAAAATATGTCCTACTTCAATACCACGTTTAATCTGTAACGTTCCTTTACCATCAGGGCTAATATCGCCTTCAACCACATTACGAATATCTTCAATACGAGGTAAAGCGACATCTCTTTCCCAATTGATGTTAAAGTAATGTTTATGATCAATGTTGGCACCAGCACTAAAATCACTCATCACTGCGACATCTCGGTCAATGATGATTGGCATATTAAGGTTTACCGGTCCTAATGAGCCTGGCCCTGCATTCACTATCGCACGAATTTCATCTTCAGTTGCAAATTCAAGCGGTGATGCCACAATATCAATTTTTTCCGCTTTGATTTCGTTCAACGTATGATCACCACGGACTAATAAAGCCACCAGTTGGTGCCCACTCTCTTTAGTCGCCTTAACCATGAGTGTTTTAACTGTTTTTTCAATGGGTAAATTAAATTGTGCAACTAATTCATCAATCGTTTTGGCATTAGGTGTATTAACCAGTTCCATCGCCTTAGTTGGTGCAGATCGGCTTTGCGTAGGTGCTAATGCCTGTGCCATCTCAATATTAGCGGCGTAATCAGATTCAGTTGAAAAGACAATATCATCTTCACCACTGTCGGCTAATACTTGGAACTCATGCGACCAGTTGCCGCCAATAGAGCCCGTATCAGCTCGTACCGCTCTGAAATTTAAGCCTGCACGAGTAAACACTGCACTGTAGGCTTTATACATATCATCATAGGTTTCTTGTAAAGATTCTTGTGAAGTATGAAACGAATATGCATCTTTCATAATAAATTCACGAGAACGCATTACACCAAATCGAGGGCGGACTTCGTCACGAAATTTGGTTTGAATTTGATAAACATTAAGCGGTAACTGTTTGTAAGAACTCACTTCATTGCGTAGTAAGTCAGTGATCACTTCTTCATGGGTTGGACCTAATACAAAATCACGATCTCCCCGGTCTTTGATACGTAATAATTCCGGACCATATTGTTCCCAACGGCCACTCTCTTGCCAAATATCAGCAGGTTGCACAACAGGCATTAACACTTCAATTGCTCCTGCTTTGTTCATCTCTTCCCGAACAATATTTTCAACTTTTTTAAGTACACGATAACCAGTGGGCAGCCAAGTATATAATCCTGCGGCAACTTTACGGATCATGCCGGCACGTAACATTAATTGATGGCTTATCACTTCAGCATCTGCTGGAGTCTCTTTTAATGTAGAAAGAAGATATTTACTGGTTCGCATAAATTTATCCTGAAAAAAATAATGTACTAATGAATATACTAAAATGTGAGCTAGTTTAGCAGTCCGTCGCGTAACACTAAAGTAATTTTATGCGTAATTGTTGTAATCGACAAAAATTATTTATAAATTTAAGCAAATAAACAGAGATAAAATGAAAATTAATAACCTGACTCAGGTGCATATCTTCGTTTGGCAAAATTTTTTACGATTTAAATTGAAAGCTTGATTCTATACTTGATTATGCCATGGTTAACGCCATAATATAGCCATTATCTTTGATCAAATTGTTATTCTTACTTTAATCGACGTTAACCGTATAAAGGAAACAAATGGCTTCAGTTTTTGAGATATTTAAAATTGGTATAGGTCCTTCAAGTTCACATACTGTTGGACCAATGCGAGCAGGCAAAGCATTTATCGATGAGTTAATTGATAATGGTCAAATGCCTGTTGTAACTAAGATTATTGCCGATGTCTATGGTTCATTATCTTTGACAGGTAAAGGGCATCATACTGATATCGCTATCATTTTAGGGTTAGCGGGTGAAAAACCCGATACCGTTAATATCGATGACATTCCTATTTTGATTAAAAATATGAATCAAAATAAACGGTTGCCTATCTATAATGGTCGTTATGAAATAGCGTTTTCAAGTGAAAATATTCTATTTCATTCTACTTTTTTGCCTAAGCATGAAAATGGTATGACTTTAACGGCTTATCAAGGTGAGCAAATACTTGCTCAAACCACTTATTATTCGGTCGGTGGTGGTAAAATTGTAGAAGATACGCAGTTTGGTCAACAAGATCAAAACACGATTGCCTTTCCTTATCCTTTTTCTTCGGCAGCTCAACTTTTGCAACACTGCGATGAAAACTCACTATCGATATCAAGCATTCTGTTTAAAAATGAGTTACAACTCCATTCGCAACAGGAAATTATCAACTATTTTACGTTGGTTGGACAAACCATGTTAGATTGTATTAAGCGAGGTATCCACACCGAAGGTTTATTACCGGGTGCATTAAAAGTACCTCGTCGAGCGAATGCACTTTACCGACAATTATCAACCAGTAAAAATGATAATGATCCGATGATTATTATCGATTGGATAAATATGTTTGCTTTAGCGGTCAGTGAAGAAAACGCCGCAGGGGGGCGGGTAGTGACAGCGCCAACTAATGGGGCTTGCGGTATTATTCCTGCGGTGCTTGCTTATTATGATAAGTTTATTGATCCTGTATCTCCTGATACCTATGTTCGGTACTTTTTAACCTGTGGTGCAATTGGGCTTTTATACCAAAATAATGCTTCTATTTCGGGGGCTGAAGTAGGTTGTCAAGGCGAGGTGGGAGTAGCGTGTTCAATGGCGGCAGCTGGACTTGCGGAATTACTGGGTGGCAGTCCTGAACAGGTGTGTATGGCGGCTGAAATTGGTATGGAACATAATTTAGGTTTAACTTGTGACCCTGTTGATGGTCAAGTACAAGTCCCTTGTATTGAACGCAATGCGATTGCTGCTGTAAAAGCGATTAATGCGACTCGTATGGCATTAAGACGAACAACTGCCGCAATTGTATCTCTTGATAAAGTAATAGAAACCATGTATGAAACGGGTAAGGATATGAATGCTAAATATCGTGAAACCTCACGTGGAGGGTTAGCAATAACGGTACATTGTAGTTAATATTTAAATTCTTTATAAAGTAGAGATCTTAATTTAATGATATAACTATTAAATGTATATGTAGTAGCATGGTTACGCTAACGATGTAATAGTATTTTTGTAGCAATTCTGCAAGTAAATGCAAAGCGTAAAACTGAATTAATTAGGAGAGTGTTAAGGTAATATCGTATATAAAAACAGGGAATGTATTTTATGCTTGTTTGGTAGACAATGTGAATATCCATACCTAACAAGCATAAAAGTTTACTTAGATTAAGTCTTGATCTTCTTGCTCTTTTAATTGTTGTTTTGCTAATCTGTCCAAAATCTTTTTATGAATACCACCAAATCCACCATTGCTCATAATTAATATTGCATCTGTTGGTTTTGCTGACTTAACAATCATTTCGACTAATAAATCAATATCTCCTGACCAATAAGCGGGTTGAATACAAGCATCAACAACATCAACGACTAACCAAGGTAATTGTTCTGGTTGAAAGATGAAAACTTCATCAGCACGACCTAAGGACGGCGCTAATTCATCTTTTGATATGCCTAATTTCATCGTGTTTGAGCGTGGTTCTAAAACAGCCAAAATACGGCGATTAGCACCAATTTTACTGCGAAGTGCTTCTAACGTTGCTAAAATAGCCGTAGGATGATGAGCAAAATCATCATAAATTTCAATATTATTGAATTCACCACAAAGTTCTAAACGGCGTTTAGCATTAACAAATGAGCTTAGTGCTGAACAAGCATCAGCCGGTTGAATACCGACATTATGGGCAGCAGCAATTGACATGAGTGCATTATGCATATTGTGTTCACCAACCAAAGAATACTCTACTTCGCCGACTTTTTGACTATTGTAATAAACAGCAAAGTGACTTGCATCATGGTTAATTCTTTGGGCTAACCAACCTGTTTCTGATTCAGTAAAGGTTTGCTCACTCCAACAACCTTTGGCTAAGACTTGTTTTAAATTCACATCATCTTGTGGGGAGATAACTAGCCCTTTACTTGGCACTAAACGTACTAAATGATGAAATTGTTTTTGAATCGAATTGAGGTCATCAAATATATCAGCATGATCAAACTCTAAATTGTTCATAATAAGCGTTTTAGGGCAATAATGCATGAACTTAGAACGTTTATCAAAAAATGAACAATCATATTCATCCGCTTCAATAACGAAGAATTTGCCGTCGCCTAATCGAGCTGAAACATCAAAGTTACCGGGTACTCCACCAATAACGAAACCTTGCTGATATCCCTGTTTTTCTAAAATCCAATTGACCATCCCCGCAGTAGTCGTTTTTCCATGAGTTCCGGCTACTGCAATAACCCAGCGATCACGTAATACATTATCGTGTAACCACTGTGGCGCAGATATATAAGGAATATTATTATTAAGGATGTACTCAACACAAGGATTGCCTCTAGATAATGCATTACCCACAATGACTAAATCCGGAGTAGGGTTAGTAAGTTGTGATGGATCATAACCTTCAATGATATCAATATGCTCTTTTTGTAAAAGCGTGCTCATAGGCGGGTAAACATTTTTATCCGAACCGGTAACTTTATGACCAAGAGAACGGGCTATTAATGCAATTCCTGCCATAAATGTACCACAAATCCCAAGAATATGAATATGCATTTTTAGTCCTCAATCTCTACAAATTATGTTAATAAAATAGTTTTCAATCTTTATCACATCAAAAGGTAATTTGATGTAATTGTTAGATATTCTGTGAATTATAATCGATTTTGATCACTTATGCGATAGGCCACAAATATCTAATCAGTAATTTTGCTGCTTGATTTCCACGAAACTCATCTATATCTAAATGATATACAATTTTGGCTTGTTTAATGGAAAAATCAGGCCATTCAAGCCGATTAACATTAAAAGCAATACCATCAATGATTGGTCCACCATTTTTAGGTTCTAAAACCAATTTAAGATGTTTATCTGCTAATAAACGTTGTTGATGAATAATAAATTCACCGTCAAAAAGGGGTTCTGGAAAACCTTCGCCCCAAGGACCTGATTCTTTTAATTGTTTGGCAATAGAATAATTGAAGTCTTGCTCATTTATTTCGCCATCTGTTTCAATAATGGATTCTAATAACTCATCATTTATTCGTTTAAGTAGTAATGCTTCAACACATGCACTAAATTGTGATAAGTTTTTCTCATGTATTGTTAATCCCACCGCCATCGCATGCCCACCAAAACTTACCATCAGGTCTGGATGTGTATGGTGTAATTCATCAAGTAAATCACGTAAATGAATACCTTTTATCGAGCGTCCGGAGCCTTTCAAAAAGCCATCTTGAGTAGAAGCAAATGAAATAACTGGGCGATAATATTTATCTTTTAAACGGGAAGATAAAATCCCAATAATACCTTGATGCCACTCAGGGTGATGAACGACTAAAAAATGAGGAATTGATGTTTTTTTCTTCTCCATTTTTTCGATAAAAGACAACGCTTCTTTATGCATTGTCTGCTCAATTAACTTACGGTCATTATTTAGATTATCGAGGTCGGTAGCTAAATTAAACGCTTTATCATAATTGTCGCAAAGTAACAGATCTACACCAAGAGACATATTATCCATTCTTCCTGCTGCATTTAATCTTGGTGCAATGTAGAATGCTAGATCTGTAGCACTTAACGTACTCCCTTCTTTTTTGGCGACCTGCAATAATGCTTTAATGCCTTCACAGCAATGACCAAAGCGAATTCGACTTACTCCTTGGTGAACTAAAATACGGTTGTTATGATCCAATTTAACAACATCGGCGATGGTGCCCAACGCAACTAAATCTAGTAAATTTGCAATATTATATTCAGTTATCTGATTATCATTAAACCAGTTTTCTTGCCTTAATTTTGCTCTCAGTGCTAGCATAAAATAGAATGCGACACCGACCCCAGCCAAATGTTTAGATGGAAAGGTACAATTAGGTAAGTTAGGATTAACAATGGCATTAGCCAGAGGTAATTGTTCAGGACATAAATGATGATCGGTAATAATGACTTTTAAATTAGCTTGTTTAGCAAATTCGACTGCTTCATAAGCTGAAATGCCATTATCAACAGTAATAATCAAATCTGTTTTTAATAAAATCGCTTTTTTTACCACTTCTATGCTTAAACCATAACCATCTTCAAATCGATCTGGGATAATATAATCAACAGATTGGCATCCCATCTGCTTTAGTGCTCTGACAGTCAATGCAGTACTTGTTGCACCATCAGTATCAAAATCACCAACAACCATAATTCGTTGCTGATTTTTCATGGCAGAATAGACAATCTCAACAGCATCATCCATGCCGTTTAATTTATCATAATTATATAAATTCCGAGTGGCATAATCGATTTCTCTACTTGATGACACACCGCGTAAAGCATAGATCCGTTGCAATAATGGCGGTATATCTTTCGAAAATTCGGGAAGTAATTCGGGTAATTTACGATGTATTATTTTAGTTTTATTCATATTTTCAATGTTAGCGCCAATGCGCTAACATACTTTTCTATAATAAATTTAAGCTATAATTTTTTACGATTAGTTATCAGTTTTCTTCAAAATTTCGATTAATTTATCTGCAGGCACATAACCAGCAACAAGTTGTCCATTAGGTAAAACAATTGAAGGCGTACCACTTATACCTAATTGTCGACCAACATTAAATTGCTGAGTGACATAAGGTACTTTGCTAGCTGCTGGTGTAATTGCTTCGCCTTTATACGCTTTATCAAAAGCAGCTTTACGCTTACGATTCGTTACACTCCATATTGATTGCATGTTTTTGCCAACATCACTTTCTGCACCGGCACGAGGAAAGGCAAAATAGTGCACAGAAATGCCTTTATCTAAATATTGATTTATATTTTCGTGCAATAATTTACAATAATGGCAAGTATAGTCAGTAAATACATAAATCACATATTTTTCATTTTTGGCTTTATAAACAATAGCATCTTTTTCAATTGTTTTAATTAAATCCAAATTACTGCTATTAGCAATATTTTTAGGCTCATTTCCTTCAACATTATAGATAGGTCCTTGAGTCAAATATTTACCATCGTCAGTGATATAAAAGATTCCTTCAGGAGTCAAAACACTTTTTAATCCTTCTACTGGACTATTCGTGATTGTTATATCTTTGAATCCAAAACCGAGTTTACTCATGGTATTAGCTATTTCATTATTACCTGCTAACACCGAACTTGAAATTAACGCTAAACCTAAAACTAATTTTTTCATTTACTTACCCTTATTGATTAATTCCTATGCTCGAGGATGATGTTTGCTATGTAATTGCTTTAATCTTTCTGTTGCAACGTGAGTATAGATTTGTGTTGTCGATAGACTACTATGACCCAATAACATTTGAACAACGCGCAAATCAGCCCCATGATTAAGCAAGTGAGTAGCAAAAGCATGACGAAGTACATGAGGTGAAAGTGCTTCAATATTTATATCAGCTAGTATGGCATAATATTTTATTCGATGCCAGAATGTCTGTCGTGTCATTTTTTTTCCAAGTCTACTTGGAAAAAGCACATCGACTGGCCCCGATTTAAGTAAATCATCGCGTCCATATTTAAAATAGTATTCTAACCAATAAATAGCCTCTTCACCAAGTGGTACCAAACGTTCTTTATTCCCTTTACCTATTACCCGAATAACACCTTGTCGTAAGCTAATGTCACTAATTTCTAAACTTACTAATTCTGTTACCCGTAAACCTGTCGCATAAAGAACTTCTAACATAGCTTTGTCTCGAAGCTCTATTGGATCTTGAGCATTAGGAGATTCGAGCAAAGCTTCAACTTGTGATTCGGTTAAATCTTTAGGTAATTTTTTTGGTAATTTAGGTGAGGATAGGACAGCTGAAGGATCATCAGTGCGATAATTCTCTTGATATAAGAATTGAAAAAAACGTTTTGTTGCACTCATCAGTCGTGCGGTGCTACTTGCTTGATAACCATCGGCAACTCGTTGCATTAAAAAATCTTGCAAATGAGTTGTGTTTGCAGTAATAAAATTCACATTTTTCAATTGTAGCGATTGATTGAGTGCCAATAGATCGAGTTTATAAGATTCTATGGTATTTTCCGCTAAATTTCGTTCTAACCATATGGCGTTGAGAAATTCTTCAACAAGCTTTTCATTGTGAGGTCGAATGTGGTCTTTGGACACCAAAATTATCTCTACGTTTAAAATATAGAAAATATTATATACTAAATTAGCGATAAGTTGCAGTATCGCTCACATTGAATAATGAATATCACATTATCGATTTTAACGTAAAATAGTAGGTTACTTGATAGGTTTAATATATACTTATCGTTTTATCAAATTTTTAGATGTATTAATATGTTAAAGCGAAACATTTACCTTTTCATCGCTGTTTATACTTTATTTGTCATTGGTATTGAAACATATGTTTATTGGCATGCTCGACTTCGTCCATGGCAACCGGGTACACCGATTGGTCGAATAATATTTTATTATAGTTTTTTTACTGTTCTTTCCAATCTAATGTTAGCGATAAGTTGTCTATTTTTAACCTTTAAACCTAACTGTAATCGTTATAGCTTTAATGTTATTCGGTTAAATGGTTTGGTCGGTGTGATTATTACCGCAATAATTTATAACTCAATTTTACGCGGTATTCATCAGCCGCCAAATAGTTTATTGCGATTTACAAATGAAAGTTTACATGTTGTTATTCCTATATTAGGTATTTTGAGTTGGCTTATTTGGGGACCATTCAGACGTATCAACACCAAAGTTATTATTGGTTCGATATTATCAATGATAACGTATGCTATTTACATCTTCGTTCGAGGTTATTTTACACATCAATATCCATATCCATTTATCAATATTGATAAAATAGGTTATATAAAAGCATTATATAATGTGAGTAAAGTGCTATTATTATTTGGAGGATTAACTTTCTTATTATGGTGTATTGACCGTTTAAGGAGATAAAAATGAAACTATATATTTATGAACATTGTCCTTTCTGTGCACGAGCAAGAATGATTTTTGGTTTGAAAAATATACCAGTTGAAGAGCACATATTACTTAGTGATGATTCGAAAACACCTCAAAGTATGATCGGCGAAAAAATGGTTCCGATTTTGCAAAAAGATGACGGTAGCTATATGCCGGAAAGTCTAGATATTGTTCATTATATTGACAATAATTTTGGAGACAAACCAATTTTAGTTGGGTCACAATCTTCTGAAATATCAGCGTTAATTAAGCAATTACAACAATATGATTATAAATTAGAGTGTCCTCGCTATATTAAACTCGGTTTAGCGGAATTTGCAACACAACATGCCATTGATGATTTTGTTACTAATAAAACCAAAAAAATAGGCTCATTTGATGAGTGTCTTGAACAAACCGATGAATTAGTCATGTCCGTATCAAAGATTCTAGATAAACTAGCACCACTGATTGTTTCCTCAGTTGCTTGTAATGGTCGTTTATCGTTAGATGATATCTTATTATTTCCTGTATTACGTAATTTAACTTGTGTAAAAAGTTTGACCTTTCCATCTAACATTAAAGCTTATCTGGAATCGATGTCAAAACAGAGTAAGGTTAATCTATTTTTTGACAAAGCCGTATAATTGCTAATATTTTGAAGCAAAAAACTCATTAACCTAGGTTAATGAGTTAATAATTAGAATAATAGGAATGCCACAATTATTAATCCATGCTAACAACATGATAAATTGTTGTTAGCATGTTGAAACAGATCGATTAATTACCTAATTTAAGATCAATGATTTCAATGTGGTCTTTACCGCCGTATATGTCATACCATGGCGTAGCATATTGTTTTAAAATCTTATTGAGTTCTTCAACGTTTTCCCGTCCGATGGTATCTAACCAGCGTTTTAATCCTTCTTTGCCTTCCTTCGCATAAACGGCAACGCCTTCAAACCAAGTGGCACGACCACCTAAAATACCGCTATATTTAGCACCATTTTCACCAGCAAAGATTAACTCTTGATGGAATGTTTTGGTAGGAACACCAGCACTTAAATAAATAAAAGGACGAGTGGCGGCATCGCTAGCTTGTTTAAAATAATCCGCTGCTTGTTTTTGTGAATAAACCACAACATTATTATCGTTAAAGCCTTCAACATGTTTAAATAGTACGGGGACTTCTACTTTTAAAACATCGATGTAATAGTGATTTTTCGTGAATTCTTTAATGGTATTGATCACTTTTTGCGGTTTAATTTTGGCAAATTCAGGACTTTTATCATCTGTCACCGCGTTATCATACACGATAGGTTCAACAAAAAGGGGAATATCAGCCGCTCTTGCTTCGTCTCCAATTCGTTCTAAAAAAGCATGTTTTTTATCTAAAATATCTTGTGGATCATCTGGGTTGTAATAGACCAAAACCTTGGCAGCATCAGCCCCTTTTTTCAATAAACGTTGCAAAGAGTCTTCTGGTAATACGTCAGGTAATCGACCTGGCGTGTTAGCGTCATAGCCTGTTTTTTCATATGAAATGATTAAACCTGCATTTTGATTTTTTTTCGCCATACCTTTAAAGCCATACTCTTCATCTAACAAAATTGCACTGACATATTTTGTTAATTCTTGAGAAACAAGCTCTTTGAATTCATACACCATATCAACATGATAACGATCTTTGCCAACGGCGGTTTCCATCATTTTAACCATTGAACCTCGCTGATCGATTGCTAAAGCCGCAATAATACCGTCTTGGTTTGATAGTTGTTGCATACGGGTGAATTTGCCACGAGAAATACGTTTTATAGCCATTTTACAACTCTCCATTTTAAAAGATTTTTCATTGTAGATTTATTATGTGACGATTTATTAGTCATTTAGTGCTAGTTTTGATTAAAGCTAAAAATGATTAAATATCAGTTTATTAGTTGCCTTTCTGGATAGTCATAAAATGTGATATTTTGAAAGTATTTTTTAGAACAATCGTCAATATCTTTCAATAATATGATGCAATTGCAGCTAAATTAACGCTAATATGCATTCTTTTTTTATATTATATATTTTGTACTAATTAGTAATCCCAAAACAAATAACTCATACTTTATCAATCGTTACTATTTAAAATAAAAATGCAAATTCTCAATAGTGAGATTATTTATTGTTATATATTTCTATGCAATATCAATATATCAAATAGGATATAAAATTTTTTAAAACTTTGAAGCTGCGCATATTTTTTCATAAAAATAAGATTAAAATAAATACAAATATGAATTAAATTTTAATTATTCAGGAGAAAGAAATGAAAGCTGCTGTTATAAGAAATACGTGCGATGGTCAAGTCGACATTAAAGATATTCCAATTCGTCCATTAGAAGCAGGCGAAGCTTTAGTTGAAGTAGAATATTGCGGTCTTTGCCACACGGATCTTCATGTTGCTTCGGGCGATTTTGGAAAAAAGCCGGGGAGAGTAATTGGTCATGAAGGTGTCGGTATTGTGACTAAAATTGCACCTGATGTAAAAAGTTTAAAAGTCGGCGACAGGGTTAGTATTGCTTGGTTTCATGCAGGTTGTGGAACTTGTGAATATTGTATATCAGGTAATGAGACATTCTGTCGTAGTGCATTGAATTCGGGTTATACCGTTGACGGAGGTATGGCAGAATTTTGTATTGTTAAGGCTGATTATGCCGTTAAAGTTCCGGAAGGACTAGACCCCGCTCAAGCAACCAGTGTAACGTGTGCCGGAGTCACTACTTATAAAGGCATTAAAGTTGCGGATACAAAACCGGGGCAATGGCTTGCTGTATTTGGTATTGGTGGCTTAGGTACATTGGCAGTTGAGTATGGTAAAAAAGTATTTAATAACAAAGTGGTGGCAATTAGTAATAGTGACAGTCAATTAGAATTGTGTAAAAAACTGGGCGCAGATTTAGTGGTTAATCCTAAAAAAGTAGCGGATGTGGGGGCATATATCAAACAACATACGGGCGGTGGTGCGCATGGCGCTGTAGTAACGTCTGTGACTAAAACCGGTTTTAATCAGGCTGTTGAATCTGTTCGTCCATTAGGGCGTGTAGTCGCATTAGGTCTACCGTCTGAAACGATGGATTTAAGTATTCCTAAAACAGTATTAGATGGTATTCAAGTTTTAGGCTCGCTTGTAGGTACCCGGGAAGATCTTGCTGAAGCATTTCAATTTAGCGCAGAAGGAAAAGTTGTCCCAATCGTAGAAAAAAGACCATTAGAAGATATCAACGATATGATCGATGAAATGAAAGCAGGAAAAATTCAAGGGCGTATGGTCATTGATATGAAAATGAAGAAAAGGACGTAAATGGTTTCGACTTGTATGTTTAAGTCAGCTTAATGCTGACTTTTTTTATTCATAAAGTAAAAATCCCATAATTTGTATGAATTTAATTCTTTTTCAGATAGTTAACAGTATTCTTTCTTGTGTTTTATTCATAAACTTCTATTATAAATAAATTTTCCCAAATACATTATTATTACTCAAAGAGGACGTTTATGTCAGATCACAATTTAGAAAATAAATTGCGGAAAGATCTTGGTCTAGTTTCTGCATTATCACTGGTTGTCGGTATGGTTCTAGGAGCAGGGGCTTTTATGAAACCACCCGCAGTGTTAGAAGTCGCTGGTGATTATAATTATGCATTACTAGCGTGGATAATTGGTGGTGTTTTTTCTATTTGTGGTGGGCTAACATTATGTGAATTAGGGGTGATGTTTCCTAAAACTGGAGGAATGTTAGTCTATTTAGAAAAAATATATGGCGCAAAAGTATCTCATCTTTATGGTTGGATGATTACCGTACTTTTTGCACCTTCATTGGTCGGGGCACTTGTTGGCTATTTTAGCTCTGTTTTTTGCTTGTTATTTAATATTGATGATACTTATCGCATGGCGGTTAGTGCAGGGGTGTTAGGCTTCATCGCCTTGATTAATGCCATTGGTGTTAAAGAGGCCGGTTACTTACAAACCATAGCAACGATTTGTAAACTTGTACCTATCCTTTTATTAGCTATCTTTGGACTTTGGAAAGGTAATGGACAAGTTGCCGTATTTAGTGCAAGTGGACAAGGTATTGAAACCTACGCACCTTTTGCGGTTGCCATTCTTGCGACACTATTTGCTTATGACGGTTGGGCGCAAGTCGCCTCTGTAGCGGGCGAAATCCGAAATCCATCAAAAGTGTTACCCAAAGCCATTATCCTAGGCATTATATTTTTAGTAATAGTTTATGCATGTATTAATATTGCATTATTTAAAATATTTCCTGTAAAAGAAATGGTTACGCTTGGACATGATGCATCTGCGGTGGCTTCACAGCGCATGTTTGGAGAATTTGGTGGAAACTTGGTTGCCGTTGGTATTATGGTCTCAATTCTTGGTGGCATTAATGGTTACATCATGACGTTATCTCGAACTATTTTTAGTATGGCTGAGCGAGGCACGATTATTGGGGCGCGTTTTTTAAGTACTATTGATGAGGATAGTCGTTCTCCAGTTAATGCCATTATTGTCTTGGTTATTTTTTCATTTTTATATTCGATCTTGCTAGATGCTGATCGGTTATCTGAGATTTCGATGTTTGCGATTTGGGTATTTTATCTACTGACTTTTATCGGTGTGATGATTGCCAGAAAAAAATATGCTGACGTGCCAAGACCTTACAAAGTTATTGGATACCCTATTATTCCTATCGTGGCCATAAGTGGAGCAGCTTACGTAATTTATGGTATGTTGATTTATCAAACTGTAAATGGGATTGCTTCAATCTGTTTGACGCTGATTGGGTTACCTTTGTATTACTATTATCACAAAAAAAATCATAATAAAGAGCTTTCGCTTGGTGAAATGAAAAAATACCGTATCAAAACACAATATTTTATTGCTTGTGCATCTTTAATCATCATTGCGACATTAATAGTATATGGTTATATGATGCGTTGAAAACAAGCATTATTGGTTGATAGTTATATCATTTTTATATATACATTCAATAAACCGGCACTTGTCGGTTTATTTTTTTAAACTTAGATATAACTTGAAATTAAGCTATAAATATTTTGATCATAATAGGTGCCATTAAGATATTCTGCTTGTTTAAGTGTTCCTTCATAATCAAAACCACAACGCTTAGCGACTTGATTACTTTTTAAATTAGTGACAGAACATTTAATGACAAAACGTTTAATAAGTTTTTTTATCGCATAATAATGTGTGAGTGCTTGGATAGCTTGTGTAATAATACCCCTTCCTTGTGCTTTGCTATCTAGCCAATAGCCTATATAGGCTGTTTTATTACTTTTATCAATGTGATTAAAGGAAAGTAATCCAACTGGTATGTTATTATTTAAAATGACATAGGTTTTAGTTTCATCTTGTTGATGTTTGATAAAACAATCTGCTAAAAAGTTAGCCGTATCTGACTCACATTTGACAAAGTTTGGCCATGCCATTAATTGACTGAACAAAACACGATTTGAATCAATAATATGATATAACGCATTGGCATAATGAGTCGTTGCGGTTTTTAGATAAATATCTTCAGTGACATAAATTCCATTTTGTTGGTTATCATTCATTTTTTATTCCTTTGAAAAATAACTATTAATGACTATTTTTATGATATTGCCAGACTGAGTCGTCTGGCAAATTAGATTTTAACTATTACAAGGTTGTACATTAATCATTATGGCTATCGCTTTTTGGTTTAGCCACATAGTTATACACAACTAATAAAGCAAAGATAGCAACAATAATCATCATGATAACATCTTTATTAAACCATTTTGCCATATTACCTAGTAAAATGCCTACACCACAAAAATCGACATCAGAAAACGTGGTATTGGCAAAACCAAGTGATCCTAATACAGGTAACAATACCACGGGTAAAAATGTCACTAATAAACCGTTAGCAAATGCACCAAGCATTGCACCTCGACGTCCGCCCATTGCATTACCAAATACCCCAGCAGTTGCACCACAGAAGAAATGTGGAACCACGCCCGGTAAAATAAGTACTGCGTTAAGTTGTCCTAAAACAAATAATCCCACTAAACCACCCAAAAAGCTAAATAAAAAGCCAATCAATACCGCATTAGGGGCATAAGGAAATACGACAGGGCAATCTAAAGCGGGTTTAGCATTCGGGACTAATTTTTCTGAAAATCCTGTAAATGCAGGGACAATTTCAGCAAGTATTAAACGTACACCTTGTAGTATAATAAAGACACCTGCTGCAAAAGTAATCGCCATAATAATGGCATAAACTAAATAATTATCTTTATTGCTAAGATTGCTTTCAACATAATCTGAACCGGCAAATATGGCTAAAATTAGATAGATAATCATCATAGTTAAAGAGATCGAAATTGAGCTGTCACGTAAAAAGCTTAAGTTTTTTGGCAAACTCATCTCTTCGGTTGAACGGGAGCCTTTGCCTACGGCCTTACCAAGCCAACCAGCTAAAACATAACCTAGCGTACCAAAGTGACCGAATGCAACGTCATCGTTACCGGTAATTTTGCGCATTTGTGGTTGAGCTAAAGCAGGGAAAAACGCCATAATTAACCCTAAAACCAGTGCGCCGGTGAAGACTAATTGCCAACCTTGAAACCCTGAGACGGTTAGAATAATACTAATCATACAAGCCATATAAAAAGTATGATGACCGGTTAGAAAGATGAATTTTAATCGCGTAAATCGAGCAACAACAATATTGGCAATCATACCAAACGCCATAATTAATGCCGTTGCTGTGCCATACTCATTTAATGCCATGGATACAATAGCTTCATTATTAGGAACGATTCCTTGAAGTTTAAAAGCCTGTTCAAACATGATACCTAATGGTGTAATTGCGCTAATAAGTACTGTTGCACCACCACCTAATACCAAAAATCCTAAAATAGTCTTAATGGTTCCTTTTACCGTATCGGCAAATGATTTACGTTGAGCTAATAATCCTACCATTGCGATTAAGCCAACAAGCACCGCAGGTACTTTTAGGATATCAACAATAAATTTTACTATTTCCTGAATCATAGTAACTCCTTAAAGATTTGCTCAGCTCTTAGCAAAATGCTCAACCAGTTTTTGTTCTAAATCGTTGATATCAATGATATTATTTAATACCACTAATTTGTCGGCGGGAATCCCAGAACTGGTGGCTAAATCTTTTGTCATGACAAACAGATCAGCTTGATCGGGTGTTGCTGAAGCTAAATCTGCATGTGTAACTTCTGCATCAATATTTAATTTTTTTAGGACTTTTTTGATATTCATTTCAACCATAAAACTACTACCAAGACCTGAACCACAAACTGCCATAATTTTCATATTGTTTATCCTTTTACTAATTTTTATTTAATTTAATATTGATTAATCACAGCCAAGATTTCATCACGATGTTGTGCTTTAAAAATAGTCTGCATATCGTTTGATTCACCGAAAAGTGTTGCTAATTGCGTTAACATTTCAATGTGACTGGTACTATCATTGGCTGCTAATAGAGTGACTAAATAAACGGGGTCATTATCTTCTGAATTGAATTTTACACCTTGTTTCACTAACAGCATTGATAATCCTAATTGATTTACTCCTTGTTCAGGTCTGGCATGTGGCATAGCAATACCCGGTGCCAAAACGTAGTAAGGTCCTATTGATTCATGTAACTGAAAAATAGCATTAATATAATTTTGTGAAATGGCATTATTTTTTAATAATGGTGTGGCACAAAGTTGTATCGCTTCTTTCCAGTCTTTAGCCGAATCAATAATATTGACTGTTTGGTTGGTTAACCATTTACCTAACATTTTTCCTCCATTAAAAACCGATATCTTGATGTATGTTAAAAAATTAACACAAAGTGCAATAATGGAAATTAAAAAAATACTAGAAATGTGATAACGCTATCAAAGTTAATATAAAATTTATCTGTTTTGTGATACAGATAACATTTTTAGTGAATGGATAAAAAAATTTTTTAGAGTACGAATATTATATCGATAATAATGATTAAAAAACAGCTTAAACAATCCCCCCTCTTAATTGATAGCCATACTTAAATTCATTTCATAGTTTTGGAATAAATAACCAGTGAATAATAAGGTTAATGTTAGTAATTACTAAATGTGACATAAATCAGACTATTAAAAATCGGGTATTTTTAATTTTTGAGATTAAGATTTCTTCTTATACCAAGGTGCAGAGCTATGTAAAAAACAGGTAATGTAAATGAGTTATTGTGTTATGGTTTGGTAAATTAAAATAAATTTATTGCTATAAAAAACAGATAATTAAAGTTTTTTTAGTTTATTTTTTGATTTATATGGTATAGTATTAATTGTTAAGAATTTGTTAAGCAAAAGTGTGGTAATGAGTAAAAAAATTGCTGTAATGGGTGATGATACTACAACTGGCGGTAAAATTATTTCGTCGTCAGTTCAGGGTTTTAACTGTCTCGATGCTATAGCATGTTTAGGCGATTATGCTTCATGTCCTAAGTGTAAAGGTTCTGGAAAAATTATTGAAGCGACAGATAAACTAATTATTGAAGGCAAACCAGCTGCTTATGATGGGTGTATTATTGCTTGTGGTTGTCGACCTATAGGTGTTAATCGAATTATTGCAACCAAAAGTCTGATATTTGTTGATGTGGCAACTTCTTATCATACAAATAAGTCAAATCATATTAATAAAACATTTTCAACAATCGCGCAAAATGATATTCCCACACAAATTAATTCATTAGTCGCATCAAATGAAGATAAAACAAAGATTCGTCTTGACGCTCAAAATTTACTTGATTGTGCGCATGAAGTTTGTGAAAAACACCTTTACCATGACAATATAAAACAAGATTTTATTGATGATATTGATAATTTCGCCACGCACATTGTAAATCAAGTCGAAAGCGGAGCGATGAGTTATGAACAAGGCTCAAAAGCGATAAATTCTGAAGAAAAGAGTTTATTGGATCAAAGTATTCAATGGGCTGCTAGGGGACTAAGTGTTTTAGGTGGTGCAGGCTTGATAGTGATGGGAGGGGCAATGTGTACAACTGGTGTGGGTTGTATACTTGGCACATTTGTTGCCGCGCATGGTGTTAATAGTATTCAAGAAGGGTATACCGGCGAGGATGGTTTTTTAAAATCTGCGTATCAAGATGCGGCGGTAGGATTAGGAATGTCTAAAGAGACCGGTTCTTTAGCTTATGATTTAGTTGATATAGGTATATCTTTACATGGTAAACTTAAATTAGTTCCTAAAATTGATAAAAGTTTTGCAATTAATCAATACAATCGTGCTAATTCAGAGAAATTTAAATTATTTCATTATGGTAGAAAGGATTTGATACAAGCATTTAGACAGATGAATAAATGGCTATTAGGTTCTGAAATAGTAAGTGATGTTTTTTCTTTAAGTGAAATTTATGAAAAAAGCAAAAATATTTTATTTAAAAACAATGAGCTTAATGAGACAAATTTATATATTTCAAATCCCGAACAGATTGATAATATAGAGAAAATTGTAGATAGTTGTGCAATAGTAATACGTGTTACAGGTAATGAATCTGATGCAGATGATCAACCTAATTATTCATTGTGCACGCGCTTGGATGGTACTACATATCGGCAATATTTTGACGGTCATATTGAAGAAGATTCTATGGAGTAAAAGGAATAACACAGATGATTATATTGATTTACATTGCGTATTACTTTTTTTCAATTATGCCTATTATTATTGCTTATCGTTTTAGAAAATATACAGTAAGTGATTATCAATATAATAAAAAGTTGAAATGGCAAAGGCGCATCATGTTGGTTTTAAATTATATTGTTGCTTTTATCGAGGCGTTTATTGCCGGGCATAGAAAAACAATCCATAATTATAGTTCTGACTATGACCTCTTACTTTTCTCATCAGGAATATTTATGTGTATTTACATTTTTAGCATAGGGTGGTTAGAAAGCCCAAAAGAGTATTTAAAAAAGAAAAAAAAATGGAAATGATATGAATTAAGTGAAGTAAGCTTTCCACCATTATCGACTAGAAAAATAACACAGATGATTATATTGATTTACATTGCGTATTACTTTTTTTCAATTATGCCTATTATTATTGCTTATCGTTTTAGAAAATATACAGTAAGTGATTATCATTATAATAAACGTTTGAAATGGCAAAGGCGTATCATGTTGGTTTTCAATTATGTTGCTTTAGCTGCTCAAATTATAATTGTATGTAAACTTAAAATTATAGTTCGTTCTAATCCAGATTATGGTCCTCTTTTATTATCGGGATTTATATTTTTAATTATTTATAATTTTTTTTCAATATCCTGGGTAGAAAGCCCGAAAGAGTATTTAAAAAAGAAAAAAAAATGGAAATAATAATGAATTTAGTGAAGTAAGCTTTCCACCATTAACAATTAGAAAAATAACATAGATGATTATATTGATTTACATTGCGTATTACTTTTTCTCAATTTTGCCTATTATGATTTCTTATCGTTTTAGAAAATATACAGTAAGTGATTATCATTATAATAAACGTTTGAAATGGCAAAGGCGTATTATGTTGGTTTTTAATTATGTTGCTTTAGCTGTTCAAATTATAATTGTAAGTGAACTTAAAATTATAGTACGTTCTAATCCAGATTATGGTCCTCTTGCATTATCAGGAATGATATTTCTAATTATTTATAGTCTTTTTCCAATATCCTGGTTAGAAAGCCCGAAAGAGTATTTAAAAAAGAAAAAAAAATGGAAATAATAATGAAGTTAGAGAAGTGAGCTTTACACCATTATCGACTAGAAAAATAACTAAGATGATTATATTGATTTACATTGCGTATTACTTTTTTTCAATTATACCTATTATTATTGCTTATCGTTTTAGAAAATATACAGTAAGTGATTATCACTATAACAAACGTTTGAAATGGCAAAGGCGTATCATGTTGGTTTTCCATTATATTGCTCTGGTTATTCAAGTTATAATTGCATGTAAACTTGAACGTATCGTTCGTTCTAATCAAGACTATGGTCCTCTTTTATTATCAGCATGTATATTTTTAATTATTTATAACTTTTTTTCAATATCCTGGTTAGAAAGCCCGAAAGAGTATTTAAAAAAGAAAAAAAAATGGAAATGATATGAACTTAGTGAAGTGAGCTTTCCACCATTAACAATTAGACAAATAACATAGATGATTATATTGATTTACATTGCGTATTACTTTATTTCAATTATGCCTATTATTATTGCTTATCGTTTTAGAAAATATACGATAAGTGATTTTCAAAATAATAAAAAGTTGAAATGGCAAAGGCGCATTATGTTGGTTTTAAGTTATATCGTTGCTTTTTTCGAGGCGTTTATTGTCGGGCAAAGAAAAGCAATCCATAACTATAATTCTGACTATGAGCTTTTACTTTTCTCATCAGGAGTTTTTACTTGTATTTATATTTTTAGCATAGGGTGGTTAGAAAGCCCGAAAGAGTATTTAAAAAAGAAAAAAAAATGGAAATAATAATGAATTTAGTGAAGTAAGCTTTCCATCATTAACGACTAGAAAAATAACTAAGATGATTATATTGATTTACATTGCGTATTACTTTATTTCAATTATGCCTATTATTATTGCTTATCGTTTTAGAAAATATACGATAAGTGATTTTCAATATAATAAAAAGTTGAAATGGCAAAGGCGCATTATGTTGGTTTTTAATTATGTTGCTTCAGTTGTTCAAATTATAATTGCATGTAAACTTGAACGTATCGTTCGTTCTAATCAAGATTATGGTCTTCTTTTATTATCAGCCTGTATATTTCTAATTATTTATCCTTTTCCAATATCTTGGTTAGAAAGCCCTAAAGAGTATATAAAAAAGAAAAAAAATGGAAATAATAATGAATTTAGTGAAGTAAGCTATCCACCATTAACAACTGTCGCATTACCTTACAAAAAATTGGATAATATATAGCGACGTTGATATCACATCAATTAAATAAGAACACAGATTTGGGGGAGCTAAAATTATCTCCATTAGTTCAAGTGATTCAATCACGAGTAAGTTCATAGTTGTTTGTGTTAAGTAAGAGAATATAAGACGCAATTTTTATTTTTAAAATGCTGATAGCAAAAAGCCTACTCAATGAGCAGGCTTTTTTTTGAAATTGGTCGGCGAGAGAGGATGACTCGCATTTCATGCTCGCCCTTCGGGTCGTTGCAAAAGCAACGTTGTCTCGCTACGCTCGGCTCGAACCTCTGTCGGTTCTCATCCTTTAAACTGAAGCGAATAATAAAAAAGCCTACTCAATGAGCAGGCTTTTTCTAAAAATTGGTCGGCGAGAGAGGATTCGAACCTCCGACCCACTGGTCCCAAACCAGTTGCGCTACCAAGCTGCGCTACTCGCCGTTAGGATGCGCATAATACTGCGCTAACCTCGATGTGTCAAGAGTTACCCCTAAAAATTATGATGATAATTTTTTATTTTGTGAAAGGGGCAGGTGTTTTGCCAATACGTTGATAAAATTCTGTAACAAATTCTTCATAACGTTTGTTAGCAACCGCTTCTCGAATCTCTGCCATTAAACGTTGATAATAGCGTAAATTGTGAATAGTGTTGAGTCGAGCACCTAAAATTTCACCACATTTATCTAAATGATGAAGATAAGATTTTGTGTAATTTTTACAGGTATAACAATCACACTCAGGATCAAGTGGTGTTATGTCATCTTTATATTTGGCATTACGAATCTTAATAACGCCGTTGGTTACAAAAAGATGTCCATTACGAGCATTTCGGGTTGGCATGACACAGTCAAACATGTCGATACCACGACGTACGCCTTCAACTAAATCTTCAGGTTTGCCAACGCCCATTAGATAACGCGGTTTATCAGCCGGTAATTGAGGGCAAGTGCCTTCTAAGATACGATGCATATCCGCTTTGGGTTCACCAACGGCTAATCCACCCACAGCATATCCGTCAAAGCCTATTTCGGTTAATCCTTTAATGGATATGTCACGTAATTCTTGATGTATACCACCTTGAACTATACCGAATAATGCATTTTTATTACCAAGTTCATCAAAACGTTGACGGCTTCGTTTTGCCCAACGTAATGACATTTCCATCGATTTTTTGACATAGTCCCACTCCGCAGGAAAAGGCGCACATTCATCAAAAATCATCACAATATCAGAACCAAGATCGTATTGAATTTCCATTGAAATTTCAGGCGATAAAAAGATCGAATCGCCATTAATTGGATTACGAAAATAAACGCCTTCTTCTTTAATTTTGCGAATATCACCTAAACTAAAAACTTGAAACCCACCAGAATCGGTTAAAATAGGGCCATGCCATTGCATAAAATCATGTAAATCACCATGTTTACGCATAATCTCTTGCCCTGGTCGTAACCATAGATGAAAGGTATTACCTAATAAGATTTGGGCACCAGTTGCGGCGACTTCTTCAGGTGTCATCCCTTTTACGGTACCATATGTACCAACAGGCATGAATGCTGGGGTTTCAACGGTGTATTCGACGCCACGGCGATCGAATTTCATACGTCCTCGACGAGCAAGTCCGTCTGTATTATCTAATTCAAATTTCATATTTTGTTAACCTCGTGCGACCAAATAAACAGTTTGGCGCAAATTATTGATATAATACGTCATCGTATTACTAAATTTCGGCGCCTAGTTTATCGTGATCACTTACAATAGACAACATTTGGAAAGATTTTAAAAATTTTGAAATACATTATTTTATCATTGTCATTTTTAATTTTATTCATGATAACAGGTTGTCAAAGCCAACTTAATAAACCGCAATTTATTCTTTCTTCTCAACAAATTGACGCGTTATCTGAGCAAGATATCCTAAAATTTAATGAACAAATTTGTCGTGATGAAGATAAACAATCTATTGTTCTTGCTAATGATCATGCAATAAGTCAACGACTTAATCGCCTTATTCAATATCTGCCTAACACGATTAATAATATTCAATTAAATTATAAAGTTTATCTCAATACAACGCCTAATGCTTGGTCATCAGCAAGTGGTTGTATACGCCTAAACAGTGGGTTAATTAAACAATTATCCGATGATGAGTTATTGGCTGTAATTGCTCATGAACAAGGGCACATTGCGCTAAAACATGCGATAAACTCATTCCAACATGCCCCTTATATTGAAATTTATGATAAAGCGAATCAGACTGTTGTGATGATAAAAAAGGAGACCGCTCAGCAAAATGAAATTGATGCAGATAATTATGCGATTGAGATATTACGTAAACAAAAATTAAACCCTACCGCACTTATTAGCATGCTCATGAAAATGCCGGTACATAATGACGTCGATCTAACATCGCATCCTGCAATATCAAAACGAATTAATCATATTTCACAAAAACTGAAGAATATTAAGTAATAACGTTTTCTTAGTTTGCCAATCAATGGGTAAATGGTTACTACTTTGATTGGCAAATTTTAAAAATTGACCAATTAAATTTGTTTGCCTGTAATAAACATCGCATCACCATAGCTAAAAAAACGATATTTTTCGTTAACGGCTTGTTGATAAGCATTCATTGTATTTTCATAACCAGCAAAGGCTGAAACTAACATAATTAAAGTCGATTCGGGTAAATGAAAATTTGTGATTAATGCATCGATCACATTAAATTGGTAGCCGGGATAAATAAAAATCTGAGTGTCGGCAAAAAAAGGCGCAATAGTGCCTGTTTTTTGGGCGGCACTTTCAAGTGCTCTAACCGATGTTGTGCCCACGGCAATGACTTTATTACCACGAGCTTTACACGCTAACACTGCCTCAACGACGGTTTCGGGGACTTCTGCATACTCGGCATGCATTATATGCGATTCAATATTTTCAACTCTTACGGGCTGAAATGTACCTGCACCAACATGCAAAGTAACAAAAGCCATTTCAACGCCTTTATCTTTCAATTTTTCTAACAATGGTTCATCGAAATGAAGCCCAGCAGTAGGTGCAGCAACCGCACCTGGCACTTTACTGTAAACAGTTTGATAAACTTCACGGTCTTGTTCATCATCAGGGCGATCAATATAAGGAGGTAAAGGAATATGACCAATTTTATTTAAAATAGTCAATACATCATCAGGAAATTGAAGTTCAAATAAAGTATCATGTCTTGCCACCATAATCACTTTAATTGAATCATCATCTCCTAATAAAAGTTCGGTACCTTCTTTAGGTGATTTTGATGCTTTTATATGGGCAAGGGCACGATTATCATTCAAAATTCGTTCAACTAAAATTTCAATTTTTCCTCCCGATACTTTTTTACCAAATAAACGGGCAGGAATAACTTTAGTATTATTAAAAACAAGTAAATCACCGGGATTAATTTTATTGATAATATCGGTGAAAATTCCGTGTTCAATCTTTCCTGTATGACCATTTAAAGATAAAAGTCGACAGTCACTTCTGGTTTGAGAAGGGTGCTTTGCAATAAGTTCTTTCGGAAGAAAAAAATCAAAATCGGATAGCTGCATAATCATCGTACCTGAAAAAATAGGGACTAGTCTAAATCTCATAATATGACTAAGCAAGCAATTATTTATTGATTATTATTAAAGTTCAGTTAAAATTTGTTTTAGCTAACGTAAGTTAGTGAAATATGTATTATTATTTATATAAGGAAAAAAGTATGAAAAAACATCAAAAAACATTGCTTGTTGCTCTTCCTCTTGTGGCTGCAATGTCTTTAGTAGGTTGTAAAAGCATGAGTGTAGATGGTTTAACAGATCTTGGGATGAAAGGGCTTAAAGCTGCAACACTTAGTGATAGCGAAGTTAAATCATTAAGTGCGCAATCATGTGCTCAAATGGATGCCCAATCTAAGATTGCTCCAGCTAACAGTGCTTATTCTAAACGTTTAAAAAGAATTGCTAAAAAACTTGGCAATAATTTAAACGGTACACCTATTTCATACAAAGTCTATATCACCAAGGAAGTGAACGCATGGGCAATGGCGAATGGTTGTGTTCGTGTTTATAGCGGCTTGATGGATATGATGACTGATAATGAAATTCAAGGCGTTTTAGGTCATGAATTAGGTCACGTTGCTTTAGGTCATAGTAAAAAAGCAATGCAAGTAGCTTATGCAACTGAGTTCGCACGTGATGCAGCTGCTGCATCAGGTAATTCTACATTAGCCTCAATCTCTAACTCTCAATTGGGAGATTTAGCTGCTGCTGTTATTAATTCTCAATTCTCACAAAGCCAAGAAAAAGATGCAGATAACTACTCTTTTGATTTCTTAGTGAAGAAAAAAATCAATCCAGCAGGTCTTGCAACAGCATTTGAAAAATTAGGTGGTGGAGATGCTTCTATTTTAAGTACACATCCTTCTTCATCTGAACGTGCTGCAAATATTCGTGCAAAAATTGCAAATTTGAAAAAATAAAATTTGCCTAAAATTAAAATAAAAAGCACCGAATATGGTGCTTTTTTATTGTCCATTCGTTAAATAAATACGATTAATAATAGCTAAAAAAATTTATTAATAGATATAAGCAATATTATTAATCGATTACATCTTATGCCATTTCTTTAAATTCTTTGTTCACAAGGTTAATTTATCTTTATAAAAAATTTAAACAATTAAATTTTGGTAAATGCTATTTTTGTAGGTCTTCCCCGCACTTTTATCGTTTTTATTTTCAATTAATTCAAAGTATTACCTTTTTATCAAACAAATAAAACGGTTATCAAAAAAAATTATTTAATAAGCATAGGATGTAGCGATCAAAACAATTGGTATTGATCGTTTATTGCGATCAATGTATTATTATGTAAATATTCGGAAAATGTTTTAATAAAAAATATTTTATTTTGTAATTTTTTTGGCGGGTTGGTTAGCTAACTTATTATTTATCAATAAAGGTTAATTGAGATTGCTTATCGGTCTTTTTTTAAGGTTTATGGATAAATTTTGATGTTGAATTGAATTATTAAAATAAAAAATATAATTGATCTTATAAGAAAGGAAATAAATTAAATGAAAAAACATAACTGGACCCGGCATCCACTTTGCCTGGGTATTAGTGCTGCTTTTTTACTTGGCTCCAATAGTGTTTATGCAGGTAGTACAAATGTACCTAAATTAAATATTATTCGGGATGAGTTTAATGCAGAAGAAAAGCTTAATTTAAGTATCTATAACCCAAAAGTGAAGTTAACGTCACAAGGATTGTTTACGACACCGATGGGGCTTTATATTTACACTAACTATCCTACTAAAATTGCTGAATATCAAATCACCATTTACCGCCAATCGGATGTAGATAACCGTCAGCCGTTAAAGACCTTACGATTTAAAGAAATCAGTCCGTATGAAGCGGTGTTATGGCATGGTGATACCGATAATGGCGAGCCGTTATCGACAAATAGCGAGTATAAAGCGATTTTAACTACCACCAGTTATGACGGTTTAAAAGACAGTGTTTATGCGACATCGTTTAAGACCTTAGGTCAGGGCACAGCAGACTCTGGCAGTGATTTTATTTCCTACAACAAGCCCGACAATCAATCGGGCTCAGGTCATTTATTCTTTGGTAAATTGAAATCAGAGAGCACGATACCGGGATTTGGCGAAAGCCGGATAGACCATCAGGGTATTGTGAGTGATGCTCAGGACCGGAAAGTCGTTATTCAGATGGCGGGCTTAAAAGGTAAACAAGGGGTGATGCTTAATGGCGAGCCTTTAGTAGTGGATGCCGAGGGCCGTGCGATGCGGGAGATGATTTTATCGCCGGGTGAGTATCAGTTTAATTTAAGCTGGCAGGATGAATCGGGTCAGAAACAATCCCAACAGGAAAAGTTGGTGGTTGAAAAGAAAGATGACATTTTTTATGTGGGTATCGTGGATGTGACGTATGCGCAAAACAATGTCAGCGGAGAAGGGCGTTCGATACTGGAA
>NZ_JBNRJF010000012.1:0-77590 GCF_050589305.1 Gilliamella sp. G0441 | reverse complement strand
TGGTACAATCGAATTACCGGAAGGCGTAGAAATGGTAATGCCAGGCGATAACATCAAAATGTCAGTATCATTAATTCACCCAATCGCGATGGCAGAAGGTTTACGTTTTGCAATTCGTGAAGGTGGTCGTACTGTTGGTGCGGGTGTTGTTGCTAAGGTTATTAAATAATTTAAAACCTTTTATCGCATCACCGATGCAAACAAATAAGAAAGGCGTACATTGTGCGCCTTTTTTATTTAAAATATTAATACCACAATGCTAAACCACACTAGCCAAAACTAGCATGATTTTATCAAAATTATACTTTAAACGTTAACCACGGTTTAAGTTTAACCACTGTTTGAATCAAACCGGCGTTTTGCTGTGCTTCAATTACAGGTGTGATAGGTTTATAGGCTGTAGGGGCCTCTTCACGTAGCCGTTCTTCTTTTAAGGTAATACATTGCCATGGCAAATTAACCTTATCATATTCAACTTTTTTGCTACACATAGCCTGTCGTCTTTCTGCTCGACCTGCACCATGTGAACAAGACTATCACCAATCTGCATTACTTTTACCTACTGCCACATAAGAGTGATCATCCATCGATCCAGAAATTAAAGCTATCTGACCAGCATAAGCCGGCGTTGCACCTTTACGATGAATATTCATCTCTTGTTCAGGCCAAATGATATTGTGTGAAATATCGACCACGAGTTGACTATTATCTTGATGAAAAATAGTTGAAAGCGATTTACGTATCAATTCGGTAATCACAATTCGATTAATCCAAGCATAACGCGCAGCAACGCCCATAGCTTGTAAATAGGCTTGTTCGTGACTATCTGTTAAACAAAACAATCCTGATTTTGGTTGTTTTTCATTAGTCGACCATAAAGCTTTTGCTTTATCTTGCAAACTCAAACTAAATTAAGACAAATATTTTTTAAGCTATAGGCATCATTACTGCGTTGTTTTCTGTTCTCGAAACAAAAAAATGTATATTCATTATGTGATGTTCTATGTCTGAAAAGAAAAGCCTTTTTTCTAATATACATCGTTCTATTCAATTGATAAGTGTAATTAATTAAAAAATTTTATATTACTATTAGTTTGTTATTTAATTATCAACAGTATTGCATTTTTATTTTATCAGTAGTCTTTATTTTATATTGAACCATGTATAATAAAAGTTAAAATTGAACTTATTTTTAATATCTACATTTAAGAGGATGAAAAATAAAATATGAAAGATTTTGAATATTATTTCATGATGCGTAAAGAAGATCAGGCTTTTCCAATGATTGATCTCTTAGATCAAAGAAAAGAAATAATCAAGGCTCAATTGGGAGATCCTTTACCTCGTCATCCTGTATTAGCCGATTACTTAACAGGCTCTAAAGATTTTGTTACTAAAAAAATTGCCAACATAATGTTAGCTATGAATATGGAAGGGGTGCGTATTGTACCGATAGAGCTTTCAGACCGGAAAGGTGGCTACATTGATGATTATTACTGTATTTACGTTGATGATAATACGTTTGAAGCATTGGACAAAGAAAAATCAGATTATAAATACGACGAAAAATGTGATATGTACTTTATTAACAAATATGTCTTAGACAGAGAAGTTTTAAAAAAAATTCCATTAAACAAACGCTTGGGATGGAGATTATTAGAAGAGCCCGGAATTTATTTATATCATAAATCAGTAGTTGATGAGATCAAAAAACTTAATCCCACCGGCGTTGAATTCATAAATATAGAGGAATATGAGGGAATGTTTAATTAAAGTTTAATAAATCTATGATAATTTATGAATTAGGTATAGATGGAAATAACCCAACCTAATTAGGATTTCCTTTACTTTTAGCCATTAATGCATCGAGATGGTTGCACGGGCGCACATGGGATGCATCTTTCAATAATCTTAATGTTGAAGATCACATACCTAATGATGTGATACACTCCCTCAAATTACGTGGACAGGATGTGCAAATTGTTGATGATTAAACCGATACCATGGGCCATGCCGGTGCCATTCTTATCGATGCAAATCATCATCTACTAATGGGCGCAAACGACCCTAGAGGGGATGGTTTAGCGACTGGATATTAATATTATTTGGGTAGTGAGTTTATATTTATAATATGATATGACTACCGAATACCACAAACAAGGTAGTGCTTAAGATGTGATGATAAAAACAATGGCTATATGATTTAACACAGCAAAGTGATTAATGAAATAGGTTTTTTGTGTTTTGAATAATAAAGAGCTACATTACAATAATTTAAAGTTGAACTATTAATTTAAATGAAATTTCAATCTGTTAAGAAGGAAGCTGTTCCTCAGTTGGATCTGACTTTATTAAGAGGAACTTTCCTTTCTATAATAGTTGTAAATTACTACTAAAGATAAAACTAGAGTTAATAAAACAAACTTCTAGTTTTGTCGTTTTAGTAATTATAGTTTTGTGAAAATTTTAAATTTATGGCATTTGATTTATTTTCGGTGATTTTAGTATGCAAACTAAATCAACTATCCACCAAATAAAAAGCCCAATTAATATAAAAATACCAATTATTATAGGGAGAGTAATAAAGCCAATTATTGTTAAAACAAGCATTAAAATACCAGTTCCGACTTTACCTAAATACATCCTATAAACACCAAATGTACCGAGGAAAAACCACAATAAAAGAGTTACAACGACAGAACGGTTATTCCCAACAAACTCAGATTTAGTTTCCATGAAAACTCCTTTTTTTAATTAGATGATTAAAAAATTTAAATAAAATAAATCCTTATTACAAATAAAAGAATAAAAATTTATTGATTGTATAGCGTAAAAATAACTACGCAACAATTTTATTTTTAATGCTGTAAACAGTTAATATTATGAAAAAATATTCGATTTTATTGTAATTTTAAACTCTATTTCATTAATTTCCTGTAATAGTATATTCAGGAAAGCGGGGGTATTGTATAGAATGGAGGTTTTATTGTAAAGTATCAACATATTATTTTACTTTTAGTTAAAAATTAAGTTAATGGCAATATAAATAAAAATTGTTTTTGTCATATCTTCACAATCCTAAAAAGAGCTGTTAGAGCGTTTTTGAGATCGCTATAAGATTATTTATGATAGTGATTGGTCAATAAATATCAATTAACGTGTTATTCATTTTTCTAACAATACCATCTTTTTACTCAACTATGAGATAGTTTTTCTTTATCTCCTGAAATGTCGTTTCAACCTAGGAAAAATGACGCATGATAAGATCTGTTATTGAGTAAGTATTGAGTTTAAAACTAAATGGTATCAATATATTCACTATTGGTTAATTTGCTCTACATACAGAGATTTATATAAAATAGGGAGTTGTAGCAGAAATATTTGCTATATATAGATATTATTCTGCTAATTTTGGTCGAGGAATAGCATAAGTGACTATAAAAAAATTGAATTAAATTAAATAAAATAAAATTAAGTCGTTAATCTCTTACCAAACAAAAAATGTTCAAGAGCTAGTAATTATTGATGATGAACACTCGATTAAACAACCAAATTTACAGTATCGGTCTACGCTGTTGGTGTGATAAAAAAATAGTTATCATTTTTCTTTATAAAAAGCATTTTGTGTTAAAATTTAATATGTTGATAAAATAATAAATTATTGCACAAAATGCTATTTCGAATGTTACACCTTAAACGTAACCCACGGTTTAAGTTTAACCACTGTTTGAATCAAACCGGCGTTTTGTTGTGCTTCAATCACAGGTGTGATAGGTTTATAGGCTGTGGGAGCCTCTTCACGTAACCGCTCTTCTTTTAAGGTAATACATTGCCATGGCAAGTTGACCTTATCATATTCGACTTTTTTACTACGCATAGCTTGTCGTCTTTCTGCTCGACCAGCACCGTGTGAACAAGACCATAACCAATCAGCATGGCCTTTACCCACTGCTACATAAGAGTGATCACCCATTGAGCCAGGGATTAAAGCTATCTGACCAGCATAAGCAGGTGTTGCCCCTTTACGATGAATATTCATCTCATGTTCAGGCAAAATGATATTGTGCGAAATGTCGACCACAAGTTGACTATCATCTTGATGAAAAATAGTAGCAAGTGATTTACGTATCAATTCGGTAATCACAATACGGTTAATCCAAGCATAACGCGCAGCAACGCCCATAGCGTGTAAATAGGCTTGCGCGTGATTATCTGTTAAACCAAACAATCCTGATTTTGGTTGCTTTTCATTAGTCGGCCATAAAGCTTTTGCTTTATCTTGCCAACGCTGACCAATGTAAAAACCAACATCACGCGATCCGGTATGAATCATGACGACGACACTATTTTTTTCAAGACCTAATTGATAAGCTAAATGTCGATCGATAATATCATCAACAATTTGTAACTCGACAAAATGATTACCAGATCCGACAGTACCTAAACTCGCTGGGCGGATAATATCGCGCTTTTCAAAAAAGGCTTCAGGCGCATACTGACAATCTGCCTTAATTAAATGATTACTGGATATTTTATCAAGCTCTGCGTGTAACCGTTCATAATTAACTGAATTCCACAAACCTTGCTGTGGTAACTCCGATAACCATGCTGCAAGACCTTGATCAAATAATGCTTGAAAAGATTGCGGTGTAACAGGTACATCGCGTTCATCTTGCAATAACACACGTTTTAATTGTGCAATAATTGTTGATTTTTGTTCACACACCTGATCAAAGCTTAAACCGGTGGTAAAAAGCCGCATACCGCAATTAATATCAGTACCAATTGCTGCAGGAATAATTAAATCCTGCGTAGTTGCAACAATACTACCAACAGGCGCAACCGCACCTGGATGAAAATCGGGTGTAGCACGAGCCATGCAAACTTTCCCTACACTATTAGGGACGTTCACTGATGCAAAGTTCAGAAGCTGTTCTACCGCTTTTTGCTCTAATGGCAATGGACTTGGTAACAAAATCTGAGCAGATGTATTTTCTTTATTTAAAGTATAAATATCATTATTAAAATGACTTTCAATCCCAAGACGGGACAAACGTTTTTGTAAACGGGAAAATGTAGACATAATAGCCACCTAGAAAACAATAAAAAAGCGTCTCCTCAAATTGAGAAGATAATTACTGTTTTCCTGCAGCAGCACTATTCAGGAAAGCGGGCGAATTTTATACCAAGTTTATGGGGTTGTAAAGTGACTCAGTATAATTTTTAAAGCAAAAAAATAAGGGCGATTTTCGGAAATTTAAAAAGATAAGTTATCTTTATTAAAATTGATTTACTCTTCCCAAATCAAAGCAACTACCCATGTTGGGTGCCCAAAAGATTGCCAACGTGATTAATGAAATCCCAATGGCATACAAAGATATTGGTGCAGTGATGACCGCGCAAAATGAATTGGTTGAGATAGTACATCAATTAAGGCAAGTGGTGTGTGTAAAGGGGTAAAAACTATCGAGGAGCGATCCTCGATTTCAATTAATATTTACTGCTATCAACTTTAAATTGCCAAACTTATTAAGCGCCGTAATTGCATTAGTATTTTCTTCAATAAGATCTATGCAGATTTTCCTTTAGGTTAGTGCAATGGGTTTCGCCTTGAAAGCAGCCATGCAATATTGAAGTTCAGGTGTTCAGGCGACCGAGGGGTTCAAACCACCTCCTCCGACTCCCCATTCCACTAAGCGTGGTGCGTAAGTAAGGATATTGAATAAATTATTTTTTGACTAATAGAAAAAAAATATTGCATTAAGTAAAATTTCAAATTATATTATGTTAATAACAGGATGCAACCATCCTGATGCTCTTTAAAAGATAAACCTGATTAATACTGAAAAAGACAGTGGCTTTATTAGCCGATTGTTGGTAGTAAATAGCTATTAAACAATCAGCATTATCCCAGATAACAATGCGCTAAAATTACTACTTATACCATAAGGTAATTTAAGTTGGCGCAATATAATCGACTGGTGAGGTTGCTCTAGCAACCTCAGATTAGAGTGCCCTGTACTATCCATAACATTTTTTTTCAGTTCAGTATTGTTTTGTCGACTGGTGCAATATCGCACTGATTAAAAGCAAAACGAGGTTAAAAATGTTAGTAAATAACAAAAATCTTTTAAAGAACTCCATTAAAACATTAAAAATGGTTTTAGAGGAGCTGCATGATGTTATGGATAGTAGTAAACGAAAAGAATTAGAAGAGATAATTCAAAAATTGGAAGAATCAGAGGAACAGTATTCATCAAGTCAATTACTCGATATTTTGTCTAGATGTATAACTTTAATTCCTGCCGTAATTCAGCTAATTGAATTTATATCTAAAAAATGATTTTAGTTTACAGCAGGTCACTCGCAATCTAACAGAGGTAAATATAATGAGTTTTGGTAATGCGCTGAAAATGTGTCGTACACAAAAAAAGGTATCAAAAACCAAATTAGCTGAATTATCAGGCTTATCTATATCTTATCTTACTCTTTTAGAACAAGACAAAAGAGATCCCAATTTATCGACTATTGAAAAAATTTGTGATGCTCTAAATATTCCAATCAGTATTTTTATTTTTTTAGCATTTGATAAAAAAGAAATTGATGGCATTAGTCATGAATTAGCTAAACAGTTATCTCTAACTGCCCTACAACTTATAGAGCCTAATTCTGATGATTCCTAAATATTCAGCCAAACCAGTAGCTGATTTGGATTTATTAGCAAAAATCTTAGGTATAACAAGACAAGAACTTGATGATTTATATCATTCTTCAGATAGTTTCTTTTTTCTTCATGAAAGAAAAGAAAAAAGCGATGGTTCTTTTCGTGATACTTATAATGTAAAAAAGCGACTTAAACTTATTCATGCCAGAATATCTAATAAATTTTTAAAGAAAGTATATTATCCTGATTATTTACAAGGTAGTTTGAAGGATAAAGACTTTTTAACCAATATCAAAAATCATTTAGGAAAAAAAATACTAATTACAGAGGATATTACTAATTTCTTTCCAAGCATTTCAAAAAAAGTTGTCTTTGAAGTATGGGCTGGTTTTTTTAAATTTTCAAAAGATGTTTCAGAATATTTAGCTGAACTAATAACATTTAAAGGCAACCTTGTTCAGGGCGGAAAAGCAAGTAGCTACATTTGTAATTTAATATTCTGGTCTCGAGAAAGTGAGCTAGTGAGTTATCTAGCTAAAAGAGGTTTTACTTATACAAGATATGTTGATGATATAACAGTCTCGGCTAATCGAATTATTTCATCAAAAGAAAAAAAAGACATTATTAGTCGCATTTATAGTTTATTGAAATCAGTAGGAGCCAAACCTAATAGAACAAAACATCATATTATGCCGCGAAGTGAAAAACAGATTATGCATAATTTGAATGTGAATCAAAATAGACCATCTATGCCTAAAAAGAAAAGGAATATGATTAAGGCTGCGGTATTTGAATGCGAAAAAGAATTTCAAACTAATGCAAATAGCGATAAGTATTTAAGATTATTCAATCAAACAATGGGACGAGTGAATCACATGAAACGTATGCACCCTAGAATTGGTGATGCTCTACAGAAGCGATTGAAACTTGTAAAACCACAAAATAAATCTTAGATTTCCATCTTTTATTTCCCTAAAATCCTCTCAACTTTTTTCGGAGTAACTTCCATTAATTTTGCAATAGTCTTGATATCAACACCTTTATTAAATAACGCATTTGCTAATGCCTTGGCTTGTGCAAGCGCCAGTTCTTTTTGTGCTTTTTCTGTTTTTGTCTTATCCCTTTCAACCGCTAACTTCTCTTTGGCAATTAACTTTTCTTCTTTACGGATGCGTTCAACCACTTGATAAGTCGGTACGTATTTTAGGCTTTGTTCTAACTCATCCATAAGTTTAGTACTGCGGAAGCTGATATAGGTTTTTGGGGTGATGATTAGGTGGTCGATTAGGTCGATATTTAGAATACGGCCAACTTGAATGAGGCGATCGGTGATATCTTTATCTGCTTCGGACGGCGTCAGCGATCCTGACGGATGATTATGAACTAATATCACGCGTGAGGCGTTTTTCATCACCGCAACACGAAATACATTCATCGGTTCAACATCGACCGATTTATAACTGCCAAGCGCAATCAGTTCGATATACAGGATATAACCAGCTTGATTCATCCCAATCATCCAAAGATGTTCTTTCTCTTGGTCGATTTGGTTATCACGCAATAACACACGTTGCATAATGCTGTACACATCATCTGTGCCTTCAATATAGCGTTTGTCATGCTTAGTCAGTTTAATATCCATTTTATCACCTTGTAAAATCACTTAAAAAATAATATAGCATATTTTTCTTAGACTTAGCAGTAGTTAATTAATCTTGGTCATACCTATGATAACTATTTTAAGTTTGCCTGATAGGTTCATCGTAAACTACAAAAAAAATAATTTAGCATTTTAGTTTGGATTCTAATTTTACTAATTTTTATTATAATAACGCCTAAAATAACAGCAGATAATTCAATATCAACAATCCAATCTAATAAGTTCGACAGTATAAAATAGTTGGGCGATTTTTTGGCTAGTTCGGACAAATGATTATTGCTTCAAAGCAAGCTTACTTGATATTTTTTGTATCCCACCAATAGAATAATGACAGCATAATAATATTGCCGGATAGATTATAAAATTAAGGGTTATCATTGATGTGATACCTAACATCCCCATAATAAAATCTAGATTAAAAATCGATTTATAATCATCTCCCATAATTAATATGAAGAAAATTGGTGACATTAAGGTAATGATAAAACCAATTGGCACTCCGCAAATCACTAAATCTATCGGTCGTTTTATTTTATTTAAAAGAAAGATTGAAATCAGAATAAAACAGAAATAACACAAACCATAACATATCAAATAATATAATTCTGGTGTGCGATGTTTTGCGATAATCATTCGATAACACCATTGGTAACTTAGATAGGCACCGATAAAATTAAATAAAACGATAATGACTAAATTAATTATTTTCATTAGATAGTCCTTTTTTATCTTCAATCTCTTTTACCGCTTCTTCCAAAGAACCAGGTAACAAATAAAGTTCTTGTAGACCATATTCATATAAAACAGATGAAACGGCATATGCACAATACGGTAAATAAAAAGGGGCAATTGCATAATTACCATTAATAATTCTTTTTTCAATATTCAGCGCTTGCTCTCGTGTTAAAGTGATTTCACGTTGAGAAACATAATCACCATCTTCCGCATGGTATTTGATAAATTGTTCTATTGAAAAAGGGATATCTCCATCATCATAAAAAGCTTCTGCTTGTCCTCGATATTGTCGCATGTAATCGCCATTAAATAATTATGGAATATATACAATTGAGGAAAGAGAAATCAATTACCAAAATGTTCCAAATTATAAAAATGAAACATCCAAATAATTAAAGTTATATAGAAATAAATCCCTAAATTTTTACTAAACAGGTATATGTAAATTTTTGACTTCATAGCGAACACCTGACAAATATAAATTACGTAAAAAATAATCAATTTGGTCATGTGTGTATACCCCACTTATCACGCTTTTTTTTAGTTTTACTTTTTTATTTTTAAAAGTTATAAATAATATATATATAGGATGCCATTTCCCTATCCGTCTTATACTTTTCCATTGTATCCCTTTAGGTGGATACTTGAAATATTCGACCTTAATGATTTTAACTTCAAGATCTTGGCAAATTGGAATATAAATTTTTGGTCTAATTTTTCGTAAAATAATAATGCTTTTCTTTGTGATATGGAAAGTTGGAGTCATGCATAGCCATGCTAAAATAGTAGCAGGAAAAAACCACACACCGTGAATTGAAAATAATAATTCATCAACACCTATAAATAAATTTATAACAGCTAGAAAAATAAAAACTAATAACAAAAGAGACCAAAATAAAACACCAAAAACCAGTGCTGTTAATATAATTTCTATAAAAGATTTTTTTAAAGGTTTATTTTGTTTTCTTTTTGTATTCATTTTTTCTATGTTTTTTAACAATGATAAATCTATTATTTTCAATGGAATTATTACTCATTGAATTATAATTTATTATTTTATAATAATTATTTTTATATACCAAATGCTAAAAATCAAAATTATCCCAATGAATATGATTGAAAAATATTTTTTAGTATAAAACGAATGTATTATTGCTCTATTTCTCGATAGTTTTAATAATTAGGTCATTTATCATAATTTCTATAATACTTTATCTTAAGATAACCCATTATTAATATTCATCACTTATGCTAATTAATTACTGCTAAAGTGGGTATAGTTGACGTTCTGATAACCCGTTTTTTATAACAGGAAAGCTAGATTTACACATAAAGAGAGTATGATTTACCCATTATTTTACATGATTTTGATTAGCTATTGATTAACTAACATAACGGAATTGATGACCCATATGGACTATCCACAATTTTTGAGGAACAACATATTATGGCGTTTCAGTCAAGAAGCCAACACAAGTGTTGGCATTTTCTTACTACCTAATTCGCTCAACGATTTTTTAATTCAATAGAACAAAATTATTTAGCGTATATCTTAGTAACCTGATACAACCGATTCACTATTTAGATTGCATCCAATACATTGCCTCATAAGGTTGTAACACCATTTCTGACTTTAATACAGTTTGGTTTTCATAATTACCTAGCAATCTTTGCCAATGACGATTTTCTAACGCTTTAGGTAATTGCCATTTAACCGTATTTTCGGTCAGATTAGCTATCACAAGTAATGTTTGATTATTCCAATGTCTGACATAGCACCAACAATTAGCAATATCAGGCGTCAAATCTTGATAGTCACCGAAAATAAAGATCGGATACATTTTGCGTAATTTGATTAAGGTTTGATAGCAATAGAAGATTGAATTGGGATCATCAAGCGCTGCCTTAACATTAATTTTCGGATAATTGTTTGCCACCTCGATCCAAGGTTTACCTTGGCTAAATCCGGCATTGGTAGTATTATCCCATTGCATTGGCGTTCGGCTATTGTCGCGTGACTTACTGGCAAGAATCGCTAACATATCAGACTCTGACATACCTTCGGCAATTTTTTCTTGGTAGATGTTAAGGCTTTCCACATCTTTATATTGCGAAATATGAGTAAAATGGGGATTTGTCATCCCGATCTCTTCTCCTTGATAAAGATATGGTGTGCCTTGTAGTCCATAAAGAATCATCGCCAGCATTTTGGCCGATTCGCTGTGGTATTGGTCTTCATTACCTAAACGTGACACAATGCGAGGTTGATCGTGATTACACCAGAAAATCGCATTCCACGCCTTTCCGTGCATACCCACTTGCCAATAGCCAAGTATTTTTTTGAGTTCAAGTAAATCGGGCTTAGCCAGCGTCCATTTTTCCCCATTTGGATAATCAATTTTTAAATGATGAAAATTAAACGTCATGGTCAACTCTTTGCCATCCAATGCGGCATATTTTTGGCAGTTTTCAAGCGTAGTAGACGACATTTCACCCACTGTTTTTAAACCATTAGGTAGGAAAACATCTCGGCTTATCTCTTGCAAAAATTCGTGTATTTTCGGGCCGTCTGTATAATATTTTCGACCGTCACCATTCACATCTTCCGGAAAGTCTTGCTGTTTAGAGACCAAATTAATCACATCCAGCCTTAATGCATCGACGCCTTTATCCGCCCAAAATTGACACACATTTTTAATCTCTTGGCGAACGGTTGGATTCTCCCAATTAAGATCAGCTTGCTGTTTTGCGAACAGGTGTAAATAGTATTGTCCTGATTGCTCATGCCACTGCCAAGCATTACCGCCAAATTTTGACCGCCAATTGTTGGGTTCTGATCCGTCAGCGTTGGCATCTTTCCAAATATAAAACGATCGAAAAGGACTGATTTTATCTAAGGCGGATTTAAACCATGGATGCTCTGTTGACGTGTGGTTAAATACCATATCCATCATAATACGGATATCACGTTCATGCGCCTGCTTAACCAATAATTCAAAGTCGTCCATCGTGCCATAAGCCGGATCAATATTATAGTAATCCGATACATCATAACCATTATCAACTTGCGGAGAGGGATAAATTGGCGTTAACCAAATCGCACTAATGCCCAGATTTTTAAGATAATCCAATCGGCTGATAATGCCTAATAAATCCCCCGTTGAACCAGTACCACTGGCTTGAAAACTTTTGGGATAGATTTGATAAATAGTTCCATTTTGCCACCAAGGGATTTCGTTCGTATTCATTGTTTGCTCTTAATTATTCATCTGTTATAAACTAACCGTTCCATAATAGAACGGTTAACGGTTATTAAATCGTGTTTAGCGAATATCTAACGTACCTTTTTTCAATTTTATTTTATAAACAACTGAAGTTAAAACAATAGGTACGACAATTGCCACAATCATAGCTAATGCATAAATTCCCCAATAAATCGGTTTTATGGATAAAATGCCAGGTAATCCACCCACACCTATACCATTAGATAATACCCCAAACAAACCACAAATTAAGCCAGCAAAGGCCGCACCAATCATGGCGCATAGCATAGGGAATTTATAACGTAAATTGATACCGTACATCGCCGGTTCAGTCACGCCCAGATAAGCTGATATGGCAGCAGGAACAGACACTTCACGTTCGTTATGTTTTTTACTGACTAAAATAATCCCCACTACCGCCGAGGCTTGAGCAATGTTTGATAACGCAATAATTGGCCAAATAGGTGTTCCCCCCATATTTTGGGTCATCTGCATATCTATGGCTAATGTCGTATGGTGAATACCGGTAATTACCAATGGTGAATATAAGAAACCAAAAATAGCTGATCCGATAAAAGCATAGTCTCCAGTCATCAAATATCTAACCCCATAGGCAATACCATTACCTAACATTCGCCCTAAAGGACCTAATAAAAAATGTGCCAGAAAAACAGCAAGCAGTAGCGATACGATCGGAACAATCACCAACGTAAGATAATCAGGTATAATTTTACGTAATCGAGTTTCGATCCACCCTAACGCTAAACCAGCAAAAATCGATGGAATCACTTGTGCTTGATACCCTACTTTTTGGATGGTGAACAACCCAAAATCCCACACTTCAGGTATTTTACTGCCCAGATCGTAAGCATTCATCAATTGTGGGGAAACTAAAGTAATGCCTAATACGATACCTAAAACAGGTGAACCACCCATTTTTTTGACTGTTGACCAACAAATGGCAACCGGTAAAAAATGGAAAATCGCTTCACAAGGTAGCCAAAGTATATTGTAAATAGGCGCTAACCAATGATAAGTTGCAATTAATGGCTTATCATCAATGGTGGGCATATCTCCAATAATGTTGCGTAACCCCAATAATAAACCGCCTGCAATTAAAGCTGGAAGCAAGGGTACAAAAATTTCTGCTAAGTTCGAAATTAGTCTTTCAAAAAAAGACATATTTTGTTTCGCAGCAGCTTTAGTTTGCTCCTTAGTTGATTCATTAAGATTTAAATGCTGAGTTAAAGCTTTATAATAACGATCCACATTGGTACCAATAATGACTTGAAATTGCCCAGCATTATTAAAACAACCTTTTACAAAAGGTAATTCCTCTATGGCTTTTATATCGGCTAATTTGGGATCAGACAGTGCAAATCTTAATCGAGTTAAACAGTGGGTAACACTCGCAATATTTTCTTTTCCACCCACACAATCAATCAATGCGGTTATCGATTCTGAGGTGATGTTAGGATCTTTAGCCATCTCCAAGTCTCCCTATCATAAATATTTAGCCGAATTAGCTATTAATACATTGGCTATGTTTGAATTAGGATTTAGCATAGATTGAAAAAGACAAACAATAAATGGGAACGTTCCCTATTTGTGATAGATCTCACATAATTAATAAAAAATATAATACTGTTAGATTGTTATTACTATTTATTAACAGCCAGTTGGCAAGGAATCGTCACCGTTTTAAGTTCCACCCCATTGGTTAACATTCGGAGTAATTCATGAGCGGTATAAGTTCCAGCTTTATCAAAACCTAACTCCACAGATAACGTTTGTGGAAAAAGGAAACGGAGCAATTCACTCTGCCCGATACTCGCAACAATGATATTTTTATATTGCTTTTCATGAAGATATTTATGTAAGCCTAACGCAAGCGTTTCAGTCGCACAAACAATGGCAGAAGGTGATGATTTAATGACTGTTTGAGCAAGATGATAGCCAGATAGATAACTTAATTTTCCTAAACAAGCATTAGGGGTTATTTGATGAAGCTGACAAAAATCCAGATAAGCTTGATAACGTAGTGCACCGGTAGTTTGGTCTTGCTGTTCAATACCAATAAAAGCAATATTACGCTGTTTTTGTTGATGATATAAATGCTCAAGTAAGCGAGTTACTGCACCAATATCATCGTAACAAACACACATATGATTAGGGAATGAACGAGCAATAACCACACTCTTATTTTGCCAGAAAGACAATACTCCCTTATCTAATCCTGTAAAGGCAAAAACCACGACACCGTCAGCCTGCTTATCTTTCAACATGGCTAAATGTTCTTCAACCTTTTCAACATTAAATTGGCTTTCCATAATAATCGGATCATAGCCATGTTGATAAAATATTGGCAGCATACTACTGACAGCTTGATTTTCAGACATCGAGCCAAGGCGAGTAACAATAATACCAATCACTTTATTACCATAACCTCGCATTGCTCTTGCAGATTTAGACGGCGTAAATTGATATTGTTCAATAATAGCTTTGACTTTATTACGTGTTGCTTCTTTCACCATTGGGTCATGGTTAATTACTCTTGAAACAGTTGATTTGCTTACTCCACTAAGTTTGGCAATATCCTTAATGGTTAAGTGGCTCGATGACTTGCTCATAATAATTTTGCTGAATAAAGATCAATAAAATTATAGTAATATAGTTTCAACAAAATTGCGATATGGTAGCTGCTTGGATGATATTAAAAATCATGCAATATTGATATACCTAATTTAATGTCTAATGGTAGAATCAGGTTAAAATTTAACAGGTCATTAGTAGTACTGTTTAACTCAATATCTCACTTTACGACAAGCTATTAAACATGAAAAAATTTTATTTACTGTTAGGTTATATCTTATTTTTTGTCAGTTTATCCGGACACGCATCAAGTGATGTCACCAAAATAGCTACTGTTACAGAACAATTTAAAACTGATCTATTATGTCAATCAAAGCCTTTTGCCATCGAAGATAAAAAAATTATTGCTGAACTTGAAAAACAAAAAATTACCATAAAAAACAAACAACAAGATAATATCACTGAAATCGAATACCATTTTGAGCAACCTATCAAAATCAAGAATATATGGGTTAATATGATTCGTTATGAAAGCGATAATTTCGTCACATCTTTTTATGCTAAAGCCAAAGGTGATATGCACAAGTTCGCTAAATTGATTGGTGCTAACGCTATATTGCGTAGCTGTGAAGAACCCATTCCTTTGAATGATACAGACATATACCGAAAAGATATTACCCCTATTACGGACAATAAACTTTACCCTGATACCATAATTATTGGTCAGGATAAAGACTCAAAGCCGAATGAATTTTATGTTATTTGTTCTAAAGTTGAGGCTAATTAGCCTTAATTTTTGACATAATAAACAGCTATTTTGTGTTTCTGGTGTAGGATCTTATCGAATAAAAATTTACAAAGCTGAATATACTTGGGAAGTATTAGATACCTTAGTATAGTCGTATTAACAAATAAAATGCTATTTTAAACCGAACGAAAAACTTGTTTTTATAATAAAAATTTCTTTACGCTTAATTAACTATTGAGAATTTAACATGAAATCACAAAATAAAATTTTTAGTCTATGCTCTTCTCATGTTTACAGTATCAGGCTGTAGCATAGCGGCAGATAAAGCTAAATCCATCATGAATCAATTTAAAGATACTTTGCTATGTCATCAGTCTCCAGAATCTTTAATATTTAATACTTCTCCTGAGGCGTTTGCTAAAGAAGGGATTACGGTTACTAAAATTAGTGAGTACAATCCAGAATATATATATCACTTTGCCAAACCATTGAAAATGTCGAATTTGACAATTCAAACTGTTAAATATTTAGGAAACTATCATTACGGCTTTGATTTCTTTGCCGTTGCTAAAGGTGATATGGATAAATTTGCCAAATCAATCGGAGCTAAACGCACTCCGGCTCAATTTAACGATTTTAGATGGAGGAGTCCATATGTAAAATATTTCACTTCAACAACTAATCAGGAATATTTTAAACGTATCTTCCTTATTGGTCGAGAAGCAGACTCCAAATCAGGCGAATTTAATTTTGGTTGTTACCTATATTATTAATATTATCGCGGGAAATAGGTTGTGAAACAATCAGTCTTAACTGATATTTTGGTAGGGGTAAAATACAAAGTTGATTTACCCTTTTTAATACTCTTTTTTTAATTTATAAGCCTTCCCCCACTCTAACATAGCATCATGAACCTGTTTTAAACTTTGTCCGACTTCGGTCAAGGTATATTCAACTTTAGGAGGTACTTGGGCATAGACTTTGCGATGAATTAATCCGTTTTTTTCCATTGCACGTAGGTGCTGGGTTAAGACTTTTTGCGATATTCCGTCTAAGGATTTTTTTAATTCGCCAAAGCGTTTAGTGCCCGTTAATAAATCACGAACAATTAAAACTTTCCATTTATCGCCCATTAGCATAAGCGTAGTTTCGACGGGACAAGAGGGTAAATTTTCATTGAGAGACATAATAAAAATCCTTTAAAATCAATTATAGTATTATTTTGGTAACTATATTACTGTTTAGTACCTACTTTACAATAGATACTTTGAATATTAATCTAAAAATATTCATTACTTAACGATTTTTGTTTACAAAACCTAAAACCAGAATCCAACAATATTATTAAATTAATAAAGAATAAAGGAGTCAAAAAGATGAAAATAGCTGTTATTGGTGCAAGTGGTAAATCAGGCAGTCTGATAGTTAAAGAAGCAATTGCGCGTGGGCATGACGTGACAGCGATTGTTCGTCATCAAAATGCGCATGTCGATCCCAAGGCGAAAGTTTTAGTGAAAGATTTGTTTGATCTGACTTATGAAGATTTGAAACCTTTTGATGCGATTGTCGATGCATTTGCGACATGGAGCCTTGAATCACTGCCTCAACATCAAACAAGTTTAAAACATTTAACTGACATTTTAAAAGGTAAACCTAACCGTTTATTAGTTGTTGGTGGTGCAGGTAGTTTATATGTCAATCCTGAACATACTGTTCGTTTAGTTGATACACCCGAGTTTCCAGAAGAATTCAAACCACTAGCTAATAATATGGCTAAAGCACTTGATGAATTAAAAAAATGTCAGGATGTGAACTGGACTTACTTAAGCCCAGCTATTGAGTTTATTGCCGATGGCGCAAGAACAGGTCACTACAAAGCAGGCGGTGAACAGGTTTTATTCAACACTCAAGGAAAAAGCCAAATTAGCTATGCTGATTATGCCATTGCCATGGTTGATGAAGCAGAAAATGCCAAACACATTAAACAACGTTTTACAGTAGTGACAGAATAAGATAACAACCTATTTTATATAGTGAACGGCTAATGCCTGTTCACTATATGATAGCGCTTTTTATTACTGAACTATCTATTTAAGTTCTATTAATCAGATTTCTGGTATTATTCTGTACCAATTTGACAAGTCATTTTAATTTCTCGATTATCCGTGATTTCTAAGTTTGACAACACCACTAGCTGTGGAAAATGGGGTCTTAAAAATTGTGATAACATCGGTCTTAATGTGTGGTTAACCAAGAGTACAGGCGGTGCACCAATGGCATCTTGCTGATTTAAAGCTTGCTTCACTTGTTGAATAATATGATCCGCCAGTCCCGGTTCAACATTACTGGTATTTTGGAGTGCTTGTAGCAACAACCGCTCCAAATTCACATTTAAACCAATAACATTAATTGCCCCATTCCCCGGAAACCATTGTTGTGTTATCACTCTTCCTAATGCTATTCGCACTAAGCTAATTAATTGATAAGCATCGTTTTGATTTGGTGCATGTTCACTTATGGTTTCGATAATTGTGCGCATATCACGTATTGACACTTTTTCGGCAATTAAATTTTGGAGTATTTTATGAAACGTCGTTAACGTAATAACGCCCGGTATAAAATCCTCCAGCAATTTTGGAATATCTTGTTTAACATGATCCAGTAACTCTTGTGTTTCCACTCGTCCTAATAAATCACTGGCGAACTGTTGTAACAAATGATTAAAATGGGTCGCAATCATGGTGCTGGTATCAACAACGGTATAACCTAAGATTTGAGCATTTTCTTTATTACTTGCGTCTATCCATACCGCAGGTAATCCAAACGCAGGCTCGGTAGTGGGTATTCCGTCAATGGTTTCTGCCACATTCCCCGGATTAATCGCTAACCATTTATTATTAACAATTTCACCTTTTCCTATTTCCCCGCCTTTAATAAATAATTTATATTGATAAGGCGCGAGCGATAAATTATCTCGGATATGAACTTGAGGCGGTAAAAAACCAAACGTTTGAGCAAACTTTTTCCGTAAACTGCGTATCCGACCCAATAATTCACCATTCTGAGTCTGATCTACCATAGGAATTAATCCATACCCCACTTCCATTGCTAAAATATCCTCAATACTGACGTCCGACCAAGATGCTTCAATATTACTAGGTGTCGTTGCTTGCGTATCAATTTGCTTAGTGCTGGCCGTCGTATCATTTTTCTTCTGCTTATTAAGCCACCAGGACAACACAACTAATATCGCAGTAAACAGTAAAAACACTAGATTTGGCATACCCGGAATCAAACCCAATAATCCAATGACTACCGCAGTCAAGATTAATACTTGTGGATTTTTAAACAACTGGTTTAGCATCTGTTCACTGATGTTTTCTTGTGATGTCACTCTTGTCACGATCACGCCAGCAGCCGTTGAAATAATTAAAGAAGGGATTTGAGCAACCAGACCATCACCAATAGTTAATAATACATACGTCTGACTCGCATCCGCTAGTGCCATACCATGTTGTACAACCCCTACTAACAGCCCACCGATAATGGTAATTGCCATTATCAATAAGCCAGCAATCGCATCCCCCCGAACAAATTTACTTGCTCCGTCCATTGAACCATAAAAATCGGCTTCTTGGGTGACTTCGGCTCGGCGTGCTTTGGCTTCGTCTTCACCAATCAATCCAGCATTTAGATCCGCATCAATTGCCATTTGCTTACCGGGCATACCATCTAATGCAAAACGAGCCCCAACTTCGGCTATTCGCCCAGCCCCTTTGGTAATAACCATAAAATTAATAATCACCAAAATGATAAAGACCACAATACCTATCGCAAAATTGCCACCTACCAGAAAATGACCAAAGGCTTCAATCACACGACCTGCGGCATGACTGCCAGTATGACCTTTTAACAGAACAACCCGCGTCGAGGCAACATTTAATGACAAGCGTAATAAAGTCGCAAACAATAACACGGTTGGGAAAGCAGCAAAATCAAGTACACGCTTAGTAAACAATGCCACAATCAAAATAATAATTGATAACGCAATATTGAAGGTAAAAAACAGGTCTAAAATAAACGCAGGTAACGGTAATACCATCATTGAAAGAATCAATAAAATTAGCAGTGGACCTGCTAAAATTTGATAATGCCCTTTTTTAAGCCCATTGGTTGATAAAAACGAAACTATTTTATTTTTAATCATGTAATTAATTACCGCCTTGGTTGATTTTCTGCTAATGACTCAGGTACCGGCAAATTGTTAGGTGTAATCGGTTTATCACCGCCAAATTTATGCCACCGTTTTAATTGATAAACCCAAGCAAGAATTTGCGCAACAGCTGTATATAATTCGGTTGGAATGGTCTCGCCAATTTCACCATAACGATATAAAGCCCTAGCCAGTGGTGGCGCTTCTAATTGTGGAATATGATGTTGATTGCCGATCTCCCTGATTCGTAAAGCGATTTGATCGGTTCCTTTTGCCAATACTTTAGGGGCTATCATGGTTTTTTCATCATAATGTAAAGCAACCGCATAATGAGTCGGGTTGGTTACAATGACATTTGCTTTAGCGACATCTTTCATCATGCGACGCCTTGCCATGGCTTGCTGCATCTGCCGAATACGACCTTTTATTTGAGGATTCCCCTCTTGCTCTTTAAACTCATCTTTAATTTCCTGTTTTGACATCATCAGTTTTTTTAAATTACTCCAAATCTGATAAAAGATATCAAAACCGACCATCGGAATAAGTGACATCACCATGAATAATCCACAAATCAAAATAAGATCCATCGCTTTTGTTAATGCGCTATTTAGATACATTTTTGGAAGAGAAAGCAGATTTGGAAATAAGTCGAATAATAACAATGAAGCAGCTAAGGTAATTAATATGACTTTTAACATACTTTTAAATAATTCCGCTAAAATTCGGCGACTAAACATCCGCCCAAAACCAGAAATCGGATTCAACTTTTTAAAATTGGGTTTAATTGATTGCCAACTAAATAACAAGCCACCCACACAAAGCGGCGCCACAATAGCAAAGATAGCCAAGGCAAAAAACAGAGGAACAATAGCCCAAAAACCTGCGGTCATTAACTCAATCAAATTGGTCAGAATACGAGATTCATCATTTACACGAAAAGAGACCTGCATCGCAGTTTTTATTATGATGATTAACTTCTGGACTAATGCTGAACCCATTAACCAAAAAAGCATAATGCCCACCAACAAAATAATGACGGAAGTCAATTCTCGTGAACGGGGTATCTGTCCCTTCTCTTTAGCTTTTTTTAGTTTGCTATCGGTGGGGCGTTCGCTTTTATCTACATCACTTTCATTAGCCATGATAGGGGTTAATAGTATCTAACTGTCTAAATAGAAATAAAATAGTACACAGTATGTACTTAACACACTAAAGTTATTGGCTTGATTAAACGACAAATTAAGGTGTATTTAACGCGTTTACACTGAACACACCGCAATTATCATTAAACTTTTGCTCGTTTTGATGAGATTGTTTCGGTTTGTTGATAACCATTATTGGTATAAACAACCGGATTATGAATACTTTTTAAATGATCGATAGTTTGCTGAGTACGATGCATACGATTTTGAATAATCAAACCATTATCACGATTGATATTCGCTAATAACCGCGTAGTGGTTGTAATGGATTGCCATTGCTCTGCCAGTTCTGGATTTTCACTATAAGGGGAAGATAGATTGAGTTGTTTACTGGTATTAATTCGTTTTTCATCTAATAATTTTAATTCAATAAGTAATTGACTCTTTTTATTGATGATTTCATTAAGTTGATTGATAGAACTGTTTTCAATAAGCACTTGTTGCTCGGTCTGCAAAATGTCTGAAAGTGTTTGTAACATGACGGTTATTTTATTTAAGATGTCATTTAATTCTAACATTTTTATTTCCTTTCAAACTTTACTAACTATTCAATATTTTCAATCATCTGTTTGATAAGTTCATCAGCTATTTTTGTGGTGTTTATCACTAATTTACCTTCAGTAATAGCCTGTTTTATGTTATCAACTTTTTCCATATCAATGTCATTATGCGTAGACTGTAAAAGCGATAAGGTATTTTGACTTAATGTCACATTAGCACTGCTGGTCAGGCTATTTTCTGTCTGCTGAGATGATCGTGGGCTTTTTTGTTGCTCATTGATAACATCACGATTAAGTAATCCTGCTATTGTCGTTACCGATTTAGTCGCTTCTATACTCATAAAATACCTTTGATCAAAAATTTAATGATTTGTTTAGTCTAATTATCGGCAAAAATAAAAAAATCATTAATTTTATTTATCGAAAATTGTCACACCTTCTTGCGTAACAATACCTTCAACAATATTGCCAGAATTAAGCTTTACACTAATATGATCATCTAAGGCGCCGTTATTGAGAGATTTACCTTTTGTTGCAATCACATACCCCTCTCCATTAATCAAGACTTTCACCATTTGACCAGCCTTGATGTGCCAATTTTGTTGCAGCATTGAAGTTCGAATTGGCTCACCAAGCTCAATGTTACGTAATGCAATATGATTAATAATGTGCTGTTTATTTAAAATTACCGAATTGGCTAAAAGATCAAGTCGCCCCAATTTTGACCGTATCAGTGCATCAGTAATGATCGTTCCTGCACTTATAGGTTTATCAGCGACAAAATAACGTCCCTCTGCACTGACTTTTATTTGCAAATACTGGGTTTTATTACCGCATTTAACGCCAATGGTCATTGTACCCCACTGTTTTTTATTATTCAGTAGCGTAATTTTGGGCTCATCACACATTAACTGCGGTTTAGGCGATATATAAGATATCGAAATATTATCGACAGGAACCGTTATATGTTTTGAAACTAAATCATTCACCGCTCTTTCAAATGAATCAGCCATCGCCATATTGGTCACCAATAACAGTGAAATAAGCTGTATTAATCTAATAACCTTAATCATATTTGCTTGTTTTAAAATTATTTGTAAGCCGATTTTACTGTATGAACAATTTTATTGAATGTTGAAATAAGGACAATTTTTGTTGTTATTTATACGATGAGTTTTTTTTGATTCACATAAAATTTTAAATATCAAACAAAGTGAGACGATTTTATGCTGAATAAATTAGACACCTTTATTAATTTTCATCAACAAGCATTAAATGTACGTGAAAAAAGACAAACTATCTTAGCATCAAATATTGCTAATAGTGATACACCGAATTATCAAGCGCGTGATATTGATTTTAATGCCGAATTGAAAAAAGCACTAACTCATCAGAATAGTCGCCATCACCTACAACTTAACGTAACGTCGAATCAACATATACAGATCAATGCACCTGCTATGACAAATGTAAATATGCTTTATCGTATTCCTTATCAAGCATCAGCGGACGGTAATACGGTCGAAATGGATCAAGAACGCACAGCATTTATGGATAACAGTATCCACTATCAAAGCAATTTAACTTTTTTAGGTGAACAATTTAAAAATGTAATGTCTGTATTACAGCAAGGATAATCAATATGAGTTTTTCAATTTTTGCAATTTCTGGCTCGGCCTTAATGGCACAAACTCAGCGAATGAATGTCAGCGCCAGTAATTTAGCGAATGCTGACAGCATCACCAGCACATCAGGAAAAGCATACCAAGCAAAACAAGTTATTTTTCAGGTGGATAATGACGGTGAGCAAAATAGTATTGCTGGCGTTAAAGTCGCCCAAGTGATTGAAGACCCGTCACCTATGAACTTAGTTTATGAGCCACATCATCCATTAGCCGATGAGAAAGGTTACATCCAAAAACCCAATGTCGATGTTGTTGCCGAAATGGTCAACACCATATCAGCATCACGCAGTTATCAAGCCAATGTCGAAGTCATTAATACCGCCAAAAGCCTAATGTTAAAAACATTGACATTAGGTCAATAGCAAGGAGTGATAGATGGGTGTAACAAATGTGTCTGTATCCGAATCGGTAGGCGTAAACGGTGTTCAAACCAAACAAAAAAGTACAACTGATGGCAATTCGAGTAAAGAATTACAAGATAACTTTTTAACGTTACTGATTGCTCAGATGAAGAATCAAGATCCAACCAATCCAATGGATAATAGCCAATTAACCTCGCAACTTGCTCAAATTAACACATTAGCGGGGATTGAAAGATTAAATACCACGCTAGGGATGGTGTCTGGGCAAATTGACGATAGTTTATCGGTCAATGCCAGCAACATGATTGGTAAAGGGGTAATGGTACCTGGCAATAAAATTTTAGTGGCGACCTCTGAGCTTGAAGGTACTGATAACGAAACCGAAACCATTACCACCCCATTTGGTTTTGAGCTAATGCGTGATGCTGATTCAGTCATCATTACGATTTTAGATGAAAATGGTAATGTCGTACGTGAAGTCGATTTAGGTTCGATTCCTGCTGGAGTTAGCTCCTTCACTTGGGACGGTCAGCTAAACGATGGCACCACCGCCCCCGATGGTAGTTATACCTTTTCGGTCAATGCCAGTTACGATGGACAAAAAGTATCCTCAACGTCACTTGGCTACTCGGTAGTCTATGGTGTGATAAACAGTAAAGTTAATAATAAAGTATTACTCGATTTAGGAATACTTGGTTCAATTAGTATTGACGAAGTACGTCAAATTCTTTAAGGGAGATGAAATTCAAATGGGATTTTCTCAAGCAATTAGCGGCATGAATGCTGCATCAAAACAATTAGACGTCATTGGTAATAATATTGCCAATTCTGCAACCGTTGGCTTTAAAAGTGCGAGTATCTCATTTGCCGACATGTATGCCGGATCAAAAGTTGGTATGGGTGTGAAAGTTGCAGCCGTCATGCAAAATTTTGGTGACGGAACAACAACCGCCACTAACAATAGTTTAGATGTTGCTATTTCTGGCAATGGTTTTTTTCGCTTAGTGGATAGTAGTGGACAAATTTATTATAGCCGTAATGGTCAATTTCAATTAGATGCCGAGCGCAACATCATTTCGGCGGATGGTTTGCAACTCACTGGCTACTTAGCCACCGGCACACCGCCACAAATTGCACAAGGTGCAGCACCGGGGCCTCTTAAAATTTCGCAAGAAATGTTAAATGCTGCCGCAACAACAAAAGCATCATTACAAACTAACTTAAACTCAAATAGTACGGTACCTGAAAAACAGCCTATTAATGCACTTGATGCCGATACGTTCAACTACTCAACAACGCTGACAACTTACGATTCGCTCGGTAATCAACGTAATGTACAACTGTTTTATGTCAAAACAGCCGATAATCAATGGGATGTGCATTATCTTGACAGTAGCGACCCGAATGCAACATTACAAAAAATGGGGCAAATGGAATTTGATTCATCCGGTAAATTAATCAGTGATCCAGAAATGACCGTAAATATTAACGGTATTAATGGCTCGGCTGACAACACCTTTACACTATCACTGGCTAATAGCTCTCAACAAAATATGGGCAAAGAAGTGGGCAGTATCAAAACCCCTGTCGTTGATGGTTATGCACCGGGGGATTTAGTCGGGTACAACATCAATAATGATGGATCGATTTACGGTATCTATTCTAACCAACAAACCATGTTGTTAGGTCAAATTGCGATGGCGGATTTTGCCAATGTAAACGGACTAGAGTCAGCAGGCAATAACAATTGGCGTTCAACACTTCAATCCGGCGCTGAAGTATTAGGTATCGCAAACTCAGGCACGATGGGCGCATTGACCAGCGGTGCAGTAGAATCATCCAATGTGGATATGAGTCAAGAATTAGTCAACATGATTGTTGCCCAGCGCAATTATCAATCTAATTCACAAACCATAAAAACGCAGGATCAGATACTTAACACATTGGTTAACTTGCGTTAATTAAGGAATAAATTATGGATCGCGTTATTTATACAGCCATGTCGGCAGCAAGTCAGACTCTTCATCGGCAAGCAATAACCAGTAATAACCTAGCCAATATTTCAACATCAGGCTTTCGTGCCCAATTAGCCGCAATGAAAGCGATACCTATTGTTGGCAGCACTATGCCAACCCGAACAATGGTCACGGCAACCACCCCCACATTTGATGCCAGTATGGGGGCATTTAATTATACTGGTCGAGAATTAGATGTTGCTTTAGCCGAAGATAACTGGTTAGCGGTACAACTTGCCGATGGTAGTGAGGCTTATACCCGTAATGGTGCGATCCAAATTGATGAAGAAGGTACATTGCGTGTGCAAGGATATCCTTTAATGGGTGATGGCGGTGTATTAACCGTTCCGCAACAATCAAAAGTCAGTATCAGTTCAGACGGGACTTTATCAGCTTTAGGCGCAGGTGATAAACCGACCACTATAGCCCAAGTGGGTAAAATTAAAAAAGTCCAACTTAAACCCAACGAAATAATTCGGGGTGATAATGGCTTGTTTCAATTGACTGAACAAACACGTAATGCCCGTGGCGCCGTATTACCCGATAATCCCAATGCCAAATTGATGTCGGGCGTATTAGAAGGCAGTAACGTTAATCCCGTTGTCGCAATGGTTGATTTAATCAGCCATTCTCGTCATTTTGAAATGCAAATGAAAGGGATCACAACCGCTGACGAAAATGCTCAAAAAGCGAATCAAATATTATCACTGACTTAATTAGGAGTATCACCAATGATTAAATCACTCTGGATTGCCAAAACCGGTTTAACCGCACAACAAATGAATATGGATATTATTTCCAACAATCTAGCCAATGTCAGTACCAGTGGTTTTAAACGGCAAAGAGCAGTATTTGAAGATCTGCTATATCAAACTGTTCGCCAACCGGGCGCACAATCTTCAGAACAAACTACCTTACCGTCAGGCTTACAAATTGGCACAGGGGTAAGACCGGTTGCCACCGAACGAATTCACAGCCAAGGTAATTTAGAATTAACCGACAACAGTAGTGATATTGCTATTAATGGACAAGGCTTTTTCCAAGTGCTATTACCAGACGGAACCCAAGCTTATACCCGTAGTGGCGCATTTCAAGTTAACCAAAATGGACAACTCGTCACCGCCAACGGTTATGAAATTCAACCAACCATTAATATTCCCGCAAATGCGATTAAAATGACGGTCGCGCGTGATGGTATTGTCAATGTCACCCTTGCCAATCAATCCTCGCAAGTACAAGTAGGTCAACTGACATTACACACCTTTATTAATGATGCAGGACTTGAAAGCATGGGTGAAAATCTTTACTTAGAAACCGAAAGTTCTGGTGCGCCGACTGAAAACACCCCGGGGCTAAATGGTGCAGGATTGCTATACCAAGGTTATACCGAAACATCGAATGTCAATGTTGCCGAAGAGCTGGTAAATATGATTCAAGTACAACGTGCTTATGAAATTAACAGTAAAGCAATTTCGGCATCCGATCAGATGCTACAACGATTAAATCAGTTATAAATTAATACCATGATAAACGTGATGAAATCCCTGTATATCGTGATCGCTGCGCTGTGCTTAGTGAATTGCGCACAGTTACCGAAAAAACCATTAGTCAAAGGTGAAACGAGTATCGTTCCGCAAATGCCAGAAATTGTTAACACCAGCGGCTCTATCTATCAAGCAGCACAACCAAGTAATTTTGGTTACCAACCCATGTTTGAAGATCGCCGTCCACGCAATATTGGTGATGTGTTAACCATAGTATTACAAGAAAACGTTAGTGCCAGCAAAAGCTCATCAATCAATGCTGGACGTAATAGTTCACTGAATTTAGGGCTAAAAGCTGTGCCCACTTTTTTAGATGGACTGGTTGGACGTGGAAAAGTCGAAACAGACATGTCTGGCGGTAATGATTTTAAAGGATCTGGAGGAGCAAACGCTAAAAATACCTTTAGCGGTACTATTACTGTCACCGTACAAGATGTCATGATAAACGGCAATTTAAAAGTCATTGGTGAAAAACAAATTGCGATTAATCAAGGAACGGAATTTATACGATTTTCAGGTGTAGTTAACCCTCGAACAATTAGCGGCAATAATACCGTTATCTCAACACAAGTAGCCGATGCCCGTATTGAATATGTCGGAAATGGTTACATCGATGAAGCACAAACTATGGGTTGGCTACAGCGTTTATTTCTTAATCTTTCACCGTTTTAACGAGTCTTAGCATGATAAAAAAATTACCTACTCTTATCTGTTTTATCTTAATGATGATTTTAGCGATACCTTATAGTTACGCTGAACGCATCCGTGATCTAGTCACCATACAAGGGGTACGTGATAATGCGTTAGTAGGTTATGGCATTGTGGTGGGACTTGATGGAACGGGCGACCAAACCTCGCAAACACCGTTTACGATTCAAAGTATCACCAATATGTTGTCTCAATTAGGCATTACTGTTCCAACAGGTAGCAATATGCAACTTAAAAATGTTGCCGCCGTTATGGTCACAGCAAAATTACCCGCTTATGCACGAGTAGGACAACAAATAGATGTCGTGGTATCCTCACTGGGTAATGCCAAAAGTTTACGAGGGGGCACATTAATTATGACGCCGTTAAAAGGCGCAGATAACCAAGTTTATGCGATTGCTCAAGGTAATCTTTTTCTGGGCGGAATGGGCGCAAGTAGTGGCGGAAGTAGTGTAAGTGTCAACCAATTAGCTGGTGCGACGATCCCGAATGGTGCAACGATAGAACGTGAATTAGTCATGCGATTAGATGAACAAGACATTATTCACCTACATCTGAATCAATTCGATTTTACTCAAGCCTTAAAAATATCTGAAGCGATTAATAAATTACAAAAAAACACCGCTGTGGCACAGGACGGTACGACGGTGACAGTCAAAATGCCTGTTACCAGTCAAGAACGGGTTAAATTATTATCACGAATACAAAATCTTGAAATTGGTGCTACGCCGATCTCAGCCAAAGTTGTTATTAATACTCGTACTGGGGTTGTGGTCATGAATCAAAAAGTCCAGTTGGATAACTGCGCTGTCGCCCATGGTAACTTATCGGTTGTCGTCAATAACAAACTTAAAGTTAATCAACCCAATACACCTTTAGCGGGTGGGGAAACCGTGGTCACACCTGAAACACAAATTGCGGTTGAAGAGCAAGGTGGTGCATTACAAAAAGTCACCGCAGGGGTGAATTTAAATAGTGTGATTAAATCGCTCAACTTACTGGGTGCCAATCCGACCGAATTAATGTCAATCCTTGAAGCACTTAAAAAAGCCGGTTGCTTACATGCTTCGTTAGAAACCATTTAGATATAAAAAATAGAATATGAATAATCTGATTAATCAATCTGTTCACCGCTTTGCCTATGATGTAAATGGACTAAATCAATTAAAGCGCAATGTGGCAAAAGGGACTAACCAAAGTATTAAACAAGTTGCCGAACAATTTGAAACGCTATTTATTAATATGATGATGCAATCAATGCGTAAAGCAGTGCCAGACAGTGGATTATTCAATCAACCTGCAACACAACTCTTTACCTCGATGTTTGATCAGCAAATTGCTCTGCAAGCAGCAGGTAAAGGGTTGGGGCTTGCTAATATCATTACCAAGCAACTCACGCATGGCAAACCTTTGTCACCCAATGTATCATCGTCGGGCACTATTCCTATTCAACCCCAAAAATCGTCGCAACAACCTAACCTTAAACTTGCACAATCTTTATTTAGCAACGCATCAGCGACAGTTACGCCTGAAGCATTAGGACAAATGCTTTATCATAGCCATAAAATCGATAATGCTTCAAAAATAAATGCATCAGAAATCACATCGTTAAAACCTGCCGATAAGGCAAATCAAGATCATGTAACCGCATTTATCAAAGAATGGCTTATTCCTGCTCAACAAGCTTCAAAAAGTTCAGGTATACCTTACGAAGTAATCATTGCACAAGCTGCATTAGAAACAGGTTGGGGACAAAAACTGATTAAAACCACAGATAACCAATCAAGCCATAACTACTTTGGTATCAAAGCCACGCCGACATGGCAAGGTAATGCGACTCGCTTAACAACACAAGAATTTATCAATGACCGAATGATAAAAATTCAAGATAATTTCAAAGTCTATACCAGTAAACAACATGCATTAACTGACTATATCAATCTATTAACCAAAAGCCCTCGCTATCAGGCGGTGGTCAAAGCCCCCGATGCAAGAACCGCCGCCAAAGCATTACAAGCAGCAAAATACGCAACCGATCCCAACTACAGTGACAAGCTCATACAAATTATTGCGCGTATAGAACAAATTGCTCAACAAAATTCAATAACGACCGTTTCAGGTTTCAGGAAAATAGCGTTTAATTAATCTTTTTTTTCCAGTAAAACGCTTCAATTCCACTGTGTGATTATTGACTCATTAAAAAAAGACATAAAAAAGGAGGCTTAAGCCTCCTAAACGTGTTGGATATATATTGTTGTAGTTATAATGAGTAGAAATAAATACTATTATCTGTTTTCACTCGACTATTTCATTTGAAACAGTGACATGCTTTGCATGTTCATAAATGTATATTGTGCTGCTTGTAAGTTAGCTTGAAGCATAACGTATTCTGAAATGGCATCGTACCAATCTACATCTTCAAGTTGGCTAATTTGCGTTTCAAACTCAATATCTAACGTTTTACCCAGTGTTGTTAATCTTTCGACTTCTTGTAATACTGTTCCACCTTTTGCTCTAAGGGTCGAAACATTATCAAATGAGTTATCAACACCACAACTTGCTTTAGATAAGCCTTCTCGAAATTGCTTAATGGTATCTTCATTGTTATCATCTAAATCGAGCTTTAACGCATCAAGCGCATAATCGATACTCGCAAATAGATTACTTTCTGCTGGCGAACCGTCTGGCAACTTAACGGTAGAGCCTGTCATAAAGGCTTCAAGACCGGTAAAACTGAGTGGGACTTCGCGTGAATCATCAATAAAAATATTAATTGTGGTGGTACCACCGACATAACTCACTTCGCCAGATTCACTAACCACAAAAGGGGGCGTATCATTTTTATTACCGGCAAACAGATAATTGCCGTTAGTGTCTTTTGAATTGGCTAAAGCGACAAGCTGATCTTTCAAACCTTGTAATTTATTTGCCAAATCACGTCGGTTTTCATCATTTAACGTTTCATTACCGGCATAAACCAATGTTTCTTGAATACTTTGTATGACGGTATTAACTTCTTTTAAGATAGTATCTTGACGACTAAGTGACTTATCGGTACTTTCACGCGCGGCTTGAAATTGGTCGTTTCGAGATTGCGCTTGTTTTAATATTAATGATTGTGATGCGCCCATCGGATCATCAGAAGGCGATAAAATCTTTTTACCCGTTGCTAAATGTAACCCCGATTTTTGCCATTTATTGTTGGTATTTAAAATACTATTTAAATTTTTTTGATACATTGAATTGGTACTTACACGCATTTTTTATCCTTTTATCACTTCGCTAAACCTAAAATAGTGTCAAATAGCGTTGTTGCAGCATCAATAACTTTGGCATTTGCTTGATAATACTGCATATAAACTTGCATTGAGATATACTCTTCTTCAATATTTACACCCGATATTGATTGATTTTGTTCGTCAATCTGCTGCGTTATATTTTGGCTTGATTGTGCCGAAATTTTAGCGGTTTGAGTTTCACTACCAATATAGTTAACTAACGTGCTATAAGCGCTGCTTAAGGTCGTTGTACCGTTAATTAATTTTTCATTTTGTATGTCTAATAATTTGCTCACATTGCGGTTATCACCCGCACCGTTTTCTTCATCATTAATTCCGGTTGCCAATTTATTCACATCTGTCACTAACAACGCTAATGACGATGCAATATCAGCAACAGGTTTAATTAAAAACGAATCCCCTTTTACCGCATTACCCGTTATTTCAATCGATAAACCATCAAACATTAGTTTGCCATCTTCAATTTGAGGGGTAATAGTTTGATGATCAGACAGTCTTGTCACAACCCAATCAGTACCATTAAATTCAATTTTATAATCCGAGGCTTTAACTTCGGTGACTGAATCAAAATTGATTTTAGCGGTAGCATTACCTTGATTTTTAGCATTAGTGATACTACTTGGTTGACGGTAATCAAACATTTTTTCACCGGCATGACCATTAATATCCACGCCAGACATATGCACTTCGTTGAAACGTTCAGCTAAATTAAGTGCAATTAAGCCCAATTGATTGCGAGCTTGAGAGAGTGGTCCATCACGAAAAGTTAATAATCCATTTAATCGGCCTGATGCGATATTTTGACTTGTCAGTTCTTGAGTCGCACCAGAATTATGCGTGTAAACAATTGTATTTATTGCAGGATCTTGTTGTGACGGTTGAACAGATAGTAAGTTCACCGACGATCCCTGCACTAAACTTAAACCGTTAGCTAACGACAGATTATATTGTCCATTTTGCTCCGTCACGGTAATTCCTATAATTTCGCTCAATTCATTGACCAGCTGATCACGCTGATCAAGCAAGGCATTAGGTTCATTACCACCACTAACGGCTTGTAATTTTGAGATTTTTTGATTTAATTCAGCAATTTGCTCTAAATAAGTATTAACCTGATCGACATTATTCGTTAATTCAGTATTGATATTGGCAATTTGATTTTTAAGATTATTTTCGGTTTTATTAAATTGTCCAACCAACGACGTCAAATTACTGATAACCGATTGTTTTGTCGAGGCATCACCCGCACTTGACGTAAGCTTATTTAAACTAGAAAAAAGATTATTTATTTGCGATGAAATGCTGTTTTCATTTTCAGCTAAAAGATTATCAACTTTTGATAATTCATTATAATATGATTTAATCGATCCATTTTGTGATTGCGATTGTCGCAATTGCCCAACAACAAATTGGTTAAATGCACGATTTACCGCTGTCACTGAAACCCCATTACCGACAAAACCAAAATGATGATGAGTACCATTTGCCTGCGTTAATATCTGTTGTTGCCGATTATAGCCTGCGGTGTGGGCATTACTGATATTATTGCTAATTACATTAAGCATATTTTGCGCTGCATTTAATCCACTAATTCCAGTATTCATCAATGAATTTGCCATTAAAAAACTCCTTAATATAACTTAGTTAATAACATCATGATTATTTGTAAACTTAATTTTTATATCGGCACAATTCATTAAAGCTTTAATCATTTTTGCTATTTTTTTTGAATTTTTATTTTTTTATTTTCAATTCAGCAGATTTCTTTTTTTGATTCATGCTTTTCATAATATAACGATAGGATTAATTTTGTTTAACTGGTTTAGCTTGTTTTAAAAAATCTATGCCAGTCATATTGTTTTCATCCTCAATGTATTGTTGTGCCGATTTATTTAGAATTAAAATACTAATTCGTCGGTTAGCATCTTTACTATAATGTGGATTGTTCAATCCCACGGTATCGGCAAGCGCAACAATACGGATAATTTTATTTTTATCTAATCCACCTGCGATAAGTTCTCGTCTTGATGAATTGGCTCGATCAGCAGATAACTCCCAATTACTATAACCTCTATCACCGGTGACATATTGACGTTCATCGGTATGACCTGATAAGGTTATTTTATTAGGTAATGAATTTAAAATAGGTGCTAAGGCATGCAAAATGCTTTGCATATCAGGATGTATAACCGCACTGCCCACATTGAACATCGGTTTATCATCTGATGCCAGAATTTGAATACGTAATCCCATTTCAGTGAGTTCAATAATTAAATTAGGTGCTAATTTTTTTAGACGAGGATCGAGTTTAAACATTTCAAAAATTTTACGTGCTGTTTCAATCAACTGAATTTTTTCGAGTTGTTTTTTTTCAAATTCGCTTTGTTGCTGTTGATTGGCAATATCGTTTTTTTCTTCACCTAGTTGCTGAGTGACATCATCGCCACCACCAGGAATCGGGCTTTCACTATCACTGATATTTTGACCGCCATTTTGCCCCATAAGTAACGGCGTTCTAAAATATTCAGCAATTCCTTGTAGTTCTTGTGGCGTCGATTTTGCGATTAACCACATGACTAAAAACAGTGCCATCATGGCGGTCATAAAGTCAGCATAAGCGATTTTCCACGAACCACCATGATGCCCATCACCATGTCCCGACTTTTTTCTTGTTATGATTCTTACAGAGCTATCTTTCATTGTTAATTGTTTTCATTTGAGTTGGCATTCTTATCTTTAGCTTCTTGTATATATTTTTCTAATTCGAAGAAAGATGGGCGTTCATCAGAAAATATCATTTTCCGACCAAATTCAATGCAAATTTGTGGTGCATAGTCGTGCATATTGGCGATTAATATGACTTTAGTACATTCAAGTATTTTGGTCATATCAGCATTTCTTTGTTTTAATAAAGCCGCTAATGGCGATACAAACCCATAAGCCAATAAAATACCTAAAAATGTTCCAACCATTGCATGTGCAATCAGTTCACCCAATTCGCTTGCTGGTCTATCGGCTTGAGCAAGAGTATTAATTACCCCCATAACAGCAGCAACGATACCAAAAGCTGGTAAGCCATCACCAATACTAGAAATAGCATTAACGGGTTTTTCAAGTTCATGCTCTAAAGTTTCAATTTCTTCACTCATTAAGGCTTCGATTTCATAAACATTCATATTGCCACTAATCATCAGACGCATGTAATCAGTGATAAAATCTAAAATTCGAGGATTGGCTAAAATAAGCGGATATTGCTTAAACAATTCACTTTCATGTGGATTATCAATATCTCCCTCTATCGATAGTGCGCCATTTTGTCGGATTTTCGTTAAAATGGTGTACATCAAATTAATCAAGGTTAAATATAGATTTTTATTATATTTAGACGATTTAAATAACTGTCCTAATGCTTTAAGCGTCTTTTTGATCACTTTTTTTTCATTACTGACAATAAAAGCACCAATAGCGGTACCGCCAATAATTAAAAATTCTAACGGCTGAAAAAGTACCGCTAAGTAACCACCACTTAATACGTAACCTAACAAAGCAGAGGCGATAACAACAATATATCCAATTATGATTAGCATTGGCTTTCTTCTTTCTCCATAAAATAACAATAAATCGGTTCTGTGCCCTGTATATTTATTTAACTCGCCACCTGCTTTGCAATCGCTAAATCAAAATTATTAGGAATTGATAATACTTGTAAACATTTAGCGTGATTCTCTTTTTGTGTCTTTTGGTTTTTTTCTGCTCTTGATGGTGGTTGGCATAAGCTACAAACAAAACTGTTGATCGGTTGGTAAGCATGAGTAATAAAATGACCATGACACTCTTTACAACAAGATTGCTGCATTACATTACTTTCGACAAATTTGACTAAAATCCAAGCTCGTGTTAATCCTAATACTGGCTCTTCATTATGAGCAGGACATTGTTCAAGATAGAGCTGATAAGCTTTTAAAATCGATTGTATTCCAGGTTTGGTGCCATGTTTTACTAAAAAATGATAAGCATTATAAAAAATACTTGAGTGGATATTCGGTTCCCATGTCATAAACCACGTTGTTGAAAACGGTAACAATCCTTTCGGTGGTGGGCAACCTTGAATTTCTTTATAAAGTTTAATTAATTTGCCTCGACTTAAATTAGTTTCACTTTCAAGCATTTGAATTCTGGCACCGAGTGAAATTAAACGAATAGCGAGTTGAATCTCTTTATATGATTGAACGATACTTGTACATCTCATCTTATTTACCTACCTACTTATTGATTGAATCTAACAGTAAACTAGATAAAAGAATTCCTGTATGCATCTGTTTAATATCGCTAATCCGAGAATCTTCAGTCAGTTTTTTAATCATATCTGAATTTTCAAATCGTAGTTGAAATGTTAATTGATTTGTTTCAGATAACACTAACATCTGTGATGCTGTTAAATTACTTATTGCGTCAGCAGTTTCTTCATCAATACCTAATCTAAACATCGCCATCGCTTTGTCTTTCTCAAGCATTCGTTGGCTTAACAATAATGTTGAAAGATTTAAATGATGTATACATTTAAGAATATCGTCTTCTAGTATATTACCCAATTTAATCACCAATCCTATTTATTTTAATTCGCAGTAAAAAAACAAAAAACAATCAAAAATTATTATTAACTGTTTTTTTACACATAAAATTACATTTTTAAACGAGAAAGGTCAATAAAAAAATCATTTCAATTTATTTTCGTTTAATTACACTTTGTTTTACGCAGTTTATTTTTATTTTTCTATAGCGTCACTTTACTTTGTATTCTTTTTATCGCTTGGCTATGTAGTTGACTGACTCGTGACTCACTAATATCCATCACTTTCCCAATCTCTTTTAAATTCAGTTCTTCTTGGTAATACAAGGCTAAAATCATTTTTTCTTTTTCGGGTAACTTATCAATTTGTCGAGCGATTTGGTCACGAATTTCGTCATTGATAATAGTCGAAAAAGGATCACTATCTTCACCATGATCGACAATAGCATCAATGTTATCCCCTAATTTTTTCTGCATTTCGTCATAAGAACAGATTTGACTACAATTTGAATCCAACAACGCTTTACGATATTCAGAAATCGATAATTGCAAATATTCTGCAATCTGGTGATCATTAGGCGTGGTACCGAGTTTCTGTTCCAGTTGATTAATGGCTTGAGTGATATCTTTGATCTTTTTTCGAGTTTGTCTTGGTAGCCAGTCCCGACTACGGAGTTCATCTAACATTGCCCCTTTTATTCTCGGTATAGCAAAAGTGGCAAACGTATTGCCTTGAGATACATCATAACGCTTTATCGTATCTAACAGGCCGATGTAACCAACTTGCAGTAAATCATCAAGTTCAATAGTATTTGGCAAACGAACGGCTAATTTTAATGCTTCATTACGAACTAAATGGATATACTGTTGCCAGTCAACTTGATTAATTATGCCTTGCGAGTTATATAAGCTATCATCCATTTTTTGGAGCCAAGGTTAAAAATATGCTTAATACTATTATGTCGTTAACAAGTAGATTTAATGAGATGAATAAAGATATAAAAAATAGGTAATTATCATTATTAATAATAACGGTATTAAAAATACCGTTATTACTCTGTCGTAAAATTAGAATAAGCAGAATATCAGATAAATTTAGTCTTATTGTAATAATGAAAGTACAGATTGTGGTACCTGATTTGCTTGTGCTAAAACTGAAGTACCTGCTTGTTGTAAGATTTGACCACGAGTCATGTTTGAAACTTCAGTTGCATAATCCGCATCTTCAATTCGGCTACGAGCAGAACTTAAATTGTTTACTGTGTTGTTGATGTTAGTCACAGTTGATTCAAAACGGTTTTGCACCGCACCTAATTGACCTCGTAATCCATCAATCTTAGATAGTGCTGCATCAAGTGTTTTTAACGGATCGGCAGTTGGGGTATCAGAAACATTAAAATCCGCTAAACCAAGCTCAGTACTGTCGATTTTTTTCAAATTGATTTCAATGGTTTCACCATCGTTTGCACCCACTTGAATTTTAAGAGTTTTATCTTCTGATAATACTTTTGAACCATTGAAATCAGTTTGTTTAGAAACACGGTCGATCTCTTGTAAACGTTGATCGATTTCATTTTGGATTGATACTAAATCGCTTTGAGAGTTAGTACCATTTGCAGCTTGAACAGTTAACTCACGAATACGTTGTACGTTGTTATTGATTTCGTTTAATGCACCTTCAGTAGTTTGTGCAAGTGAAATACCATCATTAGCATTACGAGCAGCTTGAGTTAAACCACGAATATTTGATGAAAAACGGTTAGCAATAGCTTGACCTGCCGCATCATCTTTTGCGCTGTTAATACGCATACCAGATGATAAACGTTCAATTGCTGTTCCAAGAACGCTTTGTGAATTATTCAGGTTATTTTTTGCCATTAAAGACATAGTATTAGTATTAATTACTTGTGCCATTTTTTTATCTCCTTAATATGATTAGTCAAATCAACGGCATATTGAAGCACGACGTCCAATATATTTGCTGATAATTAACTTATCGGTAGCAAAATAGGAAACTTTAATAATTTTTATTTTTTGTTGTGTTATCAAACTAAAAGCCACCACCATATTTAAAATATCTTTTTATAATTCAGTTTATTAAATTAATAAAAAAGATATTTTGTTTTTTATTTTTTTAAAAACCAGAAATTCGTCACAAATTTCTTCTAAACTTTTTATGCCAAAAGCCGATATAACAGCTAGATAAGTTATGGTTGATAAATAGTGATTAAATAAGGGCAAAAAATTATGGCAATGAGCATTTTAGGGATTGGTTCTGGTATCGATCTTAATGAAGTATTAAGTCAGTTAGAATCCGTTGAAAAAACACGTTTAACCCCGATCACCGCTCAACAAAAAGCAATTAATGCCAAAATCAGTGGCTTCGGTAAGTTAAAAAATGCGTTAAGCTCGTTTAATTCTGCTACAGAAAAACTACAGAAAAAAGAACTTTTTTATAGTCGAGCATCAGCAGGTAATGACAATTATTTTACCACAACAGTTAATAATAAAGCGGCATTGCGTAATTATGCGGTGACTGTTGATCAGTTAGCAACTTCACACAGTATTGCAACATCAGCCATCAATGATAAGAATACTAATTTAGGTAATGAAAATGAAACAAGAACCATTACCATTGAACAAGCTAATGGTCAAAAACTTGAAGTTAACCTGTCTAAGGACGAAACATCATTAGAATCCATTGCCAACGCCATTAATAATGCCAAAGTGGTTAATGAAGATGGGACAACTAGTCATTCAACCATGAGTGCAGCGATTGTTCGCAGTGGTTCAGATAGCTATCAATTAGTTATCACATCGAAAGAAACCGGTGAACAACAAGCCATTAAGTCAATTTCGTCAGACGATGAAAAACTCAATAAGATTATTGGATTTAATCATCAGCAACCCGACACAAGTAATATGGTAGAAGTTGCTAAAGCGCAAGATGCTAAATTAACATTTAATGGTGTTGCCATAACAAGTGCTTCAAATACCATTAAAGAAGTGATTGAAGGTGTTGATATCACCTTAAAAGCAACCACCACGACCAGTCAAAATTTAGCTATTACTGCTGATAATGAAAAAGCAGAAACGGCGATAAAAGAGTGGGTTGAGGCATTTAATCAATTACAATCTACCATTTCAAGCCTGACTCAATTTACCGCTAAAGAGACCAATTCTGACGAGTTAAGCAACAATAATGGCCCACTAATTGGTGATTCTACACTACGTAATATCGATCAAAGTATTCGTTCAATCTTTGCTAAGGGTCAATCAGGTGAGTTTTCTGTTCTTGCCCAAATTGGCGTTAACATGGATAACAAAGGTTCGCTTACTATCAATGAAAATCAATTAAAAAAAGCGCTAAGTGAAAATAGTGATGCTGTTGCTACGTTATTTACCGGTGACGGTGAAACTACCGGTATTGCTAATGAAGTATTCAATAAAGTCAGTGGATTTATAGATAGTGAAGGCATGATTGATTCAGCCACCACAGGATTAAATTCAACATTGAAATCGTTAGATAAACGATATGAACAAGTGAACAATTCAATTGAGCAAACCGTCGAACGCTATCGAGTCCAATTTACTAAATTAGATGTTTTAATTAGTTCATTAGATAGCATGAGTAATTATTTAACAACCCAATTCGAAATGATGGCAAACATGAAAAAATAAGGATTAATAACAATGTATAAATTAGGATCTCAAGCTTATGAGCAAGTTAATTTAGAAACATGTGTGAGCCAAGCCTCACCACATCAATTGATCGTATTGCTCTATGATGGCGCACTAAATGCGATCAAACTTGCTAAATTATACATTCAAAAAGGAAACATAGCGGGTAAAGGAATGGCGATATCAAAAGCAATCAATATCGTTGATAACGGACTAAAAAGCTGTTTAGATTTAGAAAAAGGAGGCGAAATTGCCGAAAATTTAGAACGCTTGTATCACTATATCAGCCAACAATTAGTACTGGCTAATTTATATAACGATCAAGATAAGCTACAAAACTGTTTTGACCTACTCAACAATATTGCTGAATCTTGGCGTGAAATTGCAAAATAAAAAAGAGATGGTTATGAAAGGAACAACATTATTAAGACACTATGAACAACTTGATTATGTGACAGAACAAATGTTAATTAGCGCACATAAGGAAGATTGGAATACGTTACTGAGTTGGCAAAGCCAATACTCACAATTATCTGAAAATATTAAGGAACTTGACGGTACTTTAATCACGGAACACGTACCCTCGCAATGTAAAGATAGAGTACGAATGTATATTCAAAATATTTTGAGTTACCAACAGCAAATCAGCCAATTGGTTACCACACGGCATGCTGAATTAGGGGAATTAATCGGAGAAAAAGTCCGTCAACAATCCAAAATTGAGAATTACCAACACGTCGCTAACTTAATTTAACGGATAAATTTTATTGAATATTTGCTAAGTGCAAGATTGAGAATAATGATTAGACATTAACAATCTTGCACTTATATGAATGCTTAATGCACATTAAACATTCATATTCATAATTTCTTGATAGGCAGCAACAAGTTTGTTACGAACTTGAATACCAAATTGAAGTGAAACTGTCGATTTTTGCATATTTACCATAACTTCATTTAAGGCAATATTGGGTTCACCCAATTCAAACGCTTTTGCTTGATTTTGAGCATGGATTTGCGTTTGACTAATCGTATCTAAAGCTGTTTTTAACTCAGAGGCAAAATCAGATTGATTAACAATCGATTGTTTCTTTTGAAGTAAATTAGGTTCTTTTATCGATGCAAGAACGATGTCATTATAATTATTCAATGTATTCATGGAGTTAAAACCTCACTCTCATTTAAATTGCTCAACTAATCCTCAATTTACCATACAACAAAAAATTTAAATCCCACAAGTAAGGGGAAAATCCTTTCCTTTTTTAGCTATTGATTTTTCTAAATACACAGATAATAAACTTTAGAATTCATCTAATTAGTTTAGAATTAGGATATTTATGACTAGCCAAACTGTCGGTAAAAAAGGCGAATCAATACTAAATAAGTTACCTTTTATCAATCAATTAAAACAAAATCCAAAAATGTTAATGCTTATTGCCGGCGTGGTGATATTAGCAATCTTAAGTATGGCTTACCTATGGATGAAAAATGACAATTATGGGGTTTTGTTCAGTAATTTAAACGACAAAGATGGCGGCGAAATTATCAGCCAACTTGATAAGATGAATATTCCTTATAAATTCACTTCATCAGGTTCAACCATCTTAATTCCTGAAGAGAAAGTTTACGATACACGTTTGCGTATTGCCCAATTAGGATTGCCAAAAGGGGGGGCTGTTGGCTTTGAATTGCTCGATAAAGAAAGTTTTGGGATGAGTCAATTCAACGAGCAGATCAATTATCAACGAGCCTTAGAAGGTGAACTATCCCGCACAATTGCAATCATTAGCAGTATTGATGATGCCAGAGTGCATTTAGCCATGCCTAAACCTTCATTATTCGTTAGAGAACGAAAATTTCCTTCAGCTTCTGTCGCATTAACCTTATTACCGGGGCGTAGTCTATCACAACGCCAAATTGATGCGATTATTCACCTTATTTCAAGTAGTGTACCGGAATTACAAGCCGATAAAGTTACCATTATCGATCAGAAAGGTAATTTACTCACCGGTGAAAATTATCGAGATAAAACATTCAATGTTGCTCATTTAGAGTTTAGTGAACGAATTGAAAATAGCGTTCGTGAGCGTGTGGAAAAAATTATTATTCCGATTTTAGGTAAAAAAAATGTCATGGTACAAGTCAATGCCGATATTGACTTTAGTCGACAAGAAACCACATCGGAAACCTTTGATCCAAATAGTGATCTGGCTAACCAAACTATTCGTAGCAAACAGCGAATCGAAAATCGTCAAGTGGGTAATAATGCTGGTGTAGGTGGTGTGCCTGGTGCGCTATCTAATCAACCTGCGCCAACCGCAAGTGCCCCAATTGATGAACAAGCCGAGTCGAAAGAACAAGATGATAAGCAAAAAATCTATAATTTACAGTCAAATAATACTTTAAATTACGAAGTTAATCGACAAGTTGTTCACAGTAAAATACCCGAGGGCAGAATCAAACGTTTATCGGTTGCCGTGTTAGTCAATTATAAATATGTTGAGCAAGATGCTAATCATTCAGATTCTGATGAGACAAACACTGTCTCTACAACATCTGAAACAGACAACAAACAAAATCAAACAAAGAACAAAACACCTCAATGGGTCAAACTGGATAATGAAGAGCTACAAAATATTGAAGCATTAGCACGTCAAGCAATGGGATATTCTGATTTACGTGGTGATACCTTAACAGTGGCTAATTTAAAATTTAGTCATCAACTTGATGATGAAGATGACGGATTAGCATTTTGGGAAACCCACCAATTTTATGAAAACACTAAATCAGGCATTAAATATCTGATCTATATTTTTATTGCGTGGATTGTTTGGCGAAAAGTATTACGTGGCGTTTGGATGAAGTTACAACGACAGTACTTCAATACACATGATAATACATCAGATGCTCAAACCGGTATCGATGAAAAATTAGATTACAAAGCGCACAGTAAACAACAACAGAAGATATTTGAAGATAATATGCAACAACAGCAATACATCCGTAAAATTGTTGAGAAGGATCCACGTGTCATGGCGTTAATTATTCGCAGCTGGATCAGTAAAGAGGACAGCAACGAATGAATTTAAATGAATCACAAAAAGCCGCAACAGTTTTAATGGTGTTAGGTGAAGAAATTGCTGCACAAGTGATGCAATATCTCAATCCTAAAGAGGTGCAACAAATCAGTAGTGCGATGATGTCTTTGCCACAGCTTTCACAAGAACAGTTAAAAGGTATTCTTAATGAATGCCAAAAAACACTCGAAGAGTGTGCGGTACTTAATACAGATACCAATGGCTACTTACGTTCAGTATTAGAAAAATCTATTGGTAGTGAAAAAGCTGGTCGTTTACTCGATGAGCTGTTAGGAAAAGATATTGAAGAAGCTACCGACGGTCTTGAAATGCTTAATTTTGTTGATGCTGCTCGAGCTGTTGATTTGGTTAAAAAAGAACATCCACAAATTATTGCCACTATTTTAGTCCATTTACACCGAGATTTAGCGGCGGAAATTCTTAATCTATTCGATGACGATTTACGTAATGATGTGATGTTACGTATTGCCACTTTTGGTGGTGTTGAACCTTCAGCACTCCGATTATTATCTACGTCATTATCAACATTATTACACGGACAAAATATTAAACTTAATAACTTAGGCGGAATTAGAACCGCAGCCGAAATCATTAACTTAATGAAGAGCCAACAAGAAGAGTTGGTTATCAATGCATTACGCGATTACGACAATGAACTTGCACAGAAAATTATTGATGAAATGTTCTTGTTTGAAAATCTGGTTGAAGTGGATGATAGAAGCATCCAACGTCTACTTAAAGATGTCGATAACGAGACGCTCATTATTGCATTAAAAGGTGCATCAATTGCATTACGTGACAAATTACTTAGCAACATGTCACAACGCGCAGCCTCTATTTTACGTGAAGATCTTGAAAACAGACCGCCGGTGCGCTTATCACAAGTGGAAACGGAGCAGAAGAAAATCTTGGTTATTGCGCGTCGCTTAGCTGAAACCGGTGAAGTTATCTTAAGTAGCGGTGACGACGAATATGTGTAATAGTTCAGATAAATTAAGCTGGGAACCGCTCTGTTTTCAGGATTTATCGTCATCAGTCTTTTCACCATTAACACAACAATCTATGGCTACTCAGGTTGACGAAGTAGAAAGTGAGCCTGAGCCAGAACACATAGATGTTGTACCGGCTCCCTCTATCAGTGAAGAAGAGTTAGAACAGTTAAAGCAAGAAGCAAAATCACAAGCCTATCAAGAAGGATTCGAACAAGGTCATAAAGAGGGCTTTGAGAATGGCAAACAATCTGGGTATGACCAAGGATATTTAGTTGGTCAACAGCAAGGTCGTGAACAGATTGAACAACAACTTGATGATGAAAAAAAGCAAGCTGTTCAAGCCATCACAGATTTAATCAACAATTTTGAGCAATCCATTAAAGAGATTGATGAATTAATTGTGCCCCAATTATTTGATTTGGCATTAGTTGCAGCACAAAAAACGGTTGGTAGCCTATCAAAAGTTAAACAAAAGCAATTAATGCACACAATTAATCAATTAGTTGAACAATGTTCCATGCTATCAGATCCGATTGTATTACGTCTTAACCCTGCTGATTTACGCTGGTTAGAACCGATGTTAAATGATGATATTAATCCACACCAATGGCAATTTATTGCTGATGCAAATGTCGAAGTAGGCGGATGTAAATTATTAACAGATACCAATGAAGTGAATAGCAATATAAATCAACATTGGCAAATGATGTCTGATCATTTATTAGGCGAGAACCATTAACGTGCGATACTCAAGCCAATGGTCAACCAAACTCCTTCAAGCAACAAAGCAGCTTAAAGATTTATCATTAATTCGTCATTATGGTCGATTAGTGAAAGCGTCTGGGCTAGTCCTTGAAGCCGTGGGATTAAAATTACCATTAGGCTCCAACTGTTATATTGAAAGACAGTGCCAAGGTCATATCGATGCCGTTGAATGCGAAGTGGTAGGGTTTAATGCACATACACTTTACCTAATGCCATTCGAATCTACTGACGGTATTTTACTGGGTGCAAGAGTGTACACCGCACAATACGATTTAGCCCATTTTAGTCACAAATTATTACCGGTTGGTATGACATTATTGGGACGAGTTGTTGACGCAATGGGAAAACCGTTAGACGGAAAACCCTTACCAGAAAATGTCGAGTATCAAGGCTTATCAAGTAAAACACTCAATCCATTACAACGCACGCCCATTCATCAAGTGCTCGATGTAGGGGTTAGAGCAATCAATGCTCTACTCACCGTTGGGCAAGGACAGCGAATGGGTTTATTTGCCGGTTCGGGCGTCGGTAAAAGTGTGTTACTCGGTATGATGGCACGCTACACCCAAGCAGATGTTATTGTCGTTGGTTTAATCGGCGAACGGGGACGAGAAGTTAAAGACTTTATCGAAAATATTTTAGGCGAAGAAGGACTGTCACGCGCTGTCGTGGTAGCAGCGCCAGCGGATGTATCACCACTCTTACGTTTACAAGGGGCGACTTACGCCACCAAAATTGCGGAATCTTTTCGTGAACAAGGGTTAAATGTCCTTTTAATTATGGATTCGCTCACTCGCTATGCAATGGCGCAGCGTGAAATTGCCTTAGCTATCGGTGAGCCACCAGCGACGAAAGGTTATCCCCCTTCAGTATTTGCTAAATTACCCGCTCTGGTTGAAAGAGCCGGTAATGATAATCATGGTAAAGGCGCGATTACCGCATTTTATACCGTTTTAACCGAAGGGGATGATCAACAAGATCCGATTGCTGATTCAGCCCGGGCTATTTTAGACGGGCACATCGTACTTTCACGCTCACTTGCTGAATCGGGGCACTATCCAGCAATTGATATAGAAGCCTCCATTAGCCGTGTTATGACGGATCTCACCGCGCCTGAAGATGAGAAAAAATCACGTCTGTTCAAACAACTGTTTTCGAGTTTTCAACGCAATCGTGATTTAATCAATGTTGGTGCTTATGTCGCCGGTACTGATCCTTTATTAGATAAAGCAATTACGCTATTTCCGGCTATGCAAACCTTTTTACAGCAAGGGATTAATGAACATTGTAGTTATCAAGAAGCCTATCAACAGCTAGTTGCAATTGTTGATCCTAACGCCATGGGATCGTAAGGAAGTATCATGAACAATAAAAATTCGACACAACATGCTTTTTTAACCTTGAAACAGTTAGCGCAAAAATCGATTGATGATAGTTTAATTCGATTAAAAAAAGCAAACGAAAGTCATCAACAAGCACAATCACAACTTAAGGTACTTAATGATTATTACGCTGAATATCAACAGCAATTAAATAGCGCTTTATCGAATGGTATTAAAGGATGCGAATTAACTAATTTTACCGCATTTATAGCCAATATTGAGCAAGGTATCGAACAACAAAAAAAATTGCTACTCACATTAGCGATTAAACAACAACAAATAACCAATGAACTTAATCAATCCAATAAAAGTTTGAATACCTACACCACGTTATTAGAAAAACAGCACAAAAAGCAGTTACAACTTCAAAATCGATTACAGCAAAAAATGACGGATGAATTTGCCCAGCAACAGTTATCAAGGAGAATATTACATGAATATTAATTTAAATAGTGATATGCAATTAATATCAACGAATCTATCTAAACAACTTGATGAGGAAGCTAATGTAAATGATGCGAATCTTTTTCAGCAGTTATTGGCTGACAATGAAAAGCCGTTATCGCATCCAGAACAGCCAAATAACCTAAATCAAATTGACTATGAGGGATGTGAATTTGATGATCAAAACAATAGTCTTGGTGGATTAATCTTCCCTGTTTTCCCTTATGATACCAGTATGATTCAATCCGAAATGCGTGACAAATTACAGTCAAGTCATCTTTCATATCATCTTAATAGTGCAATCACTAACCCATTAAATGATGCAATCAATAGATTAAATTCTTTCGCATCAGACATCACTGATGAAGAGCAACGATTACCCGTTAATAGCATTGATGACTGTGAAGCAATAATCGATGAACGTTCATTGCAAATCAATATGGCAATAAAAGAGAGTAACCAAAATCATTTTAGTGCGAACTTAAATAACACTGAAACAGCAACTTTAATAAAGAGTTCAAATCATCAATTATCTACCGTAGCTAATGATAGTTTTCAACTAAATAGTGTTAAACAGGAATTACAATACCAACAACGTCCTGTCTCGACGCCTCTTATCACTAACGATATAACTTTCAATCAAGAGGCAGCAATAACCACATCGTCGCATGGACAAGACCCAGCAGGGTTAACCTTGACGCCCCCCAAAATCACTACATCGATAAACTTGCCTGTCGCCGTCACAAATCAACAGTGGTCGTCATCACTTACTGAGCAGATCATCATGTTTAATCGGCAAGGGATTCAAACGGCGAATATTAAACTTAATCCTCAAGAGCTAGGTTCATTACATATAAAACTGGATATGATAGAGGATAAAATGAACTTGCATATGATGGCTGCTCATGCCGTAGTCAAAAGCGTATTAGAATCTGCCTTACCCTATTTGAAAAGTTCGCTTGAAGAACAAGGTATCACACTAGAACAAGCCGATATTAGTGACTTCTCGATGATGAATGATGCTGATCAGTCGGCGCAATATCAACAAACAAAGAATCGTCAAACACCAATAATCGAACATTCAAACGTCATTGAGGAAATTCATCAACCTAATCAGGTTAGTAATCATTTAGCAAAATCTGGGTTGAGTATATTTGCGTAAAGCTGAGTAAGGCATTGCATTTATTTTTTTAAATGATGAGAGAATAAAAAGGCTGAATAGGTGATATTTTTATCGCCTATTCTTCAAATCAATTCTGTCAGCTTGATTTATTATTCTTGTATTTTTAACCATTCAATTGGTTATTATTTTTCCAAATTTTAACTGAGATAAGAATAAACATGCCAACTTCCAAGAAAAAAGTGAGTATTTTAAACCTAATACTTATTATCATCACAATGTTAGCATTAGCAACAACTGCCTATTTATGGTTCCAAAATCAGTCTAAAAATACAATTAAAGCTAAAGAAGAGCCACCTGTTTTATCACCGGTATTTTTAACACTAAAACCGTTTACAATTTCATTACCAACTTCAGAAGATAGTACAGAAATTAACAAAGTTCTCTATGTTGGTATGGTATTACGTGTTGCTGACGAAGAACAAAAATCTGTGCTATTAGAATATTTACCAGAAGTCAGAAGCGATGTATTACTGTTAACGTCTAAACAATATGTCAATAATTTAAAGCTTGAAACAGGTAAACTTGATTTACAAGAGCAAATCAAAGTCGCCTTATCCAGAAAGTATGATCCTAAACATACAGTTAAGGTTGACGAAGTATTATTCACTGATTTTATAATACGGTGATTAACATGCCAGATAAGCACGAACCTAAGCCAGAAATAGATGATTCTTCTGCTGAGTTATCGCATTCAGAAGACATACTGATAACGCAAAACAAGAAAAATCCTGACAATCATTTATCTGCCAAAAAAATTGAAGTTAAACCTTATGATTTGTCAGTCAAACATAGTTTTATTCCTGAACGTTTAACTGCGTTAGAAATTGTGAATGAGCGCTTTGCTCGTCAATTTAGAATAGGTTTATTTAACTTATTAAGACGGAATACGGATGTTATTGCTTCTCCCATTGAACCTCAAACTTTTAAAGAGTTTTCACAAATTTCAGCAGCTAACCATTTAAATCTGGTTCATCTCAATCCATTACGAGGTTCAAGCCTATTTGCGTTTTCACCAGAGATTGTTTATACCGTGGTTGATACTTTATTTGGTGGTGATGGTCATGCTTCAAAACTCGATACAGAAGAACGGGAATTTACTCATACCGAACAGCAAATTATTAAGCGGGTGCTCGAATTAGCATTAACGTTTTATCAAAATGCCTGGACAGATATATATTCTATTGAAACTGAATACATTCGTTCTGAAATGCAGAGCAAATTCACCAACATCACAAGTTCACCTGATGATGTCGTTTTAACATCAAACTTTAAAGTTGAGATTGGTAACTCTAAAACCACGTTCAGTATCTGTATTCCTTATTCAATGGTTGAACCCATCAAAGAGCTGTTAATAAAACCACCAATTGAACAACAATCGCATCAAGATGATAACATTTGGATGAGTTCATTAACCAGCGGCATCAAACAATCTACCATTGAATTAGTCGCTAACTTTACGACAATTCAAACAACAGTAGATAGGCTACTGGCGCTCAAAGTAGATGATATTTTAGTAATCGAAAAACCAACTCTTCTCGATGTAACTGTTGGTGGCGTACCTATATTAAAAGGACACTACGGTAAAATTAATAAGCAATATGCTATCCAAGTAGAACAAGTAATTAATCCAGTATTAGAACAATTGAATGAAGGGGAATTCAATGACTGATAACAAACAAAATAATGACGAAAACCAAGCGAATGATACGACCAATGATGAGCTCATTACCAAAGAGGCAATCTTTGAAACGCTATCACCAAATCATGCACAAGATAACAAACAAGATATCAATCTTATTTTAGATATACCCGTTCATTTAAGTGTCGAACTTGGTCGAACAAAGATGGCAATTAAAGATTTACTCAATCTTACTCAAGGATCGGTAATTGCACTCGACGGATTAGCTGGTGAACCTTTAGATATTTTGATCAATGGTTATTTGATTGCGCAAGGCGAAATTGTCGTTGTTGGCGATAATTACGGTGTCCGTATTACCGACATTATAACACCATCTGAGCGTGTACGCAGATTGAGCCGTTAATAGCGATAAATCCGAAAAATATGACTCAGATCTCAACTAGCCAAACTATCACGAGCAATACTGTATCGTCATCATCTGAATTAAATCTTTACAGTCAAATGGGCACATCAATTGGCTCGGCGCTAATCGGTGTTATTTTTATGATTCTATTGTTAGGTTGGATAGTTAAACGTCTGGGTCAAAATAAGAAACGCAATGCATATATTCATGTTAAAGCAACGCATTGCATTAGCCCAAAAGAACGAATCATTTTAGTTGAGGTGGATAAACAATTATTGGTTGTTGGTATCACTTCCCATCATATGACGTTGCTACATACTATTGATGAACAACGAGCAGAAAAATTATTATCCCAATCAATACCTGTTGCAAAATCAATGGATAACAACCTGTTCAAGCAAGTCCTGCAATCAGCGTTAAAATCTAAAAAGGAGTGATCTCTTGTGCGGTTAAAAATTTTTATATTACTTACGACGTTACTAAGCTTATTGTTTTTTAGCCGATTTTGTTTTGCCGATCCTTCATCACTCCCGTTTATGACTGAAACAATTCAAAATGGTGAACATAGTTGGTCATTACCAGTTGAAACATTGGTATTTTTAACGTTACTCACGTTTATACCTGCTATTTTACTTTTGATGACCAGTTTTACCCGAATCATCATTGTATTGGGATTATTACGCAATGCGCTTGGCACGCAATCAGCCCCACCCAACCAAGTTATTTTGGGCATTGCACTATTTATGACATTTTTTATTATGTCACCGGTGATCGATAAAATTTATCAAGATGCTTATGTTCCTTATTCACAAAATCAAATCACGATGCAAGAAGGCTTAACAACAGCTGCAAAACCATTACGCGAATTTATGCTAAGCCAAACACGGGAAAATGATCTCGCCTTATTTATGAATATGTCTCATGTCAACGAAGTTGAAACACGAGAACAAGTGCCATTGAATGTACTAATACCTGCCTTTGTCGTCAGTGAATTAAAAACAGCCTTCCAAATTGGTTTTACGATTTTTATTCCCTTTTTGGTCATTGATTTAGTCGTTGCAAGTACGTTAATGGCATTAGGGATGATGATGGTACCGCCTGCAACCGTATCACTCCCATTCAAATTAATGTTGTTTGTGTTAGCCGATGGTTGGCATTTGTTGTTAGGTTCACTAGCACAAAGCTTTTTCAGTTGAAAAGTAGAAATTAACGATTTTTATATTAAGGAAAATTATGTCACCTGATTCGATTAGTACACTTGCCATTCAAGCAGTCAAAGTCGCAGCCTCACTTGCTGGCCCTTTACTTTTAGCTGCATTGGTGACCGGCTTGATTATTAGTTTATTACAAGCTGCAACACAAATTAACGAAATGACCTTATCTTTTATTCCTAAAATTTTAGCAGTAATTGTTGTCTTAATTGTTTTAGGCCCATCAATGCTATCGACAATGACTGACTATATTAAAATTGTTATTACCAACATTCCAAATCTAACCAGCTAAATTTAATGGAATTTGATATTAATTATCTATTTGATATTGATTTTTTTTCTTGGGTCAAAAACTCGTTTTTACCGTTTGTGCGTATTTTATCGCTAATTATGGTTGCCCCGATTACTGGCGAAAAAGAGGTACCTAACCGAGTCAAAATCAGTTTAGCTTTACTCATTGCTCTTTTACTACCATTACCCCCTTCCAATGAGCCTTTAACACTTTATTCGTTAATGGGTATTTGGATGATTGCACAGCAAGTTATTATCGGTGTGTTGATTGGTCTTGCTATGCAACTTGCCTTTATGACCATGAGAGTAGCTGGTGAATTAATTGGTATGCAAATGGGGCTTGGTATGGCTACTTTTTTTGATCCTATTGGTGGACCGTCAACTTCAGTATTGTCGCGTTTCATCAATATCATCGCTTTATTGATTTTTCTTAGTTTAGATTGTCATTTATGGTTATTATATGGACTAGCCAATAGTTTTGACATCATTCCAATAACAACTTTACCGTTAAAAGCAAATGGCGTTCTTACTTTGATTGATATCAGCCGATTACTATTTATCAATGGGATAATGTTAGCATTACCCTTAATGGCTTTGTTATTAATTATCAATATGGCGTTAGGGCTGTTAAATAGAATGACTCCTCAACTATCCATTTTTGTTATTGGTTATCCCCTAACCTTATTATTAGGATTAATCATGCTAACTTATTTAATGTCGATGTTACCCGCTTTTGCCGAATTTGTGTTTGAACAGATATTTGAACATATTTCGACAATGCTAACAGCATTAGCTGGTTGAATAGTTTAAGCAATATATCTTAAGATACGGCGATAAAACAGTTATTACATATTGAATTTATAAAAATGATAATTCATTATAAGTAATAAAACTATCGGAGGGAAACCTTTTGACGGTTGGTTAAATAAAAAAATATCCATGCGGTAGCTTAACAAATAGAATGGGTATCTTCAGTTAAATTACCGCATAAATTATCATTATTTTTATCTACTTTTAAGCTCTTCTCGAGTCATTTTTTTCATTTTTTGTTCGATTCGTTGACGTTTTAAAGGAGAAAGATAATCAACAAAGAGTTTACCTTTTAAATGATCCATTTCATGTTGAATACAAATCGCAAGAAGCTCATCAGCATCAATTTGGTAAGGATTTCCATTGCGATCGAGCGCTTTGATTTTAATTTTTTCTGCTCTTGGTACAAATCCACGACAATCAGGTATCGACAAGCAACCTTCTTCTATGCCCGTTTCTCCTTCTTGACTAATCACTTCTGGATTAATGATTACATAAACATTACTGCGATCTTCTGATACGTCAATCACAATAATTTGTTCATGTACATTGACTTGAGTGGCAGCAAGCCCAATACCATTTTGCTCATACATGGTTTCTATCATATCATCAATGATGGTCTGTAATTCGGGCGTAAATGCTGTGACAGGTTTTGCAATTTTGCGTAATCGCTCATCAGGAAAACGTAATACCGGTAAAATAGCCATAAATTCTTCGATCTACTCCTCAAATGTAAGATTTTTCAGATTCAAGTACATTGTAAACATTTATGATGATGGTGAATAGCATTTGTTAGCTATTGATAAAATATATCTAACCAATTCACGAAATCACATCTAATTAAAATGAATAAACACTATGATGAGTAAATATGAGTTCTTATTACGAATTTCAATGCTTGGACAGGGAAAACTCGCTATTTTTAAGAAAATTAGTCACCTTTTTTCTAAAGGTTTACCAAATACAATTAAAGATGTTGCGTTTTTTCTGGATAAAATTGGATTAAATGCAACTCAACAAGAACGTTTTTTGGCAACCTCTTACCTTCATTTTGAACCTGTACTTGATTGGCTCAATAGTAATGGTTTACCTAAAACACTTATTGCCTATTGTGATCCTGATTATCCACCACTGCTCAAACAAATTAGTGCCTCGCCTTTATTACTATTTGTTATGGGCAATAAACAGTTACTGCAAACGCCTCAAATAGCGATGGTTGGTAGTCGGCAATTTAGTGATTATGGCGCACAATGGGGACGCTATTTTGCGGGTGAATTAGCGATTAATGGTTTAACAGTAACAAGCGGTTTAGCATTGGGACTAGATGCAATCTGTCATCGAGGAGCACTTGAAGTATCAGGACACACTATAGCGGTTTTAGGTAGCGGTCTAGCTAAAATTGCGCCACGATCAAACTTAAAACTTGCCCATGACATATTGGCGCAAAATGGTGCTTTAGTTTCTGAATTTTTGCCCTTTGAAGCAGCAAGATCAGAATATTTTCCAAGACGAAACCGGATAATAAGCGGATTAAGTCTGGGTACTTTTGTGGTTGAAGCCTCAGAAAAAAGTGGTTCATTGATTACCGCCCGTTATGCACTTGAGCAAAACCGTGATGTTTTTGCCTTACCCGGTGAAATCAACAATGAAAACAGTAGTGGTACTCACGCTTTAATCCAACAAGGAGCCTATTTAGTCACTAAACCAACCGATATTTTAGAGCACTATTGTGGTTATTTATCAACTATCAAGCCGTTAACAGTCCAATCTGTCGAAACCGTTGAAACTATTTTATATCCTGAAATTTTTGCTTTGATTCATCATCAGCCTATTCCCGTTGATATTATTGCTCAACAGCTAAATATATCAATTCCTGATTTGACAATTAAATTGCTAGATATGGAACTTGCTGGTTTAATTAAAACGATAACTGGCGGGTATATACGTAATCGAACGCTTTGATTTAAAAATATCATAGATTCATGATATGTTACACTTAAGACATCCGCCGATTTATAGCGACGGATGATTACTTATGAGAGTTTTACTCTTCTCCAATTTCTAAAGCGATTTCTGACAAAATAATACCGGTATTATCAGCATAAACAAAATCACCAGAAAAGAAAGTCACACCGCCAAAATTGACTCTAATGTCTACTTCGCCAATACCTTGATCTTCTGCACCTACGGGTATCGCCGCTAACGCTTGAATACCAATATCTGCTTCTGCCAGATAATCCACTTGTCGAACTGCGCCATAGACAATGATACCTTCCCACTGATTTTGAACAGCAATATCAATCAGCTCTGCATCAATCAATGCTCGACGAACTGAACCACCACCATCAATGACTAATATTTTACCAGCACCATTAGATTGCAAGATTTCGTATAATAATCCGTTATCCTCAAAACATTTAACTGTTACGGCTTGACCTGAAAATGATGCAACCCCACCAAAATTAGTGAAAATTGGTTCTACTACGTTAACATCTTCTGGATAATAATCACAAAGAATTGAAGTATCAAACTCCATTGCCAAGCCTCCTTTAGCCTTTATATTTTAGTTTATTTAGTATAACGCTTACCTAGAATTACACGATACCGAATTTAAATAAACGTGAGCTAGTTCAAAATAATACCCAAACAATAAAGTAAATTAGTGAATAATGCAAGTTTGACCATCTGTAATAATAAAGGGATAGCATCCTTAGCCACCTTAAATCGAAAAACAGCATAAATATGATAAATAAATAACGGTAGCGTTATCAAAAATAACCATCGCCAAATGGTGTGTAACTGATGACTGGCAAAGAGTACCAACAAAATAAATGCTGTCATGATTAAAAATAAATGATAAAAGCGAGCTTTGGTTTGTCCCATTAAGACCACTAACGTACGTTTATGGCAATTTCGATCGCTATCAATATCACGCAAATTGTTGATATTTAAAACCGCTACTGACAATAATCCACAACCTAAAGCAGGTAGCATAATTGCGCCAGTTAATGACTTTGTTTGTAAATAATAACTTCCCATTACACCAATAAGTCCAAAAAATATTAAAACAGATATATCGCCAAAACCACTATAGCCATAAGGTTTATTGCCAATAGTATAGGTAATAGCGGCAATGATAGATATCAAACCTAGTATTATAAAACTCAATAGTTCATATCGGTTGTTGCAAGCTACAAGTAATAGACATAACCCGGATAAAATACAAAAAATAATATTGATGATTAACGCTATCTTTAACTGTTTTAACGTGATTAACCCTAGTTGAATACCTCGGGTGTGGGCTTTTATATTGTATTTATCGCTTCCTTTTACTGCATCCCCATAATCATTAGCTAAATTTGACAGAATTTGCAATAACGAGGCAGTAATGATAGATAATAACATAATCCAAAAATCAAATTGTTGTTGCCAATAAGCCAGCGCATTACCAACTAATATTGCACATAAAGAGAGGGGTAAGGTTTTTAATCGAAGACTAATAATCCAGGGATAATATTTCATTAACAACAACACATTATTTATTTGATAACAACAAGCGAAAGATCATAACAGGAAAAACCAATAAATCGACATTGATAATGAAAATCTTTTTTAGTGATGCATTACGCAAATTAACATTCGTTAATTGTCATCACTTTTAAGACAATTAACGAATAATTTGAGGATTGAATATTAAAAATAAAAATTCAAATAAATAAAAATGAAATAACGTTAAGATTTCAATCTAATTTTTCTCTTTCTGAAAAATTTGCGAATTCGACCTTCTCTTAATGCTGCAACAAGAATACCCATTACACTGTATATCGCACCTAATAAGAGTATCATCAATATATTATGCCAATTATCTGTTAGTCCAAGTCCCATTTGATTCACACCTGCAATCATGTTAGTTGCCCATGTTGATGGTAGTAAATAAGAGACGAATTGAACCCAATGTGGCATTGCATCGATTGGCCAAATGGTACCGGATAGATAAAAAACAGGGGTCGTCAAAAATGCTAATGTTAAATATATCATTTCGGTTTTGCGTAAACACTCAGTCAATAATTTACTCAATCCCAAGGCACCGAGTAATAATGGAAATGTCATAATTAATATTTCGGTGAGGCTAGCTAACTGACGATAACCCAGTACCCAAGGCCATAATCCAAAAAGCACGATGGATAAAAATAACCAAATTGGTAATAAACCACATAAACTACCAAAAATAACTATTCTAGGCGGCCTACCTTGTGGTAATGAATTTAACGTAATATTAGTCCGAGTTGCAGCAATTAAAAATGAATGTTGCAAAAGCATAACCAGTAAGCCAGGAAAAGTAATAGCCGCAAAACTAATCCCTGCATTATACAGCGGTTCAGTTTGACCTTTTATAGGTGATAAGATGATATTAATCTGTTTACCCGAAAAACCCGCATCACGCATTATTCGAGTATTATATTCAGTTAATATTTGCTGATAAATTCCTCTTATATCAACTTGTATCAAACCATTAGCTAACCGACTGGATGCATCACCGTAAGCAGGTATAGTCACTTCTTCACCATTTAATAATTTTTTCTCAAAATTTCTTGGTATGGTAAATACTGCAAATAATTTGCGATTATTTATATCATTATAGGCTTGTATTGAATTTTCATAAGTAATTACATCAATTTTTGAACTGGTATTCAATGCACGGACTAAATTTCGACTTGTAGCGGAATGATCCTGATCGACTATTGCCACCGGTAAATTAGTAATAGTGCCATTAATATAAACTAAGCTCATTAATAAAACTGATAAAAGTAACAATAACCACATTGGTCGCATCAACATGTAGAAGAAAAGTTTTATAAATGAAGACCAAAATATTTTCATCATTTAACTGACCCTTTCTTGTTGATGTAAGCGTTTAACTAAACGTTTTCTGACTAATACGGTTATAATTATTGGATAAATCATTAAAATACCGCAGGTTTTCAAAATAGAAAGATAACTTGAATGCCGTAAAAAGAGATCAAATAATTTATTTAGTGCATAAGTTAATGGCTCAAGTGAAGAAATAAATCTGGCTATCCATGGCATTGAAAGTTCGGGCACAACAATACCTGAATAGGTCAATGCCAATCCGACTAGCACACCGATATAGGTATACGCATCAATAGCCGTTTTCGTAAAGGTATACAGTAAAATACCAATACTTTGTGCCGCTATGACATAAAAAAACACCACCGTCATCATCGCAAATGGGGATCCTGATACTCTGGCATGAGAAAACAGAACTAACATCGCAATTTCGAAAATGAGTAACATAGTATACCAAATGGTATAAGGCGCTAATTTTCCAAGCACAAAGGGATAACTGGGACGTGTTCGTTTAGGTAATTGCGATAAAATATAAATTGTTGTGGTAACAACAAATAGCTGCAATAAATGGACTACCGCCGAAAACTGTTGAAAGTACATGGAATTACCACTGGCATTAAATAGCCCATCATAATTAAAATTTACTTTGGCAAGTGGAGGAACGGGTAATCCAATACTGGTGGCTAAAGTTGTTCGATATTCAGTATTTAAAGCGGCAATCAACCCCGAATAATCCATAATGGAGTATAATCCTGCGCTATAATATAACGCATTATAATAAAGCATAGGGGTTGGTTGACGACCAGATAATACATCCGCTTCAAAATTGGGTGGAATATATAATATGGCGTAAATTTTTGCTTCTTGCAAATCTCGTTCAGCGATTGAAAGCTGACTATCATAGTTAATCAGGTTTGCATGAGCGCCAGCATTCAAATTACGAACTATTTCACGTGACAATACACTTTTATCTTGATCTACATAACCAACAGGCAAATCAAATAAAACTCCTCGATAAAAAATACTGCTGATTAAAACAAAAATAATCAGTGGCAATATCCACATTAACCAATGAGAAGTAAAACGTTTAAAAATTTGCGCTACTTCATCATTGAATGCATCTTTAAAACGTGTCCAGAAATCCAACATTAGTTGTCCAATTTCCATAAAGTGCTCATCCCTGCACGTAAACCTTCAATCTGATTAATTGGATATAATCGGACTTCAAACGTTTTTAAATCAAAATCACCCGTTGCACGTGTAGCACGTTTAGTTGCATAGTCACCCATTGGGGCAATGTAACGAACTTCTGCTTCGATTTCTTTATTTCCTAGTGCAGGCACTTCTAATTTAATACGATCCCCTTTGTGAACATTTGGCATAATATTTTCTCGAAGATTAAACACAAAGTAGGCATCCGGTAAGCGAATCACTGTTAATAACGGACTATTCGCATTAAATAGTTCCCCTACTTCAGCCGGTATTGAACCAACTTCACCACCAACAGGGGCTTTAACTTGTAAATCGTCGTACTGAATTTGGAGCTGTTTTAGCTGCTCTTCGGCCTCTTTTAATTTCGCTGCATAAATTTCACGCTGCTCAATACGATCACCATTTTTAGCTTGATCTAAATTAGCTTGTGCTGATTGAACTTGTTGAAAAGCTGCATCACGAGTTTTTAACGCACTGTCTAAGATTGACTGTGATACATAACCTTTAGCTGAGATAGTTTTATTACGATTATACTCTTTCAGCGCATTATCATAAGTTACTTTAGCTTGCTCAAGTAACGCTTCATAATAACGAATACTTTCTTCTCGTGTTCCATGATTTGATAACGCAACCTGGGCTTGGGCTTGATCACGAGCTGCTTCGGCGGCTTTTACTTGAGCTAGTAGCTCCGGACTATCAAGTGTGATAAGTAAATCATTTGGTTTAACATCATCACCACGATTGACATGGATAAGCTGTACACGCCCCTTAGCTTTTGACGCAACACTAACATTAGGTGCATCCACCTCACCTTGCAAAATAAGCTGACTATTGTGTGAGCGTATTAAAATCGTCACTGAAATTAAAATAACGATTAACGCAAAACTAATAAATATTTTTTTATTCATAAAATTCTTTAGTGTGTGATATTAAATAGATAAGACATCGAGATGTTTAGAAAATTATATATTGACTAAAAATACATACAAGAACATTCTTTTTGCATTATACGAAAAGAGCTATATTTGTACAAGCTTACAAAACTTAATTCGAAATAAACACCTTATTTGCTTTCTATTCAATAAATATTAAACGCAGAGTATTTAATACAATAAATTATTTTTAATTATTGTAAATTAATATTTTAATAGGTTTTGTTTATAAATGTTATTAGTTAAAAGGCTATAGATAAAAACCTACTTATTTAGTATGATATTTTTAATTAGGATCGTAAGGTATTAAATATGAAAAAAATAATTATTGTAGGCGGTGGTGCTGGTGGATTAGAGCTAGCAACTAATCTTGGCGATAAGTTAGGTAAAAATAAACAGGCAGAAATTACGCTCATCGATAAAAATAGTTACCACATTTGGAAACCGCTACTGCATGAAGTTGCAACAGGTGCCATGTATGAACAAGTTGATAACATCTTCTTTTCTGAACAAGCAAAACAACATCATTTTGAGTTTACTCAAGGTACATTTACCAATATTGATCGTGAAAATAAGCAAGTTCTGATCAAGGATATAAATGATAATAACACTTCTCTATCATATGATATTTTGGTTATAGCAGTAGGCAGTACTTCAAATGATTTTGGTACGCCTGGTGTTAAAGAGCATTGTATATTTTTAGATGACCAAAATGCTGCTATCCGCTTACGTGAAATACTGCTATCAAAATTCACAAATTTCTGTTCAACTCTCGATACAGACGCTGACACTAAAGATGAAAAACTTCGCATTGCTATTGTTGGTGGTGGCGCAACCGGTGTCGAGTTAGCTTCTGAACTACCTCATATGGTTGAAACGTTCGGCGTATGTCGAAAAAACAAAATGTGTGCTGATTTCTTAGATGTATCTGTTATTGAAGCAACCAATCGTATTTTACCGGCGTTACCCGAAAAAACGGCATTAAGTATTACTAAAACCCTTGAAAAACGCGGTATTCATGTCTTAACGAATACCATGATTACTAAGGCCGAAAGTGATGGATTCTATCCAAAAGAGGGGGAAACCATTAAAGCCGATATTATGATCTGGACTGCTGGCGTTAAAGCACCTGATTATCTGAAAGAAATAGCCGGTTTAGAATCGAGTCGTTCAAATCAATTAGTTGTTAAGCCGACATTACAAACCACACGAGACGATAATATCTTTGTTATTGGTGATAGTGCTTATGCGATGCAAGATAGCGGTCGTGCATCTCCGCCCACAGCACAAGCAGCTAATCAAATGGCAAAAATTTGCGCTCAAAATATTGTCAGAATGATTAACAATCAAGCCATGAAGTCTTTTGTCTATACCGATAAAGGAACCATTATTTCTTTACACGATACCGCCCAAGGCGTGGTTAAGTTGATCGGCAATAAAGAAATGAGTGTGAAAGGTTGGTTTGCGTTAATTATCCATCGATTATTATATCGAATGCATCAAGCTAGTTTATTGGGTATCTTTAAAACTATCCGCTTTGCTCGTGATTGCAAAGCTAAATATAAAAGTAAATTTGCTTCTATTTTTAATCAGCAAAATTAATTATTAACCGAAATATAAACAACAGCTACTTGATAATAAATAATCCTCAGTAGCTGTTTTTTATATAGGATATTTAGAGAGTACTTTTCAACTCAATTCAAAATGTAACCATAGGAATAATAGGAAATTATGCGATTTATTTTAATTTTTATATTGTTATTTTCCTGTTTTATTTGTGAAGCAAATTATCAGCCAAAAGATGGCGATATTATTTTTCAATCGTCTCAATCCAGTCAAAGTAAAGCCGTTGAACAAGCAACAAATTCACCCTATAGCCATATGGGAATCATTTTTATAAAAAATGGTAAACCTTATGTTTTTGAAGCTGGGAGCAAAGTCGCTTATACACCATTAAAAAGCTTTATTGAAAGAGGAAAAAAAAGAAATTATGTAATCAAACGTCTTAAAGATCATAATTTATCTCTTAAGGAAACCAATAAATTAAAGCTAGTTGCAAAAACTTTTGAAAATAAACCTTATGATATCTGGTTTGGTTGGGATGACAATTATATCTATTGTTCTGAATTAGTTTGGAAAATTTATAATAGAGCACTTAACTTAAAAATTGGTCAATTACAAAATATCAAAGATTTCAACCTTTCATCTGCCGCAGTAAAACAAAAATTAAAAGCGCGTTATGGCAATAAAGTCCCTTTTCAAGAAACTGTTATTTCGCCTGTCGCTATGTTTAATTCACCGTTATTAATAACAGTAGACCAACATTGGTCGCCTTAGATAAGTAATAACTTTTTAACTGGAGCAAAACTTTTACGATATAGATGATTGATACCGTGCAGCTCAATTGCCATTAAATGATCCTTAGTGGGATATCCTTTATGTTTTGCCAGTCCATATTGGGGATACAATTTGTCTAATTCTACCATTTCACGATCACGCGTCACTTTTGCTAAAATCGACGCAGCACTAATCTCTGCCACCAGTAAATCACCTTTGACAACGGCTTGTGTTTGAATACCAAATTCAGGGCAACGATTACCGTCGACTAAAACAAAATCAGGTTGGATCGCAAGTCCAGTCACCGCTCGTTGCATAGCTAACATGGTAGCATGCAAAATATTCAATTTATCAATTTCCTCAACCGAAGCTCTTGCAATACACCAAGCTAATGCATTTTCTTTGATGATATCAAAAAATTGTTCACGTTTTTTTTCGGAAAGTTTTTTAGAGTCAGTTAATCCTTTGATTGGTTTATTGGGATCTAAAATAACGGCTGCCGTCACAACATCACCACAAAGTGGTCCTCGTCCAACTTCATCAACTCCGGCAATTAAGGTGGCATCAGGATAACTAAATTCTAACAACAAGGTGAATCCTCTAATACATCAAGTACAGCTTGAGCTGCTTGTTCATCAGCGTGACAACGAATTTGCTGATGTAATGATAAAAATGTTTTTTTAAGTTCACTATTATTTCCTTCTAAAAAAGGAATAATATGATTAGCAATATTTTCAGGGGTACAGTCTTGCTGTAATAACTCAGGTACAATTTCTTTACCAGCTAAAATATTAGGTAATGAAACATAAAGGGTTTTAACTAATTTTTTGGCTAACCAGAAAGTGAATGGCTTCATTTTATAACCCACCACCATTGGACATTTGGCTAGCATACATTCTAATGCTACTGTTCCGGATGCCAAAATCGCAGCATCACTAGCAATCATAGCTTCACGGGCATAACCATCTAACAGCTGAACTTTCAGCTCTGGTGCTATTTGCGTTTTAATCTGCTCAAATTCCTGTCGTCTTTTTTCATTGACTAAAGGTACGACTATATGCAAATCAGGGTAACGATCACGTAAAAGCTGAGCTGCTTGTAAAAAAGGGGCAGATAACAAGGTGACTTCCGCATGACGACTTCCCGGCAATAATGCTAGACAACGACCACTGAGCGGAATGCCTAATTGTTGACGCATTGCCACTTGGTCAGGTGCCAGCGGCACATCATCTGCCATTTTGTGACCAATAAAACGACAAGGGACATTAAACTTATCATAAAACGCTTTTTCAAAAGGTAAAAAAGCTAATATGAGATTAGTATTACGTTTAATTTTGAAAACACGTTTTTGCTTCCAAGCCCATACCGAAGGACTCACATAATGGATTGTTTTAATCCTTGCTCGCTTTAACTTACCTTCTAAAGAAAGATTAAAATCAGGCGCATCAATTCCAATAAAAATGTCAGGTTTTAATTCAATTAAACGTTTAGTAATATCACGACGTATTGCTAAAATACGTCGTAATTTTCCCAACACTTCTACAATCCCCATCACAGAAAGCTCATCCATTTCATACCAAGCTTGACAGCCTTCAGCTTGCATTAAAGGCCCAGCAATACCAACAAATCGAATATTAGGATGACGTTTTTTGAGAGAACGAATCAATCCAGCGCCCAAAATATCGCCAGATGTTTCTCCGGCGACTAAAGCAATAGTTAATAATTTGTTCGTTTGTGATTGGTTTGTAAAAGATTGAATAGTCATTAACGAATGATGCCACGTGTTGAACGTGCAAAAAAATCATTGAATAATTTTACTTCAGGGTATTGATTTGCAATAACATCAATTTCGGCTTTCGCTTCTTCTAAAGTTAATCCATTTCGATAAAGAATTTTGTAGCTATTACGGATAGCTTGTAAAGCTTCTTTACTGAATCCACGACGTTTTAAACCTTCGTAATTCACGCCATGTGGAGTAGCATGATTTCCTTGTGCTATCACATAAGGTGGCACATCTTGCGCAACACCTGAACAACCACCAACCATGACATGCGATCCAATGACACAAAATTGATGCACCGCAGTCATACCGCCAATAATGACATGATCATCTAACTGAACATGACCACCAAGTGTTGCGTTATTTGCCAAAATACAATGATTACCAATTTGACAATCATGTGCAACATGCGCATTAATCATTAGTAAATTATCACTGCCAATTTTGGTAATTCCGCCACCTTGAACTGTGCCACGATGAATGGTAACGCTTTCACGAATCATATTACGATCACCAATTTCAGTGCGCGTTGGTTCGCCTCGATATTTTAAATCTTGGTTAACCTCACCAATCGATACGAATTGATATATTTGGTTATCTTTACCAATTTTTGTATGGCCATTGATGACTACATGTGATTTTAAAAATGTCCCTTCACCAATTTCAACATTTTCACCAATGAAGCAAAAAGGTCCAATTTTGACATTGTCGCCAATTTTAGCCCCTTTTTCTACCACTGAACTTGGATGTATTTCCGTTGCCATAGCATTTCCTTCATACTGTTTTTGGGATATTTAAAAAATCAAAATTATTTACGAGCACACATCATCTCGGCTTCGCAAACTAACTTACCATCAACAGTTGCTACACCATGGAATAATGCAATTCCACGACGCTCTTTTATATACTCCACGTCAAGCACAAGCTGATCGCCTGGTACAACAGGTCGTTTAAAACGAGCTTTATCAATGGATGCAAAATAGTACAATTGTCCAGGTGATAATTCTTCTATACTTTTAAAAGCTAAGATACCTGTTGCTTGGGCCATCGCTTCCAAAATTAATACACCAGGAAAAATGGGTTTATTAGGAAAATGTCCCTGAAAGAAAGGTTCATTAACCGTCACATTTTTGATTGCTTTTAACGTTTTACCTTTTTCATAACTAATCACACGATCAACCATTAAAAAAGGATAACGGTGCGGTAATAAACTAATAATTTCTTCGATATCAAGGGTATTCAGTTCGGTAGTCAAAATAGCTATCCTTATATATTAATATAAACTTTCGACATTATAACTGAGGATGCCACTTGCACTCAAGGATGATTTAATCATCTTGAATACATTACTGAAAATGTTAATAAAACGTAAAAAAATTTTTATTACACAAATGATTGGTAAATAATATATTATCCTTTGATAAATAAGATATAATATTCAAAATAATAGAAAAATTTCAATCTGGAGAAGAAAAGTGAAATCATTTTTAAAAGTGACGCTAATTAGTAGCGCAATTGTATTAGCCTTAACTGGATGTGATGCTAAAAGCAATCCTAAAGATGTTAATAGTGCCAATCAATCAGAACAGACTACACAACAATCCACAAACACTACTCAGCAAATTACTGCTAATTCTGAACAAGTCGTTAACTCAGCAGAGCCAAAAGCCAATTCTGAAAAAGTAACTTTATCAACTCTAGCACAAAAAGAGTCTTATGCCTTTGGTTCATCAATTGCAATGAACTTAAAAGATAGCGAATTTGAGATCGATCCTGAATATGTGATCAGCGGTTTAAAAGAAACATTTAATAATCAATCACAATTATCAAAAGATGAAGTAAATACTATTATTAATTCACTTCGTGAACGCCTTTTAGAAAAAGCAAAAGCACAATTTGAAAAAGAAAAAGCAGATAATATTGCAAATGGTGAAAAATTCCGTAATGAATTTGCAAAACAAAAAGGAGTTAAAAAAACTCAATCAGGTTTACTTTATCAAGTAATTCAAAAAGGATCGAAACAAAAACCAAATGAAAATGACACAGTTATCGTTCATTATGAAGGAACTTTAGTTGATGGACGTAAATTTGATAGTTCATATGATCGAGGTCAAACTGTAACATTCAAACTTAATGAGGTAATCAAAGGTTGGACTGAAGGACTACAATTAATTGGGGTCGGTGGTAAAATCAAATTAGTAATCCCGCCTGAATTAGCTTATGGTAGTCAATATTATCCAGCTCAAGAAGATAAAGCAGCGATATTACCAAATTCAACGTTGGTCTTTGAGGTTGAATTATTGGGTATCGATGGTAATAATAATGAACAGTCTCAACCATCATCAAAAAAATAAGTTGATGACGTCATTAAGCTATACACTTGTTGTTTTGGGTCCTGCTTATGGGACCCAATCTGCTTATTGTGCGTATCAATTTGCACAAGCCTTATTGTTAAATACATCCCACACCATAAAAAATATCTTCTTTTATGCTGATGGTGTTTATAATGGTAATCGATATACCGACCCTGCCAATGATGAATTTGATTTAGTTAGCGCTTGGCAAGAATTAGCAAAAAAATATGATCTACCCTTAACAATTTGTGTTGCAGCTTCGCTAAGACGTGGAATAACCGAAGAGAATATCGCTGATTATTTTCAATTAACCGGTTTAGGCGAGCTAACAGAATCAATCACTTTATCAGATCGTGTCATTCAATTTTAAACATGACGGTTAATGAAATGAAAAACATTGCCATTATTATTAATTCCTCTCCTCATGGTAGTGCCAAAGGTCGAGAAGCACTTGATTTAGCTTTAGCATTGTCTGCTTTAAATCATATTACGGTCATTTTTATTGATAAAGGCATTTTTCATCTATTACCTGATCAGCATCCCGATCTCATTTTGATGCGTGACTATATCGCCACATTCAATATGCTTGAACTTTATGATATTGAAGATGTTTATGTGAGTGAGTCAGCACTAAAATCGCATAACCTTTCTGATTTCACCTTTAATATTACCACTAAAATAATTAACCATTACGATTTAAATCAATTGCTTGATGAGCAAGATGTCATTTTAACATTCTAATTTAATATTAAATTTTTAATCTGCTTCATTATTAAAAATTGTTTCGCCCACATCATCCTTTCAATTAAGACTAATCTCGTTTGATTAACATTAAACTAAGCCATATTTAGAAACGCAATAACTCATTATCAAATCAAACACAATGGAAAGAAATAAGAATATCGAAGGGTGATAAGAAATCAAGAAAAATAAAAACCCGCCTTATTTTGTCGTTAAGTATGACGAATAAGGCGGATTAATTAATAGTGATAGTTTAAGTAGTTATCGTTTAAACTAATTTTTTCATTTGATCTGCAATCTTTTCAGCTTGTTGACCTACAACAATTTGCACACCTGTTTTACCTAATTTAATCACAGCCATTGCACCTAATGCTTTAGCCGCTGCTTCATCAACTAAATCAGAATCTTTTACACTCAAACGTAACCGAGTGATACAAGAATCAATATTAGTCAGATTTTCCTTACCGCCAACAATCGCTAAATATTGTTCAGCAAGCGCTGTGGTATCCGCTGCTGTCTGCGCTGGTTTATCCGCTTCGTTTGTAGATGATTGTGCAGCACTGTCTTCATCTTCACGACCTGGCGTTTTAAGGTTAAATTTAACGATGATAAAGCGGAACACAACATAGTAAACCACAAAGAACACTAAACCTTGAAGAATAAGCATATACCAATGCACTGCCAGAGGATTTCCAGATTGCAGTAACATATCGATTAAACCGGCACTGAAACCAAATCCACATATCCATTGCATCGTTGCAGCAATAAAGAGTGAAATACCCGTTAAAATTGCATGAATAACATAAAGTACTGGCGCAACAAACATGAACGCAAATTCAAGCGGTTCTGTAATTCCCGTAAAGAATGCTGCAAAAGAAGCCGCTAACATAATTGATGCGGTTTTATCTTTATTGCCTTTTTTCGCTGTGTGATACATGGCTAAAGCAGCACCCGGTAAACCAAACATCATAATTGGGAAGAATCCTGCTTGATAACGTCCAGTAATACCTACAATAGCTTTACCAGAATCTATCGCACTTTGACCAGCCAAGAAATTTGGAATATCGTTAATGTTAGCAACATCAAACCAAAATACTGAGTTAAGAGCATGATGTAAACCAACTGGAATTAATATACGGTTAAAGAAGCCATACACCCCTGCACCTGCTGCACCTAAATTCTTAATCGATTCACCAAATTTTACTAATGCTTCAAAAATAATTGGCCAGATAAAATAAAAGATGACAGAGATAAGTAGCATCACGATAGAAACAATAATCGGAACAAGTCGTTTGCCACTAAAAAAAGCTAACGCTTTATGTAACTCAACCGTACTAAATTTGTTATAGAGTTCAGCTGAGATAATACCCACTAAAATACCAATAAATTGGTTATTGATTTTCGCAAACGCTGGAGATATTTGCGTTTGCCAACCATCAACACTGGTATCGACACCTTCAAAAAGTGCAATTGAATTTGGCGATAATAATGTTGTAATAATCAAAAATCCGACTAACCCAGAAAGTGCAGCTGCACCGTCTTTGTCTTTCGACATACCATATGCAACACCAATAGCAAATAAAATTGGCATGTTATCAATGATAGCACCACCAGATTTTATTAAAAATGTCGCCGCAATACTATTTGCACCCCATTCAACGCTATTGATCCAATATCCTATCCCTAGAAGTATTGCTGCAGCAGGTAGAACTGCAACTGGCACCATTAATGAGCGCCCAATACGTTGCATATAAGCTAAAATTCCCATAAGTTTAACCTCTTATATTTATTTAAACTATATCTAAACATGATGATTTGTTATGCATCTTCAGATATCAGTAAACGATCCATTCTATTTCATATTATATTATTTTACTTCGCAAATTAATTATTCAATATATGTGATTTTTATCACGCTTTTTTTTGATTAATTGCTCTAATATAGTAAAATACAGTCAACATATTTTACTTCAAAAAAAAAGAAGTGGTTCTAATTATATCAGAAAAGGTGGTATCTAATGAGGCTTATTCCTTTAGAAAATGCTCAAGAAGTGGGCGCTTGGGTTGCTCAACGTATTGTGAATAAAATCAACCAATTTAAACCAACAGCGGATCGTCCGTTTTTGTTAGGCTTACCAACCGGTAGCTCGCCATTAGTGATGTATCAACAACTGATCAAACACTACCAAGCAGGTGATGTCAGCTTTAAACATGTGGTGACGTTTAATATGGATGAATATGTTGGCATTCCAGAAGATCATCCTCAAAGTTATCATACTTTTATGCATGAAAACTTTTTTAACCATATTGATATCGATAAAAACAATATCCATATATTAAATGGTAATGCAACCGATATTGCTCAAGAGTGCCGTCAATATGAAGAAAAAATCAAATCTTATGGCAAAATCAATATTTTTGTTGGTGGTGTTGGTCAAGATGGACATATTGCTTTTAATGAACCGGGCTCGTCGCTTTGTTCACGCACGCGTATTAAAACACTAACTGAAGATACTCGCATTGCCAATTCACGTTTCTTTGATAATGATGTGAATCAAGTTCCAAAGCATGCATTAACTATTGGTGTCGCCACTTTAATGGATGCACAAGAAGTGATTTTATTAGTCTGTGGTCATAACAAAAGTTTAGCATTACAAGCCGGCGTTGAAGGTTCAATTAATCATTTATGGACAGTATCAGCATTACAAATGCACCCAGCATCTATTATTGTTTGTGATGAACCAAGCACTGATGACCTTAAAGTAAAAACATTAAAATATTTCAAACAAATGGAAGCAGACAATCTTAAAGTGACCATTTTATAAAGGATAACTCAATGTATGCATTAACAAATTGTCGTATTTATACCGGTTATGAGATTCTTGAAAATCATGCTGTTATTATCGACGGTGATAAAATTGACAAAATTTGTAAACAAGATAATTTACCCGACAATATCAAAATTGAAGATCTACAAGGAGCGATCGTTGCGCCTGGATTTATTGATATTCAAGTCAATGGATGTGGCGGTGTGCAATTTAATGAGACACTCGACGCATTAAGTGTTGAAACATTAGAAGCGATGCAAGCGACCAATCTTATTTATGGTTGTACTAGCTATTTACCGACTTTAATCACATCAACAGATGAATTTATGATAAAAGCGGTTGCGGTAATGCGTGAATACTTAGCTCGACATCCTAATCAAGCATTAGGCTTACATCTTGAAGGTCCTTATATTAGTCCTGAAAAGAAAGGGATTCATGACGAAAACATTATTCGTTTACCTTCGCAAAAAATGATTGATTTTCTATGTGAAAATGCTGATGTAATTAAAATCATTACTCTTGCGCCAGAAAGAGTTGAAAGCCATTTTATTAAACAATTAGTTAATGCAGGAATTCATGTTTCTGTCGGTCACTCCAATGGTCATTACGATGACTGTCGTCGTGGCTTCAATGATGGAATTCGATTAGGCACTCACCTATTTAATGCTATGCCTTATATTTCAGGACGTGAACCAGGCGTAGTTGGTGCAATCTATGATGAACCAGAAGTATATGTTGGTATTATTGCCGATGGACATCATGTAAGTTGGGCAAACATTCGCAATAGCCATAAAATTAAGAAAGATCACTTAATTTTAATTACGGATGCAATGTTGTTAGCCGGTTCTAATTTGTCTTCTGCTGTTTTTGCAGGTAAAACCATTTATTATAAAGATGGGCTATGCGTTGACGATAAAGGCACACTTGGCGGCTCTGCATTAACCATGATTGATGCAGTTAAAAATGCTGTTGAATATGTGGGTATTGCTTTAGATGAAGCCTTAAGAATGGCGACACTTTACCCAGCAAAAGCAATCGGTGTGGATAAACAACTTGGTAGTATTAGTGAAGGTAAAATTGCCAACTTAGTTGTTTTTAATCGAGACTTTACGATAACTAAAACGGTTGTTAATGGAGAAATCACCCGTTAGAATATCAGATAATTAATGATAGTATTGAGAAAAAATATGACATTTAATTATCTGAATTTAGTTGGAAATGCTGAACTAATTAAACAATTAAATTATGCTATGATTTATCGTTTAATTGTTCAGCAAGCTCCCATTTCTCGTATCCAGTTAGCCGAAATCAGTCATTTAGCCCCAGCCAGCATTACTAAAATTACCCGACAGCTACTTAAGAATAAACTAATAAAAGAAGTTGATGCCCAGCAATCAACTGGTGGAAGACCAGCGGTTTCCATTCAAGCCAAGTTTGACTATTATCAAGCCATTGCTATTCAATTAAGTCGTTCACATGTCACCATTGAACTCTATGATCTTGGAGCAAACAGCTTAGTTTCTGAAGTGTATCCTCTTACCGTTTTTATACAGCAACAAGCACAAGAATATTTAATTACATTAATTGAACAATTTATTCAAAAAAATAGTAAAAAGATTAAGCATCTTATTGCTATATCGGTGGTTCTACCTGGATTGATTGATTCTGTAAGAGGAATTGTTCGATATACACCTCATATTCAAGTTAACGCATGGCCTTTAGCCGATATATTGCAGAAACAATTTAATGTTTCTATTTTTTTAGGTAATGATATCCAAAGTCTAGCATTAGCCGAAAATTATTTTGGCTCTACGCAAGATGTTGATGATTCAATTTTGATTCGTGTTCATCGTGGTGTCGGATCAGGTGTTATTGTCAATCAACAATTACTGACTAACCATAATCAAAGTGCTTGCGAAGTGGGACATATTCAAGTCGATGCGTTAGGTGAACGCTGTCATTGTGGTAATTTTGGTTGTTTGGAAAACCGAGTTGTTAATGATGCCATTGAACGACGAGCAAAACAGATGATTGATCAAGGTTATACGACTAAATTAACAAAAGATTGTTGTGATATCGTCAACATTTGCCAATTAGCCAATCAAGGGGATGAGCTTGCCATTAAGTTAGTCAAAGATGCAGGCGAAAATCTAGGTCGAGCAGTAGCGATTATGGTCAATATTTTTAACCCACAACGAATTGTATTAGCAGGTGAACTCACCAAAGCGACAGAAATACTTTTAGATACAGTAACTAGCGCTTTAAACTCATTGAGTTTAGAAGATTTAAGAAAGAATCTTTCAATCAACTGCTCTTCACTCAATGACCGCTCGGCAATTGGTGCATTTGCTTTAGTGCAACAAGCGTTATTTAATGGATCACTTTTGATGATTTTGCTCGAACATGATGCAGCATAAATAACTTTTTAAATTCAAAAACAGCCCGAAAAAATCGAGCTGTTTTATCATGCCATCGGTTAACCATTATGCTAAGATGCGTAACATCCTCCGTAACGGTTCTGCTGCCCCCCACAATAACTGATCCCCAACGGTAAATGCTGATAAATAGTCTTTACCCATATTTAGTTTACGCAAACGACCAACAGGAGTGGTTAATGTACCAGTAACGGCTGCTGGGGTTAACTCTCTCATTGATAATTCTCGATCATTGGGTATCACTTTCACCCAATCATTATGTGCAGCAAGTAATTTTTCAATTTCCGGCACGCTAATGTCTTTTTTCAGCTTGATGGTAAATGCCTGACTATGACAGCGCAAAGCACCAATACGAATACAGAGTCCATCTACAGGAATAATTTGATTGGTACCTAATATTTTGTTGGTTTCAGCTTGCCCTTTCCACTCTTCTTTACTTTGTCCATTATCCAATGCTTTATCGATCCAAGGAATTAAACTCCCAGCAAGTGGTACACCAAAATTATCGGTTGGCAAACTTCCATCACGCATTTTTTGGGTTACTTTACGTTCAATCTCTAAAATAGAAGAATGTGGATCTTGTAGTTCTTTGGCAACTTCGGCATTTAACATCCCCATTTGCGTTAAAAGTTCACGCATATGGCGAGCACCACCACCAGAAGCTGCTTGATAAGTTGATACCGACACCCAATCAATCAAATTTTCAGCAAATAAGCCACCCAGTGACATTAACATTAAACTGACTGTACAATTCCCGCCGACAAACGTTTTAATACCTTTGTCCAATGCAGTTTGAATATTCGCTTTATTGACAGGATCTAATACGATAATGGCGTCATCTTCCATACGCAATGTAGATGCGGCATCAATCCAATATCCTTGCCACCCAGAAGCACGTAGTTTTGGATAAATTTCGGAAGTATAATCTCCACCTTGACAAGTCACGATAATATCTAACGCCTTTAATGCTTCAATATTATCGGCACTTTGCAATGTTCCTGTTTTACCGCCAAAACTAGGTGCAGCTTGCCCTGCTTGTGAGGTCGAAAAGAAAATAGGATTAATATAATCAAAATCGTGTTCTTCAACCATACGTTGCATCAGAACCGACCCCACCATTCCACGCCATCCAACAAAACCAACATTTTTCATATTTTATTTCCAAAAGTAGATGTTATACCAAGAGACTTTTTTACTATTAAAGCAAAATATCATCATAAAACAAGCAAGATAAGAATTATTTTTGTAGGTTATAAAATAATAACATGGCGTTATATTTAACTCGTTTTTAGAACTCAATATTTCGTTTAAAATAATGGTGTTTTTATTGCTAATAAGAAACAACTAATGGCGTTATAAATATAATTTTAGTTATCTTTTTTCATTAAGATTTATATAAGATTACTATTCACTATCTGTTTTCCAAAAAAAGAATGTCATCATATATAAAAAGTTATCCATAAAATGTCCACCATACTTATCGGTAATAATAAAAACCCTTTCATCTTGTTGACGCTTAATATCATTAAGTCTTGCTGCAAATTTAGCACTTTGCCATGGTGAAACGCGATCATCTTGTAATCCTACCGACACCATGACATTAGGATATTTAACACCTTCTTTTAAATTAAGATAGGCATCAATATTAATTAAATTTTCTAACTCATGTTTTTTAAAGGGTGAACCAAATTCCTCAAAATTAGCCATTCCTATTGGAATTTTATCTAATCGACTCATATTCAACATGCCAACCTTAATTGATGCAGCAGCAAAAAGATCCGGACGTTTTATTAATGCCATACCTATAACAATACCGCCAGCACTATTTCCACTTATCACCAATTTAGAGGATTGAGTATAATGATAATGAATTAAGTATTCAGCGCATTTTATAAAATCATTAATTGAATTTTGTTTTTTATAACCTGTACCATCATAATGCCATTTCGGACCTAATTCTCCCCCGCCTCTCACATGAGCTATGGCAATTATGCCACCTTTTTCAAGCCATATTAAACGTGAAGCATCATAATTGGGGAATTCACTTTCACCATAGGCACCATACACTGTTAACCAAGTTGGTGCACTACTATCAAATTTCATTCCTTTTTTATAAATGAGTGTTAATGGAATGAGTGTTCCATCATTTGATTCAACCCATTTTTGTTCAGATTCATATTCTGAAAATAAAGCATGATCTGAATTTAAAATTTTAGAATCTTCAATTAACTGATTATTCGGATGATAACGAAATATTTTGGGTGGGCTAGTCCAACTTTGTTGCGTAAATAAAATCTCATCTTGATCTGAATTCGTAAATATAGCCGTTACTTCATTATTATTTGAAATAGGAATCGATTTAATATTATGAATATCTGAAAAAGGAATAGACACAAATTTTAATTGCTCAGAATCATGATAGGTGAGATAAATTGCATCTTTATTGGCGACAAAATTCGTTAATTCTCCATTTTGCCATTCAATAATTTTTTCTTCTGATTGATTGATATTATTAAGATTAACCCGAAAAATACTATAGCCTGAATAATCATTATATTTAACCAAATATAACCAATTATCTTTTATCAAAAAATCCGTAACATTCTCTTTTCTATCGATAATTTTATTCCAACTAACATTATTTTTATTAAGGTTCTCTCGAGGTAATTTGTATAAATCAAGATTATAGCCTGATAATGAAGATGAAGAGCAAGCAATCGCCCAATTCGAAGAAAGTGATAAAGATGTATTTTGATCTGTTCTGGCGTTATAGTTCGACAGCTGATCTTTACCAAAAATTACGATATCTTTTTTTGTATCAGAACCTAAACGATGAAAATAAATTTCCTCGATTCCGGCTTTTATATTTTTGGCTTCGAATAAATTATTTCTATGGTAGAAAAAAGATAAATTATCCTCCGCCCACAATAAATTTGTGTCAGTAATGCCCGATAAGTTATCTGGAAGATGTGTTCGAGTTTTTAAATTAAACACTTTTATTGTAGAAATATTCGAACCATTTTCAGAAATACTATAAGCAATATATTGCCCATCATAAGAAGGATAGTAATCATAGATACCGTAACCAACAGGAGGATCAATCAATAGTGTTTCTTTACCAAAACGATCTTTCACAAAGAGACGATTATAAGGATGCTGAGCTGTTTGTTTAAAATAAAAAGTGTTATTACCTTGTAATCTAATATAAAAAATTACTGGTTCAGTTCCATATTCAGTTAATTCTTCAAGTCGTTTTTTAATCGGAGCAAACCAATCCAACTTTTCAAGAATATTGACTGAACGATCGGATTCAGATAATAACCAATTATGCATTTTTTCTTGCTCAGTTTCCATCCAAGCATATTTATCAAACGCTTTCATTGGATCTAATTGAGTATCGCTATCTATTGCAAAGCAATTAAATACTATTATGAATAACAACAAGATAATAGAAATATTTTTATTAAGTATAATCGATGGATATCTTCTATTTATTTTGTCTAATATTGATATATGAAATTCTAAATTTGATCTATTTTTTCCAATCATTATTATTCATTACCAAACTTATCGTTACCTAGCTTCGTTCATATTTGAACATACTTCTATCAAAAAGATAAGTGATATTAGATATATCGTTGTTTGAAACGATATATAATTTAAGAATATTTACTAAACAATTCAATTTTTCAGTTTTGTCTAACGCTTTTTGCTTATCAAATATCTGTTTCAGCAGATTATTCGCATTCTCAGTATCCCGACTTAATTCATTGATAGCCTATTTTTGCTACTCTTTATTGTGGATGATTAACTCGCCTTTTTTCAACCGCCGATTTTGTCGTGCTTGAGTCACTATCACTGTTTTGATAAGCCGTTGGGACACCCGGACCTCCGATACCCCCACTCACCGAAACATGCGTCACTTTAAAGTCTGCCTTGTTTTTTATATCACTGAAGCTGATGGTGCCGGTATCAAGTTTGTTCTTACTTTTATCTTCCGCTTCCGACGCTATCACCGCACCTTTTAAGTCAGTATTATTGCCCACATAAATATCATAACCGCCTTTTCCGGCAAATATCCCCGACTGGTCTGTCACACTTGCCCATTTACTGTCTATATTCGTTGCTGATATCGAACCATTGACACTAAATCCTGAGCCTGCCGTGCCACTGACCGAGGCACTGATTTTCTCGTAGTCGTAATCATCCGTATCTTGCAGTGACTGAATATTCAGTTTTAAAACTGAAAGCTTTTAAAGATGTTTCAGGAGATTAAGGAGTTAACGAAAGAAGATTAAATTGTGATTAAAATATTTTTGGATATCTTTTTAACCAAGAAGTTGATTCAACTGCTGGCTAACTAAAGCACTGAAGTAAAACAATACGAACAAACAATAACCAACTACTATTGCTATCCACAACTAACTTCAAAGAAGTTAACTATGGATAAGACATATTCTAAGCTACAATCAACCACAGACAAGGCACAAAACCCAACCCCAAACCACAACTGACCATTAAGGGGCGCTGGCTGGAGCATTTTGGTTTTTATGTGGGCTGCCCTGTTATTATTAAGATTGAACAGTGCAAGTTAGTGATAGAGATTGATTTGAAACTTTAAAACGATATAAAAGAACTCTATCCATTTTAATTGGCTATTTTCATAATTTATTTAATAATGATCTTAATTCTAAATTTTGACTAATAAACTATTTAATCTCCATTAATCCATACTTGTTCTACCCAATCTGCAAGATCTTCCCAAGAATCATTGCTATAGCCATCTGGTGTCCAATAATGTACTTTACCATTTGGAAGTAAACAATAATAGCTACCATTATCCTCACATATTGGTAGCCAATCTTCAGGTAAACCTAGCTCCCTTGCTTCATTCAATACTAATGATAATTCAGAAGGATATTTTTTTTCTTTTGTTACTAATAATAATTCAATTGTTCCATAAAAGATATTATCTGCTTCTTTAAGAAGCTTTCTGTAATCTTTTGGTAAACAAAAGTTAATTTCTTTCTCATAATTATCAAGCAAATTATCATCAGGAAGAGGGGCATCAATTACCTCTCCATTTGATAATTTTTTTAAAAGTTCAATAACGTTATTTAGATCACTCATTGATACTCCCATTATTTAAAATCATTTGCTCTATTTTTCCAATAATTAGAGCGCCATTTGTTAAACTGGTTACGATTTATTCCCGAAAGAATGGTATTTGGATTAATATGAATTCTATCACCATATTGTTGATGGAATGATTGTGTAACTTCCGCTATAGCACCATCTTGCCGTTGAGTCATATGATGTAAATTAATTAGTTTTTTATCATAGCCTATTGGTGCTCTCCCTTGTTCCATAAGCTGTGAGTTTGTTTTTCCTGATTTAGGATCAAACAAATCATTACGTTGATAAACTTTATTACCATTATATCCTATAGGATCTTTGCTCCAATATTTTCACTTTTGTCCAAAATATTTTGCTACAAATAAAATTGCAATACAGATCAAGAGATACGTAAAAATCCCCAATCTGGTGATCGGGGAAATTTATTAAATTAATTCTTCTCCATTAAGCAGTATAATAATATTTTCTTTTCCTAGCTCTGTGCGTAATAGATCTGCTATTTCAGATGTGTTCATTTCCGGAAAGGATTTATCATTAACAGATATCATAAAATAAGATTTTGGTTCTTTAAGACCAAATTCCTCAGCAATTAACAATTTAGTCTCTTGATTATATCTTTCTGTACGATCGTCAATGAGTTCAATTTGTTGATTATTTAGAATATTATGTGCGTCATACATTATATATGATAGACTAAACAAATGATTAAATTTAAATTTAATCAAATCTAACTTTGACTGTAACACGTTGGTTTCTATTTTGGTATAACATGTTATATCGATTGCCATTTATTTATCCTTATTTAATTCTTGTAGGTTTTCCTGATTGATCAATGACAATGACTTTATCTAACCCTTTCATTGGCCAATCATTAAATTGTTTTTGCAAATCGCCAACACTTACTTTTGTATCGGCCAAATTAATAACAACACTTTTTGTTTGACCTGCATTTATTTTTTCTAATGCTCGGTCATAGATATTACGAACCGAATTTGTTTTAGGGGCAATATTATCAAATATCTCACCATTTATTTTATAGTCAGAATTTTTTAATCCAGGAATAATGGGATTTTGCTCAACATGATAACCATTGTTTGCAAGAATTTGAGCACTTTCATTTTCTCTCATAATTGAGCGTATATTGTCAGAACTACTTGAATGTGGTAATTGAGTTGGTTTTCCGGTTAAAGATCCTCCCGTCCCCTTTCCAGCATTAATTTCTTGTTCTTTTTTTACATGGTCACCAAAATTACTTGATTCATTACCTTTTTGGTTTTTTGCAACATTGGATTCTACATTACCTTTGA
>NZ_JBNRJF010000011.1:0-84792 GCF_050589305.1 Gilliamella sp. G0441 | reverse complement strand
TCCATTAATAGATGGAACAGAAGTCGCGATAGGCTTCACGAATGGTAATCCCGATAGACCTTATATAGCTCATGCGATGCATGACAGTACCCATCCAGACCATGTAGCAACCGCCAACAAACATCGTAATGTTATTCGAACACCTGCCAATAACAAATTGCGTATGGATGATAAACGTGGACAAGAACACATTAAATTGGCGACCGAATACGGTAAAACCCAGCTTAATTTAGGGCATTTAGTTGACAGCGAAAAAACTAAACGTGGTGAAGGGTTTGAACTGAGAACGGATGAATGGGGAGCGATATCTGCTGAAAAAGGACTATATATAACAACCGAAACCAAACCTAATGCAACAGCTAAACAACTTGATATGGATGGGGCAAGCGCACAACTAAATAATGCTTTTTCAATTGCAGAGTCATTACAACAAGCTGTTCAGGCTTCCAAAGCCCATGCAGCCGAACTTGAAAGTCAGTCAGAACTTAAAAATACTCTTACTCAGTTAAATCAAAGTGGAATAATGGGGTACGCTAAAGAAGGTATTGGATTAACAAGCCCTAAAAATATTCAATTATCAACCAGTAAAAATGTTTCGATTATCGCCGAGGATAATACTGATATTAGTGTACTTAAAAAAATTACTTTGGCCGCTGGTGGAGCGTTAAGTTTTTTTGCTCATAAAATGGGTATAAAACTGTTTGCATCAAAAGGAAAAGTTGAAATTGAAGCTCAAAATGATGAGATGGCAATTACTGCAAAAAATGAAATTCAAATTAGTAGTATTGATGACTCTGTTATTTTAACGGCTCAACGTGATATCACATTAATCAGTGGTGGTTCTTATATTAAAATAAATAGTAATGGCATTGAATTAGGCACTAAAGGCAATATCCTATTAAAAAGTGGTTTATTTCAGAAAATGGGGCCAGCGAGTATTAATATTAATACGCAAGAAACTCATTTTGCTGATATTCCTCAAACTTCGCTTTGTGTCGAATGCTTAAGAAGGGCGGCTCGTCTTGGCGAAGTTATGTTGGAGATTGAATGATGAATGATAATAAAGTTTCCCTTCCTGAATTTCCTAAAAAGCAAGATATTATCGATGATCTTAAACAAGAATTAGATGATTTATCTACGGAAAACGTTGAAGAAAAAATCTATTGTTATGCAATTATTGACTGTGCACAGTTTGATAGTTGTTTTTACAAAATGTTTATCAAAGATCCCAATCTAATTTGTTGCTCTTTATTAGCAAATACGCCTTACGTTAAATCGTCAGAAGCAGGCCCCTTATTAATACAGATAGAAAAATATGAGCCTAGTTATCAAAATATTATTAATGAAATTTTAATTGCCCAAGTTGAAAAACCTTCTGTATTGTGGTTGTGGAGTAAAGCATCTTTCTTTTCTTTACAAGACTATTTAAAAGAACTGCTTTTTGCAGAAAACGAACAAGGTAAAAAATATTTCTTAAGATTTTATGATCCTCGTTGTTTCAATAATATGTTAGAGCTATTCAAAGCTGATAAGAATATTAGCTATTATCTCGAAAAGATAGAAAGTTGGGCAATACTTTGTGATGATCAATACCTATTTTTTAATAAGGATAACCATTATGCCGTTAAAGATTGATGATAAAGTCAATGTCATATTAAAAAAACAATCCATTGAGAATTATCTGGATAAACTGGTTAGCCATTGTCAAACAAACTATGCTTATCTGCGTGAAGCAGTTGGCTCTACAGCGCTCAAAAATATTTTACGATTAAGTTTAAATCATGCTAAACAAAATGGGTTTACCCAACAAGATACAACTCGATTCTATATTGATTTAATGATTTTGTTAGGCGCAAAGTTTCGTGATGATCCTCAATATAGTTGGATAAAAAAAATATTTGATGATTATCATGATTTTACTGAACTAACCATAGCAGAGGTGTTGTATTTTGATGTTATCCCTTTTTTAGAAAAATCGTATGGAGAAGGACTCTGTAACAAAGGTGAAATTTTTAAAAAACTTGATGATTATTTGAAAAGGCAACCACTAAAACATTCTACATCAATAGCTCCTGCTGATATCAATAAAGATAATATAAAACAGGAGGTTGTTAATTCATTGAATGAAATCGTTCAAGCTAAGTTTGAAGCAACAAAAGAAGATGATTTTGAAAAATTATTAACATTTGGTCTTGATAGAGCTCAAAAACATTTGCATATGAATCATCCCGAAGAAATTACGACAAGTATAGTATTAATGTTTATATTGGGTAGCTATTTTGATGAAGACCCTTTTGTAATAGGTACCGAAAAGAACCTGATAAAGGAATTTGAAGGAAATAATGACTCACCAAGATTCAATACTATCTATGAAAGGTTTTGTTTTCAGTTCAATTGGTTGCCATTGCTGATTAAAATTAATACGAATGAAATGAGCCAAGCTTAAATAAAAGAGTTTTAGAATGCAAATAACATCTATCATTGAATTTCCAAAAACTACTTCTGCTGTCGAGAATTATTCTGCTTCTTGTTTAAAAAAATTTACTATTCATTTTAGAAGACCAGCTAAGATAAAACAAAAAAATAATGCACTTTATCGGGGGGAATATGGTTTTGATTGGTTACGAGATGAATATGTTTATCCGATTGAATTTGTTGATATGAAAGAAACTTACCCGTCAAATGGAGATTGGGTGTCTGTTAAAAAATATACATCTTTATGTCAACAACCTTATTTTCTAAAAAAAGAGTATTTAAAAGATGTAAAAAATCCTATAAAACCCTATAACAAAGATTATTATCCTGCTTGGCTTGCTATCTATGCTTGTAATATTGAAGGAAACGCAAATTCTCCAATGCACAATAAAGGCGTTGATCTCAATCTTCAATTAGATGAAATTGATTCAATCATTAATGATGGTACCGAAATAATTTTAAAACCGGGAAAGCCTTGTTTAAAAGTAAATCCAGAGCGTATTCCAATTTCAAAATTTATAGCACAAGGAAAAAAAACCAGAATCTTGGATCAATATAGCAAAGAAAAGATTAATTATTATGAAATTGAAAATGCGGTGAATGTCATTTGTCAGGGAGGGACTTTGGATACTCACGAGGAAATAAAAGTATTTGCTAAACTGGGTGATACTGAAATTGAAGTAGGAAAACTCATGGTTTATCAAAATAATATCATACCTAAATTAAAGGTTAATTTAGTGTGTGTGGTATTAGATGAAGATGAGAATGGAAATAAGATTATTCCTGATTATGAGAGCGCTATTAATCACTTAAAAAATGAAAAAATATTAACTCAGGCATTGATCAATCTCGAATTGTTAGCAGTAGAAGCGTTTGATATGCTTGAATTAGCCCAAACACTAAGTTTTGAAACGGATCTCAATGACTTTATAACGTTAATTAAAAACGAAAAAGTCATGAAATTGGGAATAATGCCGAATGGAATGAATGCAGCAGAATATATTAGCAAAAATATAATGAAATTTTACAGAAAATATAGTCAGCTTATTACTTCTCAAAATGAAGGTAGTGTAACGATATTTTTTGTTGGATTAAATCCGTTAGATGGGGATGTAGCTGGATTAACGATTAATTCTCCTAATGAAAAACATTATGTTGGAGTAACGAAAGAAGAGAAATTGTTATACCAAAGTTACTGTTTTTTTTTCAAAAGTGGGCTTAATAATGCTCTCTCAATTAAACATGAAGTTGGACATATCATGGGTTTACTCCATATCTTCCAAAAATTAAGAGACAAAACATCAATTTCTGAAAGTCAATTCTATCATTCTGAATTAAATGAATTTAACATTTATAGTAAAATAACCAATAATTTTATTTTTTATCAGGGTTATACAGAAAATATTATGGATTATAATTTTAAAACAGTAAATGCTAAACCTGAGCAATTTTCAACTTTATATACTCATGTATTAAACCAATACGCAAAAAAAATGGATTCATTTTATAAATGGCAATGGGATTCAATGCGTCAATCTTCACTGTTGAAATATTAGTTTACTGGTTATTAATGGTTATTTAAGTGTCAAAAAAATTGTTTTGTAATTTTCCGAAAACAAGTTCATTAATTGGTGATCCGACCGCCTCATGTTTACAAAAATTTACCATTCATTTTAGAAGACCAGCTAAGATAAAACAAAAAAATAATGCACCTTATCGAGGGGAATATGGTTTTGATTGGTTACGAGATGAATATGCTTATCCTATAGAATTTGTTGAAATGAAAGAAATTTTCTCGCCAAATAGAAGCTGGGATTTTGTTAAAAAATATACACCGCTATGTCAACAGCCCTATGATCTTAAAAAAGAGTATCTAAAAGATGTAAAAAATCCCATAAAACCATATAACAAAGATTATTATCCTGCTTGGCTTGCTATCTTTGCTTGTAATATTGAAGGAAATGCAAATTCACCAATGCACAATAAGGGTGTTGATCTTAATCTTCAATTAGATGAAATTGACTCAATCATTGATGACGGTACCGAGATAGTTTTAAAACCAGGAAAGTCTTGTTTAAAGGTAAATCCAGAACGGATCCCAATTTCAAAATTTATAGCACAAGGAAAAAAAACCAGAATATTAGATCAGTATAGTAAAGAAGAGATTAATTATTATGAAATCGAAAATGCGGTGAATGTCATTTGTCAGGGAGGAGCCTTGGATACTCACGAGGAAGTAAAAGTATTCGCTAAACTGGGGTCTACTGAAATTGAAGTTGGAAAATTGATGGTTTATCAAAATAATATTATACCCAAATTAAAAGTTAATTTAGTGAGTGTGGTATTAGAAAAAGATAAGAATGGAAATAAGATTCGTCCAGAATATATGAGTGCCATAAATCATTTATTAAATGATAAAGTCTTAACTCAAGCATTGATCAAAAGCGAATTATCAGCAGTACAAGAATTTGATATGTTTGAATTTGTAAATAAACTAGAAGTTAAGGATGAACTCCAAACTTTTTTGAGATGGATTGCAGAAAGAGAAAAAATGGCAAAGGAGCAAATACCGCATGAAAAAGTCAATTCAGAGGTAGACTATATCTGGAAAATAGTAATGGATTATTATAGAAAATTTCAAGAAGTTAACGCATCTTCAAAAGATATTAATAGTTATATTTATAATGAAGATAGTTTAACGATATTTTTTATTGGATTAGATCCGGTCACTGAATTTTTGAGTGGAGGGACTTACAATTATCCTTACGATAAACATAATAATGATGTAACTAGGGAAGAAGAAAAGTTATACCAAGCATATTGTTTTTACTTCAAAAGAGCTTTTAGTGATGCGATTGCAATTAAACATGAACTAGGCCATGCAATGAGGTTACACCATCTCTTCGAAAAACCAAAAGATGAACCTTCAACTTCTAATAATTTTCTTTTTTATCTGGGTTATACGGAAAATATTATGGATTATGGTTTTAAATACATAGATAAAGAATTACCCTCAAATAAATTAGTTCAAGGGTATAATCAATACGACAAAAAAATGGATTCATTTTATAAGTGGCAATGGGATAAAATGCGTAAATCTTCTATGTTAAAATATTAACTTAAAGGGGAAATTTATGATTAAAGATATTGCAAAAACAACATTTTGCGATTTTCCAAAAACAAGTTCATTAATAGATGATTTGACCACATCATGTTTAAAAAAATTTACTATTCATTTTAGAAGACCTGCTACCATAAAACAAAAAAATAATGCACCGTATCAAGGTCAATATGGTTTTGATTGGTTACGAGATGAGTATATTTATCCGATAGAATTTGTTGATCTGAAAGAAGATCAATTTAGAAATTTAATATACATAAAAAAATATACTCCCTTATGTCAACAACCCTATTTTCTAAAAAAAGAATATTTAAAAGATGTCAAAAATCCTATAAAACCCTACAACAAAGATTATTATCCTGCTTGGCTTGCTATCTATGCTTGTAATATTGAAGGAAACGCAAATTCTTCAATGCACAATAAAGGCGTTGATCTCAATCTTCAATTAGATGAAATTGACTCAATCAATGATGATGATACGGAGATAATTTTAAAACCGGGAAAGTCTTGTTTAAAGGTAAATCCAACTCAGATTCCAATTTCAAAATTCATAGCACAAGGAAAAAAAACCAGAATCTTGGATCAATATAGCAAAGAAAAGGTCAATTATTATGAAATTGAAAATGCGGTGAATGTCATTTGTCAGGGAGGGACTTTGGATACTCACGAGGAAATAAAAGTATTTGCTAAACTGGGTGATACTGAAATTGAAGTAGGAAAACTCATGGTTTATCAAAATAATATCATACCTAAATTAAAGATTAATTTAGTGAGTGTGATATTAGAAAAAGATGAAAAAGGAAATAAGATTCGTCCAGATTACGTGAAATCAATTAATAGTTTATTAAGCAATAAAACATTCAATCAGGCATTAATCAAACCCGAAATAACATCAATTGAGGAATTTGATATGCTAAAATTTTCTGAAGAAAATCCGCAGAATAGTAAACTAAAATCTTTTTTAGATAATGTTAAAAATAAAGCTCTTATGTCGAAGAAGGTGAGTAAAAATAAATCACCAGATAAATATGTGTTTTTTAGGATAATACATTACTATAAGGTATATAAAGAAATTCTCAATTCTTTCAACGAAAAACAAAGTAATCCACAGAATCATATCGTAACGTTATTTTTTGTTACCGTGAATCCATTGAATGGAAGGATTGGAGGTTTAACTATAAAAGATTTTAAGGAAATGAACCATAAAGGTATAACAATTGAAGAAAAGATGTTATACCACGGTTATAGTATTTATTTCCAAAATTCGCTAAAAGATAATTGCACAATTCAACATGAACTAGGGCATTCACTGACTTTACATCATATTTTCGAAAAACAAGTATCGAGTCCACCAATAACTGAACGTTTATTTAATCAATTTGAATTAAATAATTTTAATATTTATTCAGAAGTCTCCAATGATTTTGTCTTTTATCAAGGATATACGGAAAATATTATGGATTATAGTTTCAAAAGAGTTTCAATTAAAATTGAAAAAAATTATGTTCTATCAAATTCAGATGATAACAAATATCGAGGTAACAGATATTCATTTTTTAAATGGCAATGGGATTTAATGCGTAATTCTCCTGTTTTGGTGTATTAACTGACAAGCTTATTTATAAGTATTAAAATATAATACTCTGATTTCAAAAATTTTATTAATAGATGAACCAAGAATTAAACGGTGGGTAATAATAAAAAATTAGAGGCTGACTAAATTTATTTTTGAATAAAATAATCAGCCTTTAAGTAGCTTTAATTTTCAGAATCACTGTATAAGAAGCATTCAACTTGCAATGGCTATTAATTATGTTTAATAATAAAACAACAATGAATCTGTTTATTGCGTTTAAAGTCTAATGATAGTGTTTTATTAGTGATTTCTTGAAAGGTTAAGCCTAATTTTTGCATACCTTGCGCATCCATTTTAAAACCTCGTTTATTATTCGAAAAGACAATAACGCCATTTGGTCTTAGTAATCGTTTTAGATCGCTCATTAACTTAAGATGATCACGTTGAACATCAAATGTCTCATTCATGCGTTTAGAATTTGAAAATGTCGGGGGATCGATAAAAATGAGATCAAACTGTTCATTGCATTGTGCAAGATAGAGCAAACAATCAGCTTGAATTAAGCGATGTTTTTTACCCGTTAAATCATTTTGTTTTAAATTGCGATCTGCCCATTCCAAATAGGTACGTGACATATCCACGGTGGTAGTTGATTTTGCATTGCCTAACCCTGCGTAAACGGTGGCAGTTCCTGTGTAAGCAAACAGATTAAGAAAATCTTTATTATCACTCATTTCACCTATCATTTTACGTGCCAAGCGATGATCTAAAAACAGGCCTGTGTCTAAATAATCAGTCACATTTACCCAAAATTGGGTTTTACGGTGATTGATGGGGTATTCATGCACTAAAAAATAATCCTGCTTTTGAGCAAGTTTTTGATATTGTTGTTTACCTTTTTGCTTTTCCCGAGTTTTTAAGATCAGTTGATCGGCTGTTAATTCTAATACAGACATAGTCGCATTAATGATATCAAATAGCCGTTGCCGTGTTTTTTGAGGATCAATATTTTTGGGGGCTGCATATTCTTGCACGACAACTTTGTCTCTGTAACGGTCAATGGCAACATTATATTCCGGCAGGTCAGCATCATAAAGACGATAACATTCCAATTGCTCTTGAGTAGCCCATTTTTCCAGTTTTTGCTTATTTTTACGTAATCGATTCGCAAAATCCGCTGCCGGTAAATTAGGATTAGAAACCGGTAGCGTGTTATCACGTTTGGCGATGACATAATTTTTTTGCACACAATCCAGTGGGCCATTTTTTGCCTTAAATTGCTTATCTGCACGCATTTGTAAGCAATCTAATAGTTGTGGGGCTCCACTAAACAGTGATAGGCGCCAACCACCAAAATGTTGTTTAATAAGTTGACCTAACGCAGTATGTAGGGCAATGAGTGCAGGTTCACTTTCTAAACGCTCACCGTAAGGCGGATTGCTGATAATCATGCCTGATGATTCGGATGAAAGTGGATTGATTAATTGAGTTACATCTTGTTTGGCAAAACTAATATAATCGCTCACGCCTGCATAACGTGCATTTTGTTGTGCACGTTCCAACACTATTGCATTATTATCATAACCAATAAAAACGCCTTTGGGGTGGCAAATATTCTGTTTTGCTCTTAATAGCAGATCATTCCAAAGTGTAGGATTAAACCCTTTCCATGCTAAAAAGCCCCATTGTTTTCGATGAAATCCTGGTGGGATTTTAGCTGCAATCATGGCTGCTTCAATTAACAATGTACCCGAACCACACATAGGATCAAGTAGCGGTTCATCAATTTGCCAGCCTGATCGTAAAATGATTGCTGTCGCTAAACTCTCTTTTAGTGGTGCTTGACCTGTTTGTTGACGATAACCACGTTGATGCAGGCTCTCTCCACTTAAATCAAGGGATAGCGTAACACGATTTTTATGAAGATAAGCATGAATTCGAATATCGGGATCGTGTTTTGCAACATTAGGACGTGTATTTGTTTGTCGGACAAAATGATCGACAATTGCATCCTTGATTTTCAATGCACCATATTGACTATTACGGATAAAATCATTTACCCCGACAAAATTGATGACAAATGAATTATCGACGGCAAAAATATCAGTCCATTTTAGATTAAAAACGCAAGAATAGAGATCCAAATCACTATATATATCAAATTCAGCAAGAGGTAATAGAATGCGTGATGCTAAACGAGACCATAATAAAGACTGATATAACGTTGTTTCATCGGCATCATAATAGACACCACCTTGAGTAACTTTACAATTGATCGAGCCTAACTCTTCTAACTCTTTCTTAAGTAACTCCTCAAGTCCGCGCGAGGTGCTGGCAAATAACGTTTTCATGAATAACCCAATTTACAATAAAATGGTGGCATTATACCGACTAAATGAAAGAGTGGGAAATAAAGCCGATCATTACCGCTAACTTTACCCACTTAAAATAATTTTTACGTTAAAAAGTCGGTAATAGACAGTTAATCATGATCTTTATGTTTGGGTTTATTACTAATTCGAAGTATAAGATCGGTGATCGCAATAATCAGCGCTGAACGGATCATTTGCTGATAACGATTTTGTAAAATGGATGATTTAAAATTATCGACAATCCCGAGTTCGGCAACTTGATCTTGTTGTAACACCCAATTTTGCGGTAACACCATATCATGTAATAAGCTTATCGGTCCAAGAATCTCGTCATCACTATAATGATAGTGTTTATCACTAAGATCCAGCTCATCTAAAATGGCAATAAGTAATTCGATATCTTCATAATCTGCACGGCTTAAAATGCCCAAAGCAAAAAGCAATTTTAAACAAACAGATGTATCATTTAAAGGCCCATTTTTACCAATAAGTGAAGGAATCACAAATTTAATGGCATGGGGTTCCTTACAAAAAATGTTGAGAATCAACCGATTCACACTTTTGTTGATCAGTTTTATGGCGACAGTCAGCAAACTGTGAATATCAGTTTGCTGATTGAGTTTTTCTAGGATTCTATCTTCTTGTAGCCTTTTATCCGACATCTTTTAATAAAAATTGATGATTTTGCATTGCAGTATAAAGTTCTTCGATTGGTTGAACAACTGGATTATGACTATCAATGCCCGAAATTTGACAAAAAGTGGGTATCACTCCATGATTAACAATCTGTTTTGCTAATTGCACTGCTTGTTCATCATCATTATTCCGATAGTTAAGGGCAGCAGCAATACCAATCAATAAATTACAATTGTTAATCTGATATTCAAATGTGCCAAGTAGCGGTTTTATGAGACGATCACTTGCTCCTAATTTTCGTATGGGTTGACGTCCAACTCTGGCGGTATCATCGTGTAAATAGGGATTTTCAAAACGGGATAAAATCTTTTCGATATATGCCATGTGTTTTTGATCATCAAAATTATAGCGATGAATCAATACTTGCCCACTTTCTTCCATTGCTCCACGAACAATGAAACGAATTTGCTCATTCAATATTGCATCACGAATAGTTGCGAAATTGTAGTAAAAGCCCAAATAGGCCGTAATGGCATGCCCGGTATTGAGCGTAAATAATTTACGTTCAACAAAAGCCATAAGATTATCGACAGGCTCCATACCGGCTATATTCGGAATAGTACCAATAAATTGTTTTTTATCAACGATCCATTCTGAAAAGGTTTCAACCGTTACGGCTAATATATCACCTGATGGTGATAGGGTCGGCGGCACAATGCGATCGACCGCAGAATCAACAAAACCAATATGTGTTTCTACCCATTGATGTAAGGTTTCAGGTAATTGTGCAAAGATTGCTTGCTTAAATTGAGTAGTACCACGAACCATATTTTCACAGGCAATAATATTTAGCGGCGCTTGATTATCGTGTTGATATCTTTTCAAAATACCTTGAGCAACAATTGGGGCAATCTTATTCAATACTTGTGGACCAACAGCGGTTGTAATTAAATCAACCGTTGCAATGTGGTGGCAAATGTTAGGTGATGTACTGTTAATGGCGTCGACGTGATAGACTATCTCAGTACTTGCTTCTTCTCCAACTACATTGACCGAATATTGATGACGATGTGCCAATTCATCAATAATTTGCTGATTGACATCAGCAAAAGTGACGTGAAATCCTGCATCAGATAATAATTTACCAATAAAACCGCGTCCAATATTACCCGCGCCAAAGTGTAATGCTTTCATAATTTATACCTTATATCTTGTGAGTTTCAATAATGTTCGAGTTTTCTTATCTAAACGTAAGGCGTACAAAAACAGCATTAGCCTAATAAGGCTAAAACCTCTTTCACGCTGTGAGTTGTTGTGAGTTTTGTAATGGTATTGGGGTTATCGAGAGCGTTGGTCAGCTTTGCAATCACGTCCAAATGTTCGTTGTTACGTGCAGCTATCCCAATAACAATTTTGGCGTAATCCTCTTTGTTATCACCAAACTGAACACCTGAGGGGTATTGGCAAAATACGATACCTGTATTAATTACACTGTCTTTAGATTCAATGGTGCCATGAGGGACAGCGATAAATTCACCTAAATAGGTTGAGGTCAGTTTTTCACGTTCTAGCATCGATTCAATGTAGGCAGGGGAAACATAGCCATTTTCTACTAATTTTTGACCGGCGAAACGGATTGCTTCTTCTTTTGTTTTGGCGGTTAAATTTAAAAAAATATTTTTGTCGGTTAATTGGAAGAGAGGGGAATTATCGGAAGTTTGGGGGGGATTTTTTGTCGTTATCTTTTGTTCAATTCCTAGTGCGTGGTTAAGTTGGTCGACTAATTGACTGTATAACTCACTATCTAAAAAGTTAGTTAACGATATATGCCAAGCATTGGGGGCATACTGTCTGGCTCGGTGCGTTAAATCTTGATGCGTAATGACGATATCTACATCATCGGGCAGATCATTAATGGCTAGATTGCTAACATTGATTGCCAAGTTGGCATTTTCAATCTTCTTGCGTAAAACACCGGCACCCATTGCACTTGAGCCCATGCCTGCATCGCAAGCCACGATTATTTTTTTGACTTTAGTTAGATCAAACGTTTCATTTTTTCTTCCTTTAGCCTCATCTTTCATGCTTGAGAGACTTAATTTTGCATCATCAAGACTTTTAGACGATGTTTTGGTTGTTTTTAATAAAATCAATGACATAACAAAAGAGACAGCCGTCGCCGCCATGACGGAAAGCGTTACGCCAAGATAGGAACCTTTTGCCATACTCATTACAGCAAAAATCGAACCGGGCGAAGCTGGAGCTGTTAAACCTGCATGAAAAACTGTTAACGTGAATATTCCGGTCATTCCGCCCATAATAACGGCAATAATCAAGCGGGGATTCATTAACACATAGGGAAAGTAGATCTCATGAATTCCGCCAAAAAAATGAATGATCGCAGCACCACTAGCCGATCCTTTTGCGGCACCCTTACCAAAAAACATATAGGCCAGTAAAAGCCCTAAACCGGGACCAGGATTGGCTTCAATTAAAAAGAAAATCGATTTACCGGTTTCTGCTACTTGTGTCACACCCAATGAGGTAAAGACACCATGATTAATGGCATTGTTGAGGAACAAAACTTTAGCCGGTTCGACCAAAATAGAGGTGAGTGGCAATAATCCATGATCAACCATAAATTGGACGGCGATAATCAATATATTGGTTAACCAAGCCACGGCTGGACCAATTGCAAAATAAGCAATTAGTGCAAGCATCATACCAAGAATGCCAGCTGAAAAGTTATTGACTAACATCTCAAAACCACTTTTAACCTTACCATCTATTAAGCGATCAAATTGCTTGATCATAAAGCCGCCTAAAGGACCAGCTATCATTGCGCCTAAAAACATTGGTATAGATGACCCGACAATTACGCCAATAGTCGTAATCGCACCAACAACGGCGCCACGGTCGTTATACATGAGTTTACCGCCGGTATAACCAATTAATAGTGGCAGTAAATAAGTGATCATCGGTCCAATAAACGATGTTGATACACGTTCATTTGGAAACCAGCCCCCAGCACTGGGATCCCTTGCATTGTATAAAAAAATAGCGGTGATCAACCCCCATGCGATAAATGCGCCAATATTTGGCATAACCATATTGCTTAAAAAACGCCCAAAATTTTGGACTTTAACTTTTATGTTTGAACGACTCATTTTCGTTACCTTCCTTATTGATTGATGTCATTGAATTAACACTATTTTAGATACGTTCATGGCGTGGATTCATTAGAAAAAGTCAGTAAACGTGATCAAGATCACGTTGCAAAAGGAGGGGTATTTTTAAAATTTGTGATCTTAATCACACTTTAATGGGGTGAACAAAAAATATTCTAAAAAAGCGGAAGGAATATCAAAAAAATTTCAAAAAAAACAGTAGGTAACATTTTGATTATTAAATTATATAAATGATTTAACTAGTTATTTAAACCAAGTTGTTTTGAAGTATGAATCTTAATTTAAAATTGAATACTTTATGATTCATGTTATTTAAAAATAATAGGATAACTAGTAAAAAAGCGGGTAAAGTAAACTTGTTATTAATTTTTTAGTTTTAGTAGGAAAGAATATATTTTAGTTTTAAAAATGATATGCCCCATTTTTAAAAATCGAGCTTAGGTAGATTGAATCATCATATTGTTTTGACAACAATTTTTATTTAGTAATTTCGATATTAATCTTATAATATTGAAATTCCTTTTTTGTAAATGAAGACAAAGTTATTCATAATACAACCAATTTGTTAGGATAAAATTTAAATGACAGTTCAAGAAATAATACGTTGTGACTGGGTTTCAAATGATCCTTTATATATAAATTATCACGATAACGAATGGGGTGTTGCCCAGTATGATAGCCTCAGATTATTTGAGAAAATCTGTTTAGAAGGACAACAAGCCGGATTATCTTGGATCACGGTATTGAAAAAGCGTGAAGAATATCGGCGCTGTTTTTTTGATTTTATCCCAGAAAAAATTATTACGTTAACCCAAAAAGATGTTGAACGTTTACTCGAAAATAAAGGATTAATTCGAAATCGATTAAAACTTAATAGTATTATAAAAAATGCACAGGCTTATCTAACAATGAAAAAAAATAATGAAGATTTTTCGACATTTATTTGGTCTTTTGTCGACGGTAAACCGATTATCAATCACTACAAGGATATTAGTGAAGTGCCTGTTAGTACCGATATTTCTGATAATATGTCAAAAGCTTTAAAAAAGAGAGGCTTTTCTTTTGTTGGTTCAACGATTTGTTATGCTTTTATGCAATCAATGGGGTTAGTCAATGACCATTTTGAACATTGTTATAAAAAATAGGGGTTATAATAAATGATCGTTAAATTAATTAAGTACGGCTTAGTGTTAATCTTTACTTATTTTGTTATAACTAACATCGTTATTTATCTTTATTCTAAACAAGATCCGACACCAGATGCTGATACCTTAGTTGTATTAGGTGCACAAGTTGTTGGTACGCCTGCTGTTCCTCATTACAGTTTAGCTCAACGTTTAGATATTGCCTTCGATTATTTACAACGTAATCCACGAACGAAAGTTATTGTATGTGGGGGACAAGGTAAAAATGAGTCTGCAACCGAAGCGAGTGTGATGGCACAATATCTAATTAATAAGGGTATTGACCCAAAACGTGTTTACCAAGAAGATAAATCGACTCGAACGGCTCAACAATTTGTCTATGCGAATCGTGTATTGCCGTTAGGTAAGACAGTTGTGGTAACCAATGATTTTCATATTCTGCGTTCGCTAATGCTGGCTAAACGTTCAGGCTTTAACGAAATATCAGGTTTATCGGCGCCATTAGGCTGGGGAAATGGAGATAAATATATTGCACTAATAAGAGAACCCCTAGCATTGGCAAATTCATGGTTATTCGATCATCCAAATAACGACTAATAATTAGCCGACTTATCCTGTCACTAAAATTATAAAAGAATAACGGCAAAACCTATAGTCCTTAATGTTTTTGCCGTGCGTCCATGCTATTATTAAACATTCAAATTTAAATCAGCTATAAACATATATGAAATTAGATACAATTGTTGCACAAGCAACACCACCTGGTCGAGGTGGTGTGGGCATTTTGCGAATTTCGGGGCCACAGGCGCAAACCGTTGCACAAGCGATACTCGGCAAAATACCAAAACCTCGCTATGCTGAGTATCTTCCTTTTTTAGCTTCTGACGGTACAACCTTAGACGAAGGAATAGCGCTATTTTTTCCTAATCCTCACTCATTTACGGGTGAAGATGTACTAGAGTTACAAGGGCATGGTGGGCCTGTCATTTTAGATTTGCTTTTAAAACGGGTATTAGAGATTGCTAACGTCCGTATTGCAAAACCGGGTGAATTTTCAGAGCGTGCTTTTTTAAATGATAAATTAGATTTAGCCCAAGCCGAAGCCATAGCCGATTTAATTGATGCAAGTTCTGAACAAGCTGCAAAATCAGCGATATCATCCTTGCAAGGCGTCTTTTCGAAAAAAATTAATGAATTAGTTGAATCATTAATTCATTTACGCATTTTTACTGAAGCCGCAATAGATTTTCCTGAAGAAGAGATCGACTTTCTATCAGATGGCAAAATAGAAGCACAACTTAATGAAGTGATTACTCGCTTAAACGAAGTTCGCCAAGAAGCGAAACAAGGCTCACTATTACGAGAAGGAATGAAAGTGGTAATAGCCGGTCGCCCAAATGCAGGTAAATCAAGCTTACTTAATGCGTTGGCTGGTCGTGATGCGGCGATTGTTACCGATATTGCAGGCACAACGCGTGACGTATTACGTGAACATATTCATATCGATGGTATGCCCTTACATATTATTGATACCGCAGGATTACGTGATGCCAGTGATGAAGTTGAACGCATTGGTATTGAACGTGCTTGGCAAGAAATTGAACAAGCAGATAGGGTACTATTTATGGTCGATAGTACCACCACAACCGAAACCAATCCCGAAAAGTTATGGCCAGAATTTATAGAACGTTTACCCAAAAATATGCCTGTCACCGTCATACGTAACAAAGCAGATTTAACTGGCGAAGCATTAGGTTATAGTGAAGTCAATGGTTACTCACTTATCCAACTTTCCGCACGAACAGGGGACGGCGTAACACTACTGCGTGACCATTTAAAACAAGCCATGGGCTTTACCAGTAGTACTGAAGGCGGCTTTTTAGCGCGTCGACGACATCTGCAAGCACTGGAAAAAGCGTCAGAACACCTCAACAATGGTAAGTACCAACTGACGGCTTTCCATGCAGGCGAACTCCTTGCCGAAGAACTTAGACTTGCCCAAGAAGCGCTAAGTGAAATCACTGGCGAATTTACTTCCGACGATTTATTAGGTCGTATCTTCAGTTCGTTTTGTATTGGGAAATAAAGTTTAACTAGGTTACTGCATTTAAATTTAATGAATTTTCATAGCGTTACTCTCTAAAATAACTATTGCAAAATGGTTAAAAAGAGTAATTTTATGTTTAGATATTGTTAATTTTTTTAAAAAATATCTAAAATATAAAATTACATAAATTTGAAAGCAGTAACTGAAAAGATCGAAAAATGGTTAGTTTATTGTGTTTTAATTTAATATTAAATCAAGTAAACTTCATTTGTGAATACAAAATAAATCATAATATCTTGCCTTAAGGTCAGATATATTAATAGGTACAAACCTGCCACATTGTAAACTTCACACTCATCGCTTCAATTTTAACAATATCTTATTTAAATATCGCAAAATAAATATTTTTATATTTATCAAGCGGAAATAACTCACATTAATTTGAGTAAAAAGAAATATTAATAAAAAATTGGAATGAATTAAATGGAAAAGCATACAACCACCAAAACTACAAAAGAAGAACAAGCCGCTGAACTCGAAGATCGCATTATTTATGCTGAAGCAACTAAGTATGGCAAGGATTCTCAATCAGCTTTAGCCAATGGAGGTTGTGGCGTTTGCGAACGTAAAGGATTTCCCATTTTTCTGGTCAGAAAAGCGCCGATTAATAAAAATTTTAACTTAGCCCAAATTATGGGTGAAACCATTGAATTATTGAAAGACAATCGAGAGCCACCCATTGGCTTAGTCAGCCATAAATATGTCTATCGAACCTTACGCGTCGGTTACGTTTATATCTTACTCAAACATAAAACGAATGGGTGGGAGTTTTTAGGATATGAAGTGACGCCTTCAGGCGTATTTCGCCATAAAACCATTACTGACTTAAAAGAGCGAAACATAAACGAGATCCCTAAAGCGTGTACTAAAGGTGGCAATCACCATATACCCGGTTCTTTTATCAATATTGACACCACAATATATGAAGGCGAAGCCTATATTGCCTACACTCGTCGAGCCTGGTCTCAAGGTAAAAACAGCACAATAGAAAAATACCTAAAATTAATGAATGAATCCAGTATCATTATTGAATCAGCTTCGAAGAGTAAGTCGACCTAGACAACCGGTGATGCTTCGACAAGCGAACATTGGGAGAACAAGATTTTTTAGAACAAGCGATAAAACGTTTTACTAAAATTAACCTGAATCAAGAAGCATACAAAGATCCAAACAAATTAACTGACGAGGGCAAGCGAAGTTTTGAGTTTAAAAAACTCAAATCCGATAATTCATTATTGGAGCTGGCTGCTGATCCCAGATTTATCATCACACATGATGGTAAAAAACGTTTGTTAAGTTCGAAAAACTTTATCACAGCCCACAAATTTAACTCATTACGAGACCGGTCAAAGACAAATAGTAAAGAGTTTTTAGAGACAAGCTTTGTCTTAGATGCGCAAATTGAGAAATTAGAAAAAACGCGTCAATACAAAGTCCCTGTTGTGGTTGTGGAAGATACATTTGGTATAGCGGAAGAACTGAGCTTACAACGACAATTAAGGATTGAGCCCATAGCGCAACTGGTGATTAAATCCGAAGAGATTTATAACCAAAAAATTGAAGAACATTTCAACAAAATTCTGGGGTCTAAACGTGTGGATAGAATAAGTCATGAAGAGACCAATGATGAAAATGTCAATCAATCCCCAAATTCAAATAACCTAATGATAAGCCAAGATTATGATTACTATTATAATGCGACGTTGGCTGCCGGAGTAAATGCAGATTATTTTAAAGAAGAAACACTGCATAAACGTAAAACGTTATCATTGATAAATAAATATCGCAATCAAATCAAAGCAATAGAATTATCAAAAGCACAAGAAGAGCCAGAATATGACTATATATCAAAAACCAATATAGGAGCGTACGAGCAAACTCATACTTGGCCAAGAACAAAAAACTTACTATCAAAGGGATATTTTGAAGTTCCGATGACAGATGAAGAAAAACGTAATCACCTGAAACAAAAAAATAAAGAAAAAGGGATTTTTAAAACCGAAGAATATTACGATGTCAAAGCTTTTAAACATAACAGTATAATAAATGGTCGGGCAGAACTCGATGCTTTATCGAGAACCCGCAAACATATGGAAAAATATGAAAAGCGATTAAACCCGGGGGCTGAAACGCAATTTACCGATTTAGAAAAAAACAGATATAACGCTATAATCCGTTCGATTAATCACTTTTCGCAGGACTATTTGTATTATTTGCTATGGTTATTTGGATATCAACACTGGTCACAACACACTCCAGACGAAATGAGTCAATTTAATGATTGCAAATTTTGGTTTATAAAGTGTGATACAAATTGCTCTAACAACCATGTAGGTTATCTTTCAGATTTTTTAGCGATCATTGATTTTACATGTATAGGTGGCGTGACGAACCCAATACAAATCTCTATACGATAATCATCTGATTAATGGGGCAAAAAATGCTTATTTTTTTACTGTTTAATTTAGGGGGATCATTGGATTGATATTCATAATATCTTTATTTTTATAAATAATGCAAAAAAATACGAAATCGTTTATTCTATGAAAAGTGATGTGATTGATTAGGAAGTAATAATGCAAATTTTCGCAAATAAAAGCCACAAATTGACTATCTTAAAAGAAAAGCCGTTCAAACTAGAAAAAGAGATCCAGTCATTATTCGAACATAATTTAGATATTATTGGTAATTTAACCTTTGTAAAATCTGAATTCAAAATAAAAGATTACCGCATTGATACCTTGGCTTATGATACCGAAGCAAATGCATTTGTCATTATTGAATATAAACGTGAACGTAATTTTAGTGTTATCGATCAGGGTGTGACCTACTTAAATCTTATGCTGGATTATCAGGCTGATTTCCTTGTCGAGTATAATGAATCTTGCCAAGCGAATTTAAAACGTCATCAAATTGATTGGTCGCAAAGTAAAATTATTTTTGTTTCCCCTGCATTTACTGATTATCAAAAACAATCGACTAACTTTAAAGATTTAGCCATAGAACTATGGGAAATTAAACGGTTTGATAATGACTTAATTTCGATTAACCCTATTAAACGTTCTAAATCAGCACCAAGTATTAAACAAGTGCAACATGCGAAAGATTCGGCATTAGATAAAGTAACCAAAGAGTTAGTTGTATATGATGAAGACTACCATTTGAATGATAAATCAGATTATGTTCTAGAGCTTTATGAAAGCTTTAAGAATGCTATTTTAGCGTTATCGACAGATCTAGAAATCTCACCTAAAAAACTTTATATCGCATTTAAACAAGGTAAAAATAATATTGTCTCTATACACTTACAAAATAAATCATTAAAAATTTGGATTAATGCTAAAAAAGGCAATCTTGACGATCCTAAAAAATTAACAAAAGACGTTTCTAATGTTGGTCATTGGGCGACGGGTGATTATGAATTAACTGTGTCTGATACTAAAAATTTAGAATATATTATGAGTTTGGTAAAGCAGGTGTTGTGAGGAACTTAACTCTACATATGGGTAAAAAATACTATGTGGAAAAATATTAGTGCTTATTTAAATAAAAATCGATTTTTGAACACCGCTTTAAGCTTATTTTTCTGTTTTATAATACTTTGTCTTGCATTTAATCAATATTATTTTATTGCTGGAATTATTTTTTATATTACCACAGTTATTTATATTGTTACTCGTTCTCAACAATTATTGCATATTCCAGTTAAAATGCTCACCAGTGTGCAACACGATGTGAGCACTAATCAATATCAATCAATAAAAGTGATTCCCCCTTATTTTATCAGGTAATAAGCTAATAAATTCTCAACTAGATCTTTTCTCAATTGATTGGTATCTGTAAATCGAATTTGTTTAATTGATGTTAAATTGAATCCAACTTTATTGTCTTTAAATTTATCTGCATCACTTTTAATTAAAAGAAAATTTTCGTGTTTTAATCCTTTACCTCTATTTAATCCCATTAGATAACCAATTTCATGATACACATTGCCATTATAATGACTAATATCAGCAATAAGTAAGCCGCTATCTTCGATTAGTTCTAAAATTTGGCTATTAATATCATATGAATACCCTTCAGTAAGTTCATCAATTCTAATGTGTTTGATTTTTATATCTTGTTGGTATTTTGTATTTACTTCATTAACAGCATCTTTAATTGCATTATGATGACATTCTGTATCGGGGGAAAATTGCATAGAAATAAAAACCTGTTTTCTCTTTGATTCTCTTATCTTTTCATAAATATCAATTAATGCATTGGAATCAATATTTGGTAATTGAGTGATGTGATTCTTACTCAGCCAATCAGTAAAAATGCTTAAATTCATCTTTGATAATGCAATATAAACGCACGCGACAACAAGGTCGACAGATATCTGACCTAAAGATAAATTGCCAATTGCTTGGTTAGTTTCTTGCATAGCTTTTTTAATTTTTATAATATCAGAGTCGCTTTCTTGGATTATTTTTTTACTTAAAGCTAATTCAATAATCTTCTTAGAAAAAGTCAATAATAGCTTGTGAAAATCACCGCCCAAATGAGGAAATATTTCGGACAAATCCCCGGTCAAATATTGCTTTTGTAGCTGTCGAATCGCATAAAATGACCAACCAAACTTGTCTTTTAAATCACTATCGGAGAATATTTCATCTTGTGTGGAGATAATTGCTTTAAGGTTTTCTTCTATAGTCAGAGGTATAGCTTTAGCATTAATATTGTTAAAAATAACACGTTCTGCTTTTTGATTTAGGTCTTCTATTTTTATTTGGCGGCTACCTGTTTCATCGATATATTCAGACACTGAAACTTGGCCCAATATAATACAAAAAGGGGTGTTTTTTAATGCGACAGTAGTATTTTTTGATGATTCTGCAACAGATAATCGATGATTGCCATCAATACGCGATAAGGGACGGCTTTCAATTAATTTATTGGGAATGATCAACTCTATAAGTTGTATATTATTATTCCCTCGCACATCTATCGCGTTTCTGTAAGGAATATTTTTGATTTTCAGCTCTATATTATCTATGTTTGATTTAAAATTTTTTTTAAATCTCGAAGCGAATGAATTGTTGAGCCCTTCCAATATTTGCTCAAATATTAATGCATCCCCATTTGTCACTTTTTGCCGTATTTTACATCCTAAAATCACTTCGGAAAAAAAGATATATTCTTCAGTTTCTAAATATTCTTTAAGATCTTTTTCTCTTTCTTTGATAAAATCTCTTTGGTAAGTCTCATCTGCTTTAGATAATCTTGCTAGCTCTTGCAGCGGTGCAAAGCCACGAATGCACAATTGATTACCTAGTGATTGTTCCAAAATCCCTCGTAAAATCATTCTTAATGCTCTCCCAAAATCATTTGTTCGATTTCTTTTTTCGCTTCTTCAAATTGTTGTTGGGCATCGTTTTGAAGTTGTTTGGCTTGTTCTCGAATCGATTGAATATGAGCAACGATTTTGTTTTGTTTTTTAAAATCAACTAAAGGGATTAATATTTTAGATAAATCACTTGAATAAACATGTGGTTGTCCTGCTCCAACTTGAAGGTTATATATATCTTGTTGTTTAAGCTTCAATATTTCATAAATATATGGTGTCGTAATCTGTTTTTCATCTTTTGAAAACACTTTTGTACAATCTGAAGCAAAGATAGGGGTAGAATGGTACCAAACAAATCCTGCATAAGCGCCAGATGCGCTTATTGTAATAACATTACCAATATGATTATACTCATTATGATTATAGGGCGAGCTTTGTCCTCCTGCTATAACAGGATATTTTCCAGAGGTAATTGAATTAGAAGTAATTGATATCCCCTTCTCTAAATATGCCACAGTAGAAAGATTAATCTCCTCGTATTTTCTAGATTTCATTTTATTTAAATAATTTTTTGTCCCAAAAGCATCAAATTTTTTTCCAGTTATTTCACTAAAAGTAGTTTGAAACACTCGACTTTCTAAACTATTATCAACTTCAGGTAATTCAATCCCCAATTCTTCCATTAAATAGTCATCAATGGAATCTAAAAGATTTTGAGCTTCTTGTTCTTTTTGTTGTTTTTTTACATTACATTCTTGATATAGGGTACATATTTTTTTAATGGGAATATTCTCTATTTTTGGTACAAAGATATTTTTGACTGCCATCTGAGATAAGCTGCCCATAATTGCACCAATCTTATGTCGCTCAAACTGTATCTGACCAAAATATAAATTTAGATAAATTTCTATAAATTCAGCATATTTAGAATCTTTCAATTTAATATTAAAAATTTCTGAGCTAATAATCGCATCATTATTTTCCAGTACCCGATAAGCTCTTCCATAAGATCCTTTTCTTGTTAATAAAATATTATTTTTTTCTAATTTTATATTTTTTGTTAAATTATTAGAAAGCCGTATAAATTGCATATTTTCTTTACTTAATTTTCCATGAAGAACATTTGCAACCTTATAGTATGGAATTCCTGATTCAAAAAATTCTCGCTGATCTAAGCCATTTGTAATACTCTCAATATAATAAGAAAATCTAATTAATTTATTATTTTTTGAAAGATGATTTAGAAAAATATTAAATTTTTGATTATAAAAATAAGGATCCCATCGCTCTTCTAATTCGCTTCTTTTACGTAAAAAAGTTTTATTAGCATCAATATGTGCAGATACCTGAAAATTACTCATATTGTTCACCATCAACTTCATCACTTATAAATCGTTTTAATTCAGTTCCAATAAATTCAAGTTCATTTTTACCGGTATTTTTACCTGTTGCGTCATAACCGACATCTTCAGCTAACGCCATAAAAATCGAATAATCGGGTAGATCCGCTTGTTTTTTTTGTAGATAGAGAGCTTCCATATCTTCTTTTAATGTATTGATTTTGTCACGGCATTCAGCCTGTATTTTACGACGCCATTCTTTGTATCGTTCGGTTTTTTTGAACTCCGCTAACGTTGCTTCTTCGTATGTTATACCAATCACTTTATTTGTTATTTCACGGCTCTTACTTTCTAAGTATTCAACTTGCTGAATATATTTCTTTTCTTTTTTCAGTAAATCTTGCAGTTTTATTTTTTTTTGTTGAAGATTCTTAGTATATTTTTCTGGATACTTACGTAAAAATAGAACACTGCTTTTTACCCCCGCACCTGTTGCGGTAAAGGCAGTTTGTGGCAAGCTAATAACTGCAACAATACGATACCAATCTTCTATTTGATTTCGTACATATTGCAAACTACTATTTGTTAAAATCCCGTCAGGAATGACCACAGCTAAATAACCATATTCTTGTAAAAAATAATAACATTGTTCGATAAATAAAACTTCTGTGCTTTGTGTTGCTCGTGCTTTTACTTTTGTATTTGCTATATCTAGCCAAGAAACATCTGAAATACCAAAATTATATTGCGTTAGATACGCCTTTTCATTTTGTTTTATCGCACTACCAAAAGGTGGATTGGTAATAATAAAATCAAAACGGTTATATTTAAACCCTTGGTTTTTTGTGAATTCCTGCAAAGCTTTATCACTTAATAAACCATCTGCTGTAATGACATTAGTATGCCCATCATCATGAATAATCATATTCATTTTAGCGGCACGACTTATCTGTTCATTAATCTCGATGCCATAAAGGTTTTTCTCGGCAAAATCATGCCAATGGCGCCAATGTTCTTTAGAGTCTTGATCATAAAAAGTATCGGCTTCTCGGCGTACTTTTTCTAAGGCGTGAAGTAAAAAACCACCACTACCACATGAGGTATCTAATACCAATGACTCATGTGTGATAGGTAACACATCTACAATAAATTTTACAATGGGTCGAGGTGTAAAATATTGTCCGAAATTACCGCGAAAGAAAGATCCCATAAAGGTTTCAAATGCACGTCCTTTGCTGTCTAAATCGGTTTTATTCAGGTTGATATCTTGCAAGTATTCAACAATAGTACGAATTCTTTCAGCGGATAACCGAATATTATCTTTAAAAACCTCTGGATCTTTTTTTCTACCTTCTTCATATAAAGCATAGACTCTTTCTTGTAATGCTTGATTTGTTTTACTTCTTGTTTCTTTCTCATCCTCACCTTTCTCGATAATGATTTGGAAATCGTAAGGTTTTCCTTTTTCTCTAGGCTTTCTTTCATCCCAAATTTTACAAAAAATTAATTTATCGAGCTCGTCAAACGCTTCTGATGGATTAAGTTGACCTCCCGCCCAAAGCGCATTATGAGCTTGCTTAAAGCGATGCGTTAGCTCATCTTCAGTAACAATAGAAAGGTCAAAAAACTGTTGTCCTTTTTGTTCTTTAATACTCTTAGCATCTTTAACAAATTTATAAGGTGCAATTTCGTTAACACCATAGCTTGGTATATCGGTTGCATCTTCTTTTTTCTGGCTATTTTTATCAAATTTAAAGAAGGTGTTTTTAATACGTGACGTAATCCAAATCCATTTAGTGTCACCAGCTAAAGCATAAGCATAAGAAAATGCCTGATCTTCTGCCATTTTAAATGCTTGTTCTGATACTTCTTCTTCTTTACATTCAATAATAATATAAGGTTTTTTACATTCTTTATCAGAGTAAACAATAATATCTGCTTCTTTGGTTGTACTTCCCATAGTAACAGAGACAAAGTTTTTAATTTGTTCTTTAGGATAACCATATTTTAATATGAGTTGACAATAGATTTCCGCTTGTACTCTCTCTTCAGGATTATTGTAATTACGGCTTTTAGTATGATCAAAATAAGTAATTCGGCTATTGTCTTCATTGAATTGAATAATTTTTTTAAAAATACCATCTTTGATATATTTACTGATAACTTGCTGTTCCATCTTATTTTTCCTAAAATAAATATCACTTTAACAACTGTAGTATAATTGAACTAACTTTAGTTAAAAGGGTGGAATTTCATTATCCTTACCAACGTTGATCGCTTGAGAAGGAGATCTTTAGCTGTAATTATAACAAAATTTGGTAAATAGCGGAATGTAACTAAGTGTAATAAAAGTACTTTCACTTTTAATTGTTGATATCTTAACGATTAGATTAATATTGTTTTTAATAAAAACAAATGAATCATAAATATTACCTGTAGCCAATAAATCAAGCCGATTATTGTACCTCATTTAATTCCACCTTACTGTGCTAATGGATTATTTTACCTACCCCCAAATAAACCCTAACCACCTCAATCCGCTCATGCCCAAGTTCCCTGCTAATTACCTGCCGAGCCCATTGATCTTTGATCTGCTGCGCCGGTCTGAGCTCTTTCCCTGATAGCCCAGCAGCTTTGGATGATCTCCAGCCTGTTAGTATTTCATACCGTGTTTATGCATAAGCGAGCCTTAAGCCATGCATTTTATTGAACCCGACTTTTTAGTATTGTCCGTAATAGATATTAAATTGTTTCTATTCACATTTTTTAATTCGAAATGTCCGAATTTTCTTTTTATAACGAGAGGGCCAAATCCGTTTAGCCTCTACACCTAATTCATTGGCAATAATCAGTTCGCCTTTTGTCCATGGGCGAACAAGTGCATTAGAGAGCGTTGAAGGTGCATAGCCAGATTGTCTAGATAACGCAGATAGCGTTGTTCCTTTCTTTTTCAATGCAGCAATAATATCGGCAGGATGCCAGTCTTGTTTCATCATAAGTATCTACCTAACTATTTTCATTAAACAATCTTAATTATCCCATTTTGGGATAATTAAGTAAATGATAGATATTCGATTTTAGGATTTTTTTAGGAACGTAATTATGACGTCTATTTATTCTGAACAATATCAATATCTAATCAAAACATTACGAGAAGCGCGTACAGCTAAGGGAATTACTCAAAGACAATTAGCCTCAGCGTTAAATCGTTGCCAATCTTTTGTTGCAAAAATCGAAATGGGGGAAAGAAAACTAGACGTTGTTGAGTTTATTCTAATCTCAAGATTATTAGGTTTAAACACTAATCCAATTTTAGATAATATCTATAAAAATAAGAAGCCAATCATAAATAAAAACCCGTTTTGGGATAATCCGAAAATTGGATGATAGTTGATAAATAAAAATCACTGAGAAAAGCTATGGCATCCATCTACTCGGAAAAGTATCAATTTGTAATTCGTGCACTTAAAGAAGCAAGAATTAAGCAAAACATAACCCAAGAAAAACTAGCACAAGCATTAAATCGGCCACAATCTTTTATTGCCAAGGTTGAAAGTGGAGAACGCCGTTTAGATGTTGTGGAGTTTGTGCATATTGCTCGATTACTTTCACTCAATCCTGAAGCTGTAATTAAAAAGATTAAATAAAATGGCAATTATATACGGGTACATATGCTCATCAGCCTGTGATGATGAAGCTTTAGATAACTTTAATCGCTCTGTTTTACAACATCTTCCTCTTTATGGAGCCTATATTTGTCGGGATATGTTTGCTACGTTGCCGTATAACAATAAAGCACTTAGTAAATATTCACATATTATTCATTTTGCTGCTGAGTATAATGAGATGTACGTTATGCCAGATGATTGGCTAGAAGAATTTGAAAACTTATTATCTCAGTTATGCTGGAGTCATGTTAATGTGATTGAAACTTATTCAGGTAACCGTTTTGTATGGCAAGCTAATAAATTTGATTTAGAACAAATAGTCGCCACAACTGAATGGCATAGAATTGTCTATGATTCTTATCATGAATTAAAGGAAATTGAGTTTCAATCAACTACCATCTATAATCGGTAGTTATTGTCAAATAAGACAAAATGCTGATATGTTAATTAAAATAGAAAGTTTTTATGGTGATTCATTACTCTCTGGCAAAGTCTCATTTGTTCATTAGAAATCTATAGCAACAAAATATTTCTTTTGATTGTTTCAGCATCATTTTTATTTACACGGATATTTTAACTTTAAAGCTTGAATATAAATAGCTGCTACATTCAAATCTTCATATATTTCTTTTTGTCTATTAGTTAATCTTGAATAAAAATTTTTGAGTAATTCTAATTCGTCATCGGCTTTAATTAACTCAGATGGTGGTCGACAATAAAGCTCATTCTGAAATTCTATTCTATATGCAGTTTTTGTCATTGAAATGGAACGAATCATACTAGTTAAATAACCAAAACCAAAAAAATATGCTTCCTTATTGCTTTCTTTTTGGTTTATTAAACCAATTAATTCATTATAAGAAAGATAGCCATTTTCTTTCATGGGAGAAAACCAGTCATATTGATTAGCTGAAATATTTAAAGATGGCAATACTAACAATAGAATGGATAAGTATCTTTTTATCATGCTGTAAATTCCCTTAATAAAATAATTATTTTGTATATATAAAATTATAACATTTACCATTATATGACACCTTAACTTTTGTAAACCTTTCGCTCTCACCAAGTCATTAATTCCTTGCGCAGTTCAAGATAATTGGAATGATTATAAATACGTCATTCTTCGTTTTTATCGTTATTAGCAAGGCGGGATTTGTTGGGGGTCAATACTTGTATTAAGGTAAGTGTTTTCATCTCAAAATTGTTTAGGGACTTCTTTAATTTTCCTATCAATACACCTCCAATATGTCACAAAGAAATTATTAAACGAAATTATGTAACATAGAATTCTATTCTAAAATGTACCAATTTGGGTTAGATTTACTAGGATTAATTTGGATAGGTTGGAAACGGATAAATATTAATTATCAACTTTTCAATTAATTGAGATGTTTAATGGATTGCTATGGAAAAATAATTTGGTGGAGCTGGGGGGAGTTGAATTTAAATTATAACAGATTGAAATATATATTAAATTAAATTCATTTAAAATATAAAGCACCCAAAAAAGTACCTATATTTTATTTTAACACCAAATTATAACAAATAGTTTAAACCATAATATTCATATTTTATTGAAAGACATTATATTACATAAGCTTTAATATCAATAGTAATAAAGGTGATAATTATGATTTTAATAATTTATTATTTTTTAGGAGGTTTGCCATATTAACAATTAGTTTTTTGTTATTGATGTTTCTTTTGACTAAAATTATAGAATATATTATTCTAGAAACATGCCAGTGACTAGGAGTATCTCCAGTCGATAAGCTGGCCTCTACAGGTCCATCAGATACATTTACTGATGCGGTATAGTTTGGTATTAACTAACTTGTACCGCACATTGTAAATTTCTATATCAATTTAACTTATCCTTCAATTATTTACTCTTTTAAAACTTATGTTAATATCAAATAGTTTTTACAGAATGATTGGAAGGAATATGACATGTCTCAAGACAAGCTCAGTTTAGAAATGCTTTTTAACTCTATGTATCATGGTAAATATAGTTATCAGGACTTCATATCTTCTAATGTTGAAAATTATATTCAACATATAAGCAATAAAATCGTTAAGACAAATAAAACTTTTAAAGTCTACCATTCATTCTTAAATCTATTTTTATTTGACTATTTACCTATAAACGAAAATGTAGTTTTCTCTTACAGAAAAGGGGTGAACATTTACGATTTGCTTATTGTTCATCGTAACAGTAAATTTTTCTTTCAAACAGATCTTAAACACTTTTTTCCAAGTATCACAAGTGAAGATATTAAAAAGCTTATTGAAAAAAATATCGATATGTTTCCAGTAGTCAAAAAGGATATTGAAACTCATATTGACAGAATAATAACTCTTACTACTATTAATAATTATTTAGCTGTTGGATACTCAACCTCTCCAAATTTAAGTAATTCGATTTTATTTGACTTTGACAACTCACTATCTGATTTCTGCCAAAAATTGAATATTAAATATACTAGATATTCTGATGATTTAATTTTTTCATCTTTAGAGAAAGAAAATTTGCAAAAAGTTGAAATTGAAATAAGTAGATTATTAGAAATTTTATTCAGTGGTAGAATACAGTTAAATACAAAAAAAAGTAAATACAATCATCAAGGAAATAAAGTAAAAATACTTGGTGCAATAATTCTTCCTAATGGTCAAATTTCAGTCGATAAAAAGATAAAAACAAAAATAGAAACAGCTATATATCTTTATTTAAATGACCGCAATAAATTTGATGATTTTTTAGAAAAAAATTATGAAAAAGGTATTAACCAAATATCTGGGACTTTTAATTACATAAAAACTATTGATTATGATTACCTTAAAAAATTAAAAAAGAAATATGGTTCAACTGTCATAAATATGTTTTTAAATCAATCAATAGGCTAATTATATGAGTTTCAGAATTCATTTAACTGATATTCAACATGTCAAAAATGCTTCATTTTCATTAGAATTGGGAAAAAACAAATTAATTTGCCTTGTAGGGAAAAACGGCATTGGAAAAACAACATTAATTAAGTCAATTAGAAATATATTATATACAGACACTTTTATAAAAACATCATCTGAATACATATTCACTGAGAAAAGTAAAATTGAATATCAAATCAAAGACATAACTTATAATTTTAATTATGAACCCAATCTTCGGTTTTTAAATTGCAAAGACCTTATTGACGAAAATGTAAAAAACATTGTAGACGTTGAACTTGCAGCACCTCATGGTAACAGATTTAATTTTTTTAAAAACATCAGTCGATTAGATCGAATCATAAGAAAAGCAATTGTATTAAAAGATTACCTACCGCCATCCAATCTAATCCATTTTCTTAACTCAGTCTATTCTACAAATAAATTTGATAATCTAGTTCAAATAAAAATCAAAAATTCTTTTTATTATTGTTTAGTACTATCTAACTATAGATATATAAGAGAAGATTATTTTAGTTCTGGTGAATATTTTTTAATAAATTTATATAAGAAAATTGAGAATAATTGTAAATGTATATTTATCGATGAGATAGATATATCTTTAGATGCAGCAGCACAAGTAAAATTAATAAATTTTCTACGCAATTATTGTGAAGAAAAACAAATTAATATTATATTTACAACACATTCCCTAGCTTTAATGAAAACATTGCAAGATGATGAGTTATTTTATTTAAGTAATATTGAAGAAAATCTTGTAGTTGAAAACAAATCATTTAACTACATTAAAAGCATCTTATTTGGATTCAAGGGTTGGGATAAATATATATTAACTGAAGATAAAATATTAAAAAATTTTCTTATTTATTTAATAGGATTACATTGTAAAAACACATTTTATGAATATCAAATAATCTATATTGGAGGTGCGAAAAATGTTGTAGATTTAATGGAGCGTAACTCAAATGAAGAATTTTTTTCAGATAGTAGAAATGTTATAACTGTACTTGATGGTGATCAACGTAATCATGGTTATGTCCAAAATAAAAATAATATTCATTTTCTTCCTTTTGAAAGCATAGAAAAAGCATTGTTAGAAAAATATAACCAAAATAAAAATTCATTACCTACATTCCCCGAATACATAGATACTAATTTTACTAATGGCAAAAAATTGGTTAAGCAATTTAAAAATCTTAATCTAATGTCTGAAAATGATATTTTTGCATTTTTATATTCTGAATATGAGCAAGAACTTGAAGGTTTATGTAACCAGCTGAAAGTTTTTTTAATCAGCAGGGATAATATATAATATTCTTCTAGAAAATTTTTATAAGCCAACTGCAAGTTTCATTTTAAATGTTTTTCTAAAAATTCGCCACATATTAAATTTTTATCCTCAGGAATATTCATTATGAAATCGTCAAAATAACGACAGTTTTCCTTAAATTCAAATTTCGTATTTTCTCCCGTCAAAATATTATATAAGGGAATGTTGACATAAAAGTATTTAATATTATCAATTAAGTCATATAATTTATTCGGTAATTTTTTTGATTCAAGAAAAGTCTTTACTGATACAAAATTTTTGTCATTTACATATTCTCTAGTCTTAACTAAAAGAATGGCTTTTTTAAAATTCGTTTAGTTTTATGAATCCTTTTCTTTAAATGATAATAAGTTTCTTTTCTGATATAACCGTGTCCAATGAAAAAATCTTGGTAAAATTTAACTATTAATGAAGTGTCATATTGTTTTATCTCTTTTAGTTTTCTATATAACAAGAGGTATTTTAAATCATTAAGACGCATAGTAAAATGAGCAAGAGAATTCTGTTCAAAAAATGTATTTTTTTAATTCTTATCTTTATCCCCTATTTCTTTATCTTCATAAACAATCTTCATTTCAAAATCAGAGATTAATTTAATAACATCATTTATATGCATTAAACCATCGTCATTCAAATATTATTGATTTAAACAAAATTTATATTGATAAAATTTAATAATTTCATGGTTTAGATATTTTATCATTTTGTCCATCCACTTAAGTTACATATATATAAATGTAAATTTAGAATCATCCTATGTGTAATGTATTTTTATTATATCAATAGCATTTCATTGTATGGATAATTCAAATCATCAAAAACAAAATCAGCCCACCATTGCATTAATTCTTTACGCTGTTCAAAATAATCTGAACGATTATATGAACTTCTGATAGTATTTTTATCGGTATGTGATAAGGCTGCTTCAATAATATCTGAATTAAATTTACCTGATTCATTAGCAGCGGTGCTTGCAATAGATCTTAACCCATGTGAAACTAATTTCCCTGTGTAACCTGCACGTTTTAATGCTGCATTGACAGTTTGACTATTCATTGGCTTATTTACATGAATATTACTTGGAAATACATATGGACTATTTGAACTGATTAGTTGCATTTTATGTAGAATTTTTAATGCTTGTTGCGACAATGGAATCTTTTATTCTACACCCATCTTCATTCTTTCTGCTGGAATTACCCACACTTTATTAGCTATATCTATCTCACTCCATTTGGTTGCAGCTGATTCATTTGGTCTTGTCATTGTGCGTAGCTGCCAAAAAAATAACAATCTTGTAGATAATGTTATATTTGTTGAGATCATATCATTAACTAAATCAGGTAAATCTTTAGGAGAAATAGTTAACATATGTTTCTTTTGGGGTGATAGAAATACTTTCCCTAATTCTGATGATGGAATAGCATCAATGATACCAATATTCATGGCATAAACAAAAATTTCATGTATTCTTTGTGAAATTCTTTTTACTGTTTCAAGAGATCCTTTTTGTTCAATTGGCTTTATTGCATCTACTAATATTTTACGTTTTAAATCAATTATTGGGATATTTCCGATTAAATTAAAAATATGCAATTCTAGGGAACGCCAAATATCTTTTGCTGTATCTTCTTTGACTCTAGTTTTTTTTGACTTCAAACCAATCTTTTGCAACAGATTTGAAAGTATTTTGTTTTTGATTAAGCAATTTTTGTTTCTCTTGTTCAAGATGAACTTGAGGATCTATATTTTTTGCAACTAAAGCCCTATATTTATCCTTAGTTTTTCTTGCATCGGCTAAACTAACACTTGGATAAGAACCTAAACTTAATTTCGCACGACCTTTGGTTAATGGTCTGTAATATCGAAACTGCCAATGCTTTTTCCCTTAGGAGTTACAATTAATTGTAATCCCTCACCATCATGTAAGGTGTAGTCCTTGTCTTTAGGTTTGGCTGTTTTGATTTCTGTATCTGTTAATGGTTTTACTATTCTGACCATAAAAACCTCATTTTGGGTACCTTAAAAATTAGAAGCATATTTAAGGTACCTAATTAAGTACCTAAAAAACGTAGATTTAATGAGACCGTTATTGATGAATATAGACAAATAAAACACCAAAAACCTTGATAATTCAGAAATTATAAGGTTTTTAAAGATATTATTGGACTTGGTAAGATAATAGGTTGGTGGAGCTGGGGGGAGTTGAACCCCCGTCCGAAATTTCTACATCCTTGGTACTACATGCGTAGTTTGTCTTTAGATTTCGCCTACCTGCTGCGGACAAACACGCTACCGATAGACTAGCTTGATTAAGTTTAATGCTTCCGCCCCAAGCAAGGCTTCCACACGATCTCGTTTGGGTTTGACTCCTCTTTATCCCCGTCCTACGAGCGGAGGCTAGGGAGAGAAGGCTCTATGCAGGTTATTAAGCTGCTAGTGCGTAGTTTTCGTCGTTTGCGACTATTTTTTTGCGGTTTATTTACGAGGCCAACCGCACCTCGGCATGCACCTTGGGTTTCGCAAATCCCGTCGAATCCAGAATCAGCCCCAATTGTGATAAGTAACGTAATACAATATCGGGGCATTATAGGTGAAATCAAGGATGAAAACAAGTTGGCTTAGTCTTGGTTGAACAATGAAGTTTTTTCTAATTTAGTTTTACTCATTTTGTAAACATTATACCGTTTCTTCTGAAAATGAGAGTTTATGAAAAATGTTGAAGAAAATTTGCTAGAAAGTGTGGCAGGTTATTAAGTATTATTTTAAAAAAGCAAAAAAGTTTACTTTTTTTGAAAAAAATTTAATTAAATAAATATTAAAAATCAAATGGTTAAAAAATAATTTTATAAAAACTCAAAAATATCTGAAATTAAATTGAACTTTTTCTGTTTTTGCTTGTCTATATTAACAGATTACGTTTTTTCATTTTTTGCCCTCCACTCGAATTTCGGGTGGATTTTTTTTATCTATTATTTTCCTTCTTTATATTTATCTATCATTATAACGACTTTAATTTGTTTGCACACAATAGAGCATAGCATTAGTATAAATGTATATTATTAAATAGCGTTATTTTTAACAATATCAAGTGAGCAATGGACATAATTTTTGTATTATTCCTAATATATTTATCAATGCACTTTAAAAGGTGATTAAAAATTTACTCAGAGACGGCTACATTGCTGTAAGTTTCGAGGTCTATATGTTATTAACAAAAAGAACACAGGGGCATTTAATTGCATTAATGACTGTGTTTTTTTGGGGAACGACGTTTATTTCCACCAAAACATTATTAATTGAGTTTAAACCGATAGAGATTTTATTTTTTCGTTTTTTACTGGGTTATGTAACTCTCTGGATTCTATGCCCGCGTTTGTTAGTCTGGCAAGGAGTAAAACAAGAGTTTATTTTTCTTTGTGCTGGATTATGTGGCATTACCTGCTATTTTTTATGTGAAAATATTGCATTAACCTATACTACTGCTTCAAATGTTGGAATTATCACAACATTAGCCCCCATTTTTACTGCGCTATTAGCTATGTTTTTTCTCAAGGCTGAAACACCACCCAAACGTTTTTATATCGGTTGTTTATTTGCCTCGGTTGGCGTTGGGTTAATCTGCTTTAATGGCAAATATGTGCTTTCCATGAATCCTCTTGGCGATTTGCTTGCCATGCTTGCTTGTTTGTTTTGGGGATGTTATTCGATCTTAACTAAAAAAAGCAGTAATCGAGGGTATAACACCATTTTATTAACCCGACGATTCTTTTTTTATGGTTTATTGCTCATGCTTCCTGCACTTTATTTATTCGATTTTAAACTGAATTTAGACCGATTTAGCAATACTACCAATCTATTTAATATTCTATTTTTAGGCGTTGGGGCATCTGCAATTTGCTTTGCATCTTGGAATTATGCGGTGAAATTAGTGGGGGCTGTAAAAATTAGTATTTATCTTTATCTGGTTCCTATTTTAACAATTATTGGGGCAGTGCTTATGTTGAATGAACCGTTTACTTGGCTTGCTGCGTTTGGCACATTATTTACGCTCTGTGGTGTTTTATTATCCGAAAGAAAAATTAAAATAAAAAAATAGGTTAATTTATATTACTGTTTTAATCTTAAAAATTAAAGGAGAAATCTCCTCTTTTTTTGTTATCTAAAACGTAGATCTTATTAGTTTATGCGCTTATCAATGGCATTCATCATAATTTGACCTAAATGTTGATAATTTTCGTCAAAATGGTGTCCTCCGGGGAGTTCAAAAGCTTCGCCTTTCATTTCTGGTTGCAAGCAGCCTGTGTCTGTTTTTTCTTCAGCCCCATAAATACAAAATAACTTATTGGCGGGTATTTTGTTTACTTCAGCAGCCGTTTGCATTTCATTACCCGATTGACCAAGCCAACCGCTAATTTCAATCTCGAAGTTTGCACTTTTTGAGAAAGCGAGCAAAATTATAGCTTGTACGCTTTTTTGATCAGTGGCTGACAGACGATTGTACAGTGCCGGTAAGATATCACCACCAAATGAATAGCCAGCAAGAATGAATTGAGTAGTTCCCCATTTTTGGCGGTATTGTTGCATTAAGTCGCTTAGATCTTTAGCGCTTCGCTCAACCGAACGGTGTTGCCAAAAAAGTTTTAGCGCATCAACGCCCACCACTGCGTAACCATGTGATGCCATATATTCGGCTGACACTTTATCCAGATCACGCCATCCACCATCACCAGAATAATATAGTGTGACAGTATTGGGGTGAACGTCGTTCCCGTTTGTGGGTAATGCTATAACGGGTAAGTTTTTATGTTCATCAAATAAAATAAATGATAAATGTGAACTTAATAATTCAACTGGTGATGCTAAATATTCACCTATTGATGTGGTCACATTAATCTTTTTTTGTTGCCTAGGAAATACCGCAACTTGATCTTCTGGTGGATTATTCCAAATGACTTGCCAAGTACCATGGCTTGCTTGAGCAGGTAATGGATCATCACAATCTTTATGATCTAACGTAAATTCAATTGATAGTGCTTTAGCATTCGCTTGTTGCTGTTGAGCTAACCAACGATAAGCAAATGCGGCACCTTCTTGCATACCTGCTACAACATAATTTCTTTCATTTAATATTTTGGTCGCATAATTAAATCGGCTGAGCTGTTCATGACAAGTTGCTTGTGGTTTTAACTCAAATTGAACTAATTTTGCTCCTGTTTTTTGCGAGAGATCTAAGAGTTGTTGTGGAGTAAAATGATTGGTTTTAGTTGCAACAATAACTGCAGCAGCTTCGGCTGAATGTTTAGGCGTTGCCATTAATACCGAGAATTCTTGATTTATTGGGATGTTTTTAATCGTAGCCGTTGCATGACCTTTGGTAAAATACCAAATAGCACCAGCAAATAAACTCGTTAATATCACCATTATAACAAGTAAGCGATAGCGGATAATTTTTTTCATTTTATCGACTCTTCTTCCTTTTTAATCCTGTTATGCCCCCCGATATGAGTAAAGTCGTATCAAGTATTGCCATAAAAGGATCTAAGCCAGCCGGTACAGCCATATAACGCGGTTCCCAATGCGTGGCAAATTTTTCTTTAAATCGTCGTAAACCTTGGAAGTTATAAAAGCGTCCACCTCGTTTAAAGACTAATGCGCCTAATCTTTGAATTAATGGCGCGCCATGTCGTCGTTGCATTCCTGCAAGCGGAACCATTCCCAAACTAAAGAATTTAAACCCCTGATTCTTATAATGAAGGATTAATCCAACCATAAAAAATTCCATGGTTAATTTAGGAATGCCTTGTTTTACTCGCATTAAATCAATACTGGCATACTGTTTTTGATTGGTTTCGAGCAAATTAACAAAAGCGATAATTTGCCCTTCATGTTTGATGACAGCAATAGTAAAGTGATCAAGATATTCTTTGGAAAATGTCCCTAGCGAAAATTGTTTTTCTTTGGCATTTTTTCCTTTTAACCATTCGTCAGATACTGCTTTTAATTCATCATAAGGTGCTGTAGATGATGTGTAAAATTCAATTGACAGTCCATCACGCTGTCCTCGATTCCAGGTATAGCGAAGATCTTTGTTACCTTTATTGGCTAGATCAAATTTATCTAAATCGACTAAGGCTTCTTCCCCTAATTTAACGGCTTGTAATCCAATATCCATATACAGAGGTAAATTCGCTGCTTTAACTTGGTAGAAAACAGGGCGTAAATGGTGTTGATCGCAAAGGTCTCGAAATGTCCAGATTAAATCTGGGCGATCGGCACAATCTCCAATCGGATCGTAAAGTGCTACCATACTTCGACCTTGTTTAGCGTACATGATGAAGGCTGTTTGTGATTCATTAAACAGAAGTGACTTATCACCTGCTAAGGCAAGTCCTCCTTCAGGTTGTTTGGATTCTGAAATAATTTGATAGGTGGTATTTAGCTCTTTCTTTGTTGGTTTTGTCAAAATGGGTAATGCAGGACGAAATAACCAAAATAACATAATGCCACTTAATAGAATAAAACTACCTAAAGCCGCACGCAATGCTCGTGGCACTCGGCTGTCTAATTCTAATTGCCACCACAATGAGTGGCTATAAGGTTCATCTTGATAGATAAAAAATATTAACCATACTAGAAAAGCGATCAAACAAAAACAGATTACAAACGATTTGAAAGATAATGGTAATATGCTCAAACGATTTTTTCGATAAAAAGCATATCGGTATTTGATAAGTAAAAGGGCAATAACAAATAAGGTGAATGCTTCAAACCAATGAAATCCACGTATTATTGAAAGTATACTACCAATAAATAATAAAACGACTGACAAACTCCATGCCATGAGTAAACGTCGTCGTAATCCCATTGCAAGCAATAAACATAGTACACCGATTAAACTCGATATTAAATGAGCAAAATTGACAACTTTATTCGGAATAAAGGTATTCACAAATTGTGCATTAAAACCGGGAGTAATACTCGAAAACATCATCACTATACCAGCAAAAAAAACAGTAGCAGCAATGACTGGAGCCACTAAACCTGTTTCATCTTCCTTGACTTGATTTGTGGCTAAATGATGTTTTGTTTCGTTCAAAAGTAGCAATATGCCAGCAATGATTAACGGGATAAAAATATAAATAATTCGATAAATCACTAAAGCAAGAGTCAATGATGCGGGACCTATTTCAGTTGAAAAAGCGCCAAGCATTATTGCTTCAAATACGCCAACACCAGCAGGGATATGACTAAGAACGCCTGCAACCAAAGCAAGAGTATAAACTAAGATAAAGCTGATAAAGTTAGGTTGCACAGGCAATAAAAAATAGAGGATTGAACCGGCTAAAATGACATCAAACAAGGTAATTATAAATTGAAAAGATGCTAAGCGAATAGAGGGCAATCTAATTGACCAATGCCATAATTTAACTGATTGATATGCATGATTGGATTTTTCGGGTAATCGATGAAAATAGAAAAAACTGAACAACAATAGATACATTACAATAATTGTGTAACTTAATAACTTTACGAAGATTACCGAAATATGTAAGGACTGTAGGACTTCATTAGATTGAGTGAGAGCGGCAATAGCAGCAAGTAGAGGTAACGAAGCACCCAATGAAAGTGTGGCAAAAATTGACATTCTGGCAATATCTATCGTGTTTAGGCCATATTGAAAATATAGTCGACATCTTACTGCACCACCTGATAGTGCAGATAAACCAATTGCATTGCCAACGGCTGAAGCACAAATACCACCTAATGTGATAACGGATAATTTCAATTTTACGCCAGCATAACGCATAGCTGACCATTCATAACCGATTAACATGAGGTAACTTCCTATTGCGGACAAACAGGATAATAAAACTGCATGAATGGAAAGTTGATGTAGAGCCAGCTTTAAATCATTGATATTAATTTCTTTAAGCAAATGCCAACAGACAAATAGTGCAATTAAAAATATTGAAAGACCTAATAGTAGCGCTAAGAATTGGCGATAGCGAGTGAAGTATTCTATAAGTTGCCAAGGCAAAACTTTACGCGCTGATATTTTCACTTAGTCAACCCCAAAAGTTGCTTTAATCCGGTTTAAAAAGTTAATTCTACCGATCGGATTTCATGAAAACAATCGAGAGATATTAAAGAAAATATAAAAAAAGATAAATTTTCTACATTTTTCTGTTTATTTCAGAGGGAAATGATATTTTTAATATATTTCACGGTAGCTTTTATATTAGTCATGTCTTTAATTGTTTATTGCCAAGTAGGACTTTGTGATAAATTGTTTCTATTAAAATTTAGCTAAAATTATTTAGATTAACAATTGGAATCAAGAATAACTCACTATAATCTTGAGTTAAAAAATCATCTTTCTGTGATGATTGATATATTTAATCAATATGATCTTTTAATTAAATGCTTAGCTTAGTGATATAAAATAGTAATATCCGTTTTTAATTTGAAAAATGGTATTAATAAGCTTATTGAATCAGGAATTAAAAAATGTTAGATCAACAAAAAATTATCAATAATGTTCAAACTTTTGTTAAACAAAAACTTGCTGACGATTTTTCTGGTCATGATATGGCGCATATTGAAAGAGTGGTTAAATTAGCACAACAAATTTTAAAACATGAACCAACAGCCAATCACTTTATCGTGATTTTGAGTGCTTATCTTCATGATGTTATCGATGAAAAAGTGGTATCAGATGTGAATCACGCCATTAATGAGTTACACGATTTTTTGATTCAACAAACTATCAGCCAAAACAAAATAGAACACATTTTTGACATTATTGAAAATATGTCATATCGAAAAAATCTTACTCAAAAAAAGGCGTTATCGTTAGAGGGACAAATTGTGCAAGATGCAGATCGATTGGATGCCATTGGTGCTATTGGTATCGCTCGGACTTTTTATTACGGAGGGAACAAGCACAATATTATGTATGATCCCACTATATTACCCAGAACATTATTAAATGAAGAAAACTATAAACAGCCTAATACAGTGATAAACCATTTTTATGAAAAACTTTTTTTACTCAAAGATAGGATGAATACACAAGTTGCTAAAAAAATCGCATTAAAGCGTCACGCTATATTGGTTGAGTTTGTGAAGCAATTCGAAAAAGAGTGGGGTGGTGATGAAGAAGAGATAATACTCTAAATTAATTGATAATATCTATATGATCGATATAATTAATCAATAATCTGAATAAAATAGAAGAGGTTATCATGACGATTTCGATCAACAGTAAAGTTATGCTTAGTCATCATGTTGCAATGCAGCAACTCGGTTTTGGCACCTATCAATTAACTGATTTTGATGAATTATCATGTGCAGTAAATGCGGCTATTAATGCGGGGTATCGAGCGTTTGATACCGCTCAGCTTTATCAAAACGAAAAGCAACTCGGGCAAATTCTTAAAGATTGCCATGTCGCACGTGATAAATTGTTTATTACCACTAAAATCAATAATAGCAATCAAGGTTATGATAAAACATTAGCGGGTTTTGATCAGTCGCTAAAAGATTTACAGCTTGATTACCTCGATCTTTTTTTAGTTCACTGGCCATTAAGCGACACTTTTTTTGATACATGGAAGGCGTTCGAAAAACTGTATGAAGAAAAGCGTGTGAGGGCAATCGGCGTTTGTAATTTTCAAATCTCGCATTTAGAATTACTCTCAACCAAAGCAAACATTAAGCCAATGATTAATCAAATCGAGATTCATCCTTATTTAACTCAAATCGAATTAGTTGAATATTTACGACAACAGAAGATAGCTATTGAAGCTTGGTCTCCGCTAGCACGCAATAAAGTTATTACTGATCCTTTACTAATTGAAATCGGTAATAAATATCAAAAATCAGCATCACAAGTGACATTACGCTGGCATATTCAAAATGGTTACATTGTGATCCCTAAATCAGCACATCCGGATCGAATTGCGCAGAATGCCAATATTTTTGATTTCGAACTCACTCCAGATGAAATACAAGCGATTAATGGACTTAACCAAAATCTACGCGTAGGGCCGAATCCAGATAACGTTTATCAAAAAAATGGTTTTTGATGGTGAAAGATAAGATCTCTCAGCTCGAGAGATCATGAATCAATATGGGATAGGTGCTCCAACCAAAGATAGAACAATAGGTAGGGTAATTAAACTGATTAAAGTGCTGAAAAAAGTGGCACTTGATACGAGTTCTGGGTGCGTATCAAATTGAACCGACATTAACGTCGTGTTTGCTGCACTTGGCATCGCTGCTAGTACGATTAGCACTTGCTTATATACTGGCGCAATAGGCATGAAGTAGACCATGGCACAAGCAACAATTGGCGATAGAATCATCCTTGTGAGGAGTGCAAAAGATAATTTTGGATAATCCAGTTGAGTGATTTTTATTTTCGCTAATTGCATACCTAATATTATCATAATCACCACGATGGATGCGTCACCAATCATCCCAATTGACGTCATAATCGATTTGGACAAAGGAATGTTACAAAGCTGAAAAAGGATACCTAAAAAAGCTCCATACGCCACAGGCATGCGAATAACTTTGTTAATGACATCTTTTTGCGTAACGATATCATCACGAGCACTTCCTTTTGCGGCATAATAGATACCTATGGTACTCATGACAAATTGTTGTAGCACCATCATAATTACGCCCAAATTAAAACCAACTGCCCCAAAAAAGACAAGTAGTACCGGTGTGCCATAATTGCCATTGTTCATAAAACAAGCGCTTAAAATCATTGCACAACGTTCTTTGCTGGAATATTTCATCAAAAAAGACCAGAGTGAAATAATAATCACCAAAACAACACAGAGACCAAAAATATAGCAAATATAAAATAAGTATTCTGTTGTTAAGGTATGCGTATAAAATGTTTTAAATGCCAAAAAGGGTGAAAGCACATACAGTGACATTTTGGACAGATTTGCCACATCAAAATGTAAGATTTTCTGTGCAATAAATCCCACCACGAAAATGCAAAAAATAGGAAACAAAATAGTAAAAAATTGCATAGGTATTATCTTTAATTTAATTGATTAATTCATTGCATCAAGTGCAACAATAATGGATTGTTTTACTTTATGACAGGTATCATCATCAAGGGCATGATTATGTTTGTTGGTTAAAATAAACAAATCCTCGATATGTTCGCCGATAGTCGCAATTTTGGCACTTCTTAACGAAATCTCCAAGTTGGCAAAAACCTCACCAACGCACGCCAAAAGTCCTGGTCTATCTAAAGCAATCAATTCCATGTAGGTTTGACTTTCGTTAAAGGATGATAAAAAGTTAATTTGTGTCGGCACTGAAAAAGAGCGTAATCGTTGCTTTGGTGGTTTTACGGTAACACCTTTATAAACCGGTTGTTGTAGTGTTTTTTCAAGTGCTTTTATTATACCTTCGTGGCGATCAGGCTGAACGGTATTGCCGTTAGGCTCAAGAACAATAAAGGTATCAAGCGCAAATCCTTGTTTATTGGTAATGATAAGTGCTTCAAGGATATTTAAATTGTGCATACTTAAGTTGTTACAAGCGGTAGCAAACAAATAAGGTCGGTCTGGTGAATATATAACGATTTCTGTGCCACCATGATACGGTGTTGGATTAATCATTACTAAAGTTTGCGTTAAGTCGTGGTTTAACAAATTTTGGGCATGCCAAACAATTTGTTCAGTGTTGTAACGTAAAAAGTAATCAACACGAAAGTTTAGCCAGAAGTTTTTGATGTGTTGTTCATCATAATTTTGTGCAATTAAGCTAGTTAGTGCATCTTGCTTGTGCTGACGAGCAATACTCCGCTGTTCAGGTATTTGGTGAATACCAATGTCAAATAAGTGTTCGGCATTAAAATACAGTTGACGTATTAAGCTTTGTTTCCAACTGTTCCAAAGCGTTTCGTTCGTCGCACAAACATCTGCAACAGTTAAACAAAGTAAATATTGTAGGCGACGGCGACTTTTAACCTGTTGAACAAATTCTTGAATCACAGCAGGATCTTGTAAATCGCGATTTTGTGCCGTGACTGACATCAGTAAATGATAGCGTACTAACCAAACAATTAGATCGGTATCTTTTGTTTCAAGCTCATGTAATTGACAAAATTTTTCAACTAATTTGGCACCAATTTCAGAATGATCGCCATGATGACCTTTACCAATATCGTGAAATAACCCCGTAATAATTAACAGTTCAGGTCTGGATAATTTAGCAAATACGGTTGAGCTATTAGGATGTTTCTGTTTTCCTTGTTCTGATTTTAAACTATCTAGCTCTACGAGTAATCGTATCGTATGTTCATCAACCGTATAGGTATGAAATAGATCAAATTGCATCATGCCAGCAATATGTTTCCAACCAGGTATATAGACCGCTAAAATACCATAACGATGCATGGGTAAAATTGCTTTTGCAATGGCATCCGGATGCTTAATGATTAACATAAATAGTGTTCTGGCTTTAGGGTGTTCACATAATAATGTGGTAAGTTTTCGCCTTGCAGAGCGTAACTGACGAATGGTATTAGAATAGAGACCGATGATTTGAGTATTGAGCAAAATGGTGTAAAACAGCTGTAATATCATTGTCGGATCTTTTTTAAAGATACTATCATCTTTTACATCAATTAATTTTTCTCGGATTTGAAAGTGCTCATCGATATCATAGGGTTTATTGCTTGGATTAATTTCAAGAATAGATTCATCAAATAATTGCAGTAACATCTGATTTAGCTCGGTAACGTTATGTGCAATTCGATAGTAATCATGCATCATTTGTTCAACAGGTGCGTTTCCTTGACCTTGATAGCCTAACAGCTTGGCGATACTTAATTGGCGATCAAAAAGCAAGCGGTTGTCATAGCGAGTAATGACACTATGAAGCGCAAAACGAATACGCCATAAAAATTTACGACAAGTTTTGAATTCGTCTACCTCTTCGGGAGTGAGATAGTGAAAATCAGCAATTTTTTGTAAAAATTCATCGCCAAAGTGACGAATCGCAATCCATTGAATGATCTGCATATCACGTAGACCGCCGGGACTATTTTTTAAATCAGGTTCAAGATTATAAGTTGTACTGTGATATTGCTGATGTCGGGCTTGCTGTTCGGCAATCTTAGCACGATAAAAAGCAGGAGAAGGCCAGATTTTATCACTAAAAATGTGTTGTCGTAGTGCATGTAATAATGGATCATTACCGGCAACTAATCTTGATTCAATTAGATTGGTCATGATAGTAATATCATTCTTGGCTTCTTGCAAACATGTTTTTAGCGTTCTGACACTATGACCTATATCCAAATGAAGATCCCAAAGCAATCGTACTAACTCGCTGACTTGTTTTTCGATGTCATGATTAAGTGGGTAATCACTTAATATTAAAATATCAATATCTGATAGAGGATGTAGCTCTGCTCGTCCATAGCCTCCGACAGCGATTAATGCAATACGATTTTTTTTTAAATGTGATGAAGTTTGAGCTGGAATTTGATAATAACACCATAATCGTGCTAGTAATTTATCGATAAATTGACTGCGTAGATGCACTAATTCATCAATGTCTGCATTCTGTTTAAATTGCATTATCGACCATTGTTGAAACTGATCAAGTTGCATTTTAAGATGATGAATATTGATTTCATCATCTCTAAAATCTAGCGGTGAAATAGGATAAAACAAATGCGCTTGCGTCATGGGAATTATATTAAATTAAAAAATTCAATTATTGTATATCGTCCCCTTTATTAAGATAGCTGTCAAGCCACAGTTTATACTATTAATCTTTTAGAAAATTTATTGTGTTATGCGGTCACAGGTGACTTCTACCTTGATTTTTTTGTTTCTCATCTCATTATTATCAAAATTGATTTCAGTTAACTCTGAAGTTTGGAATTTATTTTGTGATACATAATTGATAGTTTTTTGTACTTTGTAAGTAATTCCATTATTTGATTGGATTTTTTCTTCATTATTGTAGTAAGAATGTAAATTGTAAGGATAAGATTCGTTAGTACCAAAATTGAAATATAGCGTATTGTTTTTCATGAAATATTTGATTTTCCCATTGTCTGTTTTTATAGGGGAATAATCTTCAAATTTGCCATCTTTCCATTTTGCTTCTTGACCGATAAGAGTGCATTCCCAATCACCTATAAGCATCTCTTCTGTCACTTTGTTTTCACCACAACCAACCAAAACAAAACCGATAAGGCTACTCAATAAAAGTTTTTTCATATTAAAACCCATGTTTAATGTAAGTAAAAAATGAATTAATTTTTTTAAGATTGATTAACGATACCGCTTTAAAAGGTTAAAACAATTACAATATAACACATATTCATTAAATTTAAGGTTAAAATATTTAAATTAGATAATTTTTTGTTAATTTGTTTTTGCTTTTTTTTAATTAATCTTATTTTAATCATACAATTAATATTGTCATTAATCAATTATTGAGCGCTATTTATATCAATGGAAAAAATAATTTTGATACTTAATTGTAAATTTGATTAACCATCAAAGACAAAACTTGCCCAGGTTTGAATATAAAACCTAGGCAAGTCTGAATAAAAAAGTATTAGTGAAAAGATTAACTATAAAGTGAAATCACTCAAATCATCTTCATTGATTTCAGAATCAATTTGACCGACTAGATAAGAGCTCATTTCGGCTTCTTGTGGGGCAACTTGTACATTGTCGGATACTAACCAATTGTTGATCCATGGAATCGGGTTAGATTTGACTTCGTATGGTAGTTTAAGCCCGACCGCTTGCATGCGAATATTGGTGATATATTCAACATATTGACATAAAATATCTTTATTTAAGCCAATCATTGAACCGCCTTCAAATAAGTATGCTGCCCACTCTTTTTCTTGATTCGCTGCTTGTAAAAAAAGATCATAGCAGTCTTGTTCACACTCTTTAGCTATTTCAGCCATTTCGGGATCATCTTCACCACTACGAAGCGTATTAATCATAAATTGAGTTCCCGTTAAGTGTAGGGCTTCATCACGGGCAATGAGTTTGATGATTTTTGCATTTCCTTCCATTAGTTCTCGTTCAGCGAAAGCAAAAGAACAAGCAAAGCTGACATAAAAACGAATGGCCTCAAGGGCATTAACACTCATTAAGCAAAGGTACAGTTTCTTTTTCAATTCACGTAAACTTATGGTAATGGTTTTATTGTTAACTGTGTGTTTACCTTCACCTAATAAGTTGTAATAACTCGCATAGCTAATTAGATCATCATAATAACCCGCAATGTCACCCGCACGTTTTTGGATCTCTTTATTTGTCACAATGTCATCAAATACCACAGAAGGATCATTGACAATGTTACGTATGATGTGTGTGTAAGAGCGAGAGTGAATCGTCTCTGAAAACGACCACGTTTCTACCCAAGTTTCAAGTTCAGGAATTGAAATTAAAGGGAGTAAAGCAACGTTTGGACTACGACCTTGAATCGAATCCAATAATGTTTGGTATTTTAAATTACTAATAAAAATATGTTTTTCATGCTCGGGTAGCGCAGCATAGTCAATGCGGTCTTGAGATATATCGACTTCTTCCGGACGCCAAAAAAACGAAAGTTGTTTTTCGATTAATTTTTCAAACATTTCATATTTTTGTTGGTCATAACGCGCCACATTAACCGGTTGACCAAGAAACATGGGTTCTTTAAGCTGATCGTTATGTACATGCGAAAAGGTACTGTAATTCATATTCATAATCGTACTCCTAACTGATTTTAGTTGCTTTTACCACTACCTATCGATAGCAAAAAAGGGCAATTATTGGGGATTAAAATCCCCATCGAACGTTTTTAAAGTAATGCTTTATTTTTGTCGAAAAAGGCAATTAAATTTTACAAGCTCCGCCTTCACAACCGTCATCACTTTCAGTTAGTGCAATATCCCCTTGAATATCTTCCGCCCCATCACGTGTGTTATGGTAATAGAGTGTTTTGACTCCAAATTTATATGCGGTTAATAAATCAGCAAGTAACTGTTTCATCGGTACTTTGTCATTCGGGAATTTTGTCGGATCATAATTGGTGTTAGCCGAAATTGATTGATCGATAAATTTCTGCATGATACCAACTAGTTGTAAATAGCCCGTATTATTAGGAATTTGCCACAGCAGTTCATAGAAATTTTTTAAATCTTTATAGTCAGGTACCACTTGCTTTAAGATGCCATCTTTTGAGGCTTTGACACTGACATATCCTCGTGGCGGCTCAATACCATTAGTCGCATTAGATATTTGCGAAGACGTTTCAGAAGGCATTAATGCCGATAAGGTTGAATTACGTAAACCATGAGTTTTAATTGATTCACGCAGTGCTTCCCAATCATAATGTAATGGCTCTTTTGTAATGGTATCAAGATCCTTTTTATAGGTATCTATCGGTAATATACCTTGTGAATAGGTCGTTTCGTTAAATAAGTTACATGCACCTTTTTCTTTCGCTAAGTTATTGGATGCTTTTAAAAGATAATATTGCATCGCTTCAAATGTGCGATGAGTTAAATTATTAGCGCTACCGTCTGAATATTTTACCCCATGTTTTGCTAAATAATAGGCATAGTTAATGACACCAATGCCTAATGTACGGCGATTAATGGATGAATTGCGAGCTGCAGGAACAGGATAATCCTGATAATCAAGCAGTGAATCAAGGGCACGAACCGTTAAATCGGCGAGCTCTTCAAAATCATCTAACGATTGAATTTCACCTAAATTAAAGGCAGATAGTGTACATAGTGCTATTTCACCCTTTTCATCGTTAACATTATTCAACGGTTTAGTTGGTAACGCAATTTCCATACATAAATTAGATTGATGTACAGGTGCAAGCTGAGCATTGAATGGACTGTGAGTATTACAGTGGTCAACATTTTGAATATAAATACGTCCTGTTGATGCACGTTCTTGCATTAACAAGGCAAAGAGTTCTACCGCTTTTACCACTCTTTTTCGGATATTCACATCTTGTTCATATTGATGATACAGCGCATCAAATTTTGCTTGATCGGCAAAAAATGCCTCGTATAGACCCGGTACATCTGACGGACTGAAAAGCGTAATGTTTTCGTTTTGGATTAAGCGTTGATACATTAATTTATTAATCTGAACACCATAATCCAAATGTCTAACACGGTTTTCTTCAACACCTCGATTATTACGTAAAACCAATAGACTTTCGACTTCTAAATGCCAAAGTGGATAAAATACCGTTGCAGCACCACCACGAACTCCGCCTTGTGAACAAGATTTTACCGCCGTTTGAAAATATTTATAGAATGGGATACAGCCAGTGTGGAAAGCTTCACCACCACGAATTGAACTACCCAGTGCTCTAATTTTGCCCGCATTGACCCCAATGCCTGCACGTTGTGACACATATTTGACGATTGCGCTTGCCGTCGCATTAATGGAATCTAAGCTGTCGTCACATTCGATAAGTACACATGAACTAAATTGGCGTGTTGGGGTGCGAACACCAGCCATAATTGGCGTTGGCAATGAAATTTTAAATGTTGAAACCGCATCATAAAAGCGTTTGATATAGCTAAGACGTGTATCTTTAGGGTAATTAGCAAAAAGACAAGCTGCAACTAAAATGTATAGAAACTGTGCACTTTCATAGATTTCGCCAGTTACCCGATTTTGAACTAAGTATTTACCTTCAAGTTGTTTAACTGCCGCATATGAAAAAGACATATCACGCCAATGGTCGACGATTTTGTCCATTTGTTCAAACTCTTCTTGAGTATAATCTTCAAGCAGGTGTTTGTCATAACGGTCACTTGCGACAAGGTTCTTAACGTGCTCGTAAAGTGGTGGGGGAGTAAATTGGTTGTAAGCTTTTTTACGTAAATGAAAAATGGCTAATCGTGCTGCCAAATATTGGTAATCAGGTGCATCTTGCGATATAAGATCGGCTGCTGCTCGAATGATTGTTTCGTGAATATCTGAAGTTCGTATACCATCATAAAATTGAATATGTGAACGCAATTCAACTTGGGATACCGAAACATTTTCTAATCCTTCCGCTGCCCAAGTGATAACCTTGTGAATTTTATCAAGATTGATAGGTTCTTTCTTACCATCTCGTTTGGTCACAAATATTGATTTATTCATTTTCCATCCAGTTTTATCCCGTTTTTTTGAGGTGCCTATCATAATTGATATTTGTCAAAATATACAATATGTAGTGCCTATCAATCATTTTATTACTATATATAGTGTGTTTTTGGGCTTGTCAATAAAAATTAAATTTGTTAACTATCGGTTAGTAAACGTTTTTTTTTGTTATAAAAGGAAACTGCTTTGAAAGGTTTTACTTATGAATCATTTTTTTTATAGCGTTGCTGTGAACTCGATTTATTTTGTGCTTCTAGCCATGCCAGCTTATCGGCATAATTTTTTTCTGCGCCTCGATCAGTTGGATGGTAATACTTGCTATCAGCCAATTCTGGTGGAAAATAATTTTCACCTGCTGCAAAAGCATTCGGTTCATCATGAGCATAACGATATTGTGCTCCATAACCTAAATTTTTCATTAAACTGGTTGGTGCATTACGTAAATGTTCAGGCACATCGTAATCAGGTTTTGATTGTGCATCAATCATAGCCTGTTTAAATGCCAGATAAACAGCGTTACTTTTGGGAGCGCACGCCAAATAGACAATAGCTTGAGCGATAGCGCGTTCACCTTCTGCTGGACCAACACGCGTAAAACAATCCCATGCCGCTAAAGCAACTTGCATTGCTCGTGGATCGGCATTACCGACATCTTCAGAGGCAATTGCCAGTAGTCGACGAGCAACATAAAGGGGATCTCCACCAGCAGTAATGATTCTTGCGTACCAGTAAAGGGCAGCGTCGGGCGCAGAACCACGAATTGATTTATGCACGGCTGAAATCAAATCATAATATCGGTCACCTTGGTTATCGAATCTGGCACTGCGCTCACCCATGACTTCCTTAAGTAACGCTGGTGTTAGTTCATTGCCATCGGACATATCCACTAATAATTCAAGTGTATTCAGTGCACGTCTGGCATCTCCCCCAACAAATTCGGCAATCTGTTTTTTTGTTTCTGGTAATAACACGATATGTTTATTGCCATAACCTCGAACAGGATCATCAATAGCTTGTTGTAAAATATTTTCGATATCGGCATTGGTTAATGATTTAAGTAAATAAACCCTAGCGCGTGATAACAAAGCAGAATTGAGTTCAAATGATGGATTTTCGGTCGTTGCACCAATGAATGTGACCGTACCATTTTCAACATAGGGCAAGAATGCATCTTGTTGGCTTTTATTAAAACGATGTACTTCATCAACAAATAAGATTGTGCGGATTCCAGCTTGTTGATTGATTTTTGCACGCTCAATGGCTTCACGAATGTCTTTAATTCCGGATGTGACTGCCGATATTCTTTCGACTTTAGCATGAGCATGATGCGCTATAATTTCAGCTAATGTGGTTTTCCCCGTTCCCGGTGGCCCCCATAAAATCATGGAATGAAGATTGCCAGCTTCTATCGCTTTAGGTAATGGTTTCCCCGCTCCTAGTAACTGAGTTTGTCCAATGTATTCAGATAAATTACGTGGACGCATTTTTGCCGCTAAAGGCTGAAATTCATCGGTCGTAAAATCAAATGACATGCTAGGCATAACGGGTAGTATCCAAGTTTTAAAAGTTCATTATATTATATACTTGTTAATTGATAAGTGAAAAAGAAAAGAAAATAACTTTTCGAACTTAACGAAAAACGGTAATATTTTGACCTAATAAGTTTTTGAAATAAGATTTAACGCTTTGTTATAGATAATAAAAAGTAAGGATTCGTTATGAAAAAGTTTTTAGTGTTAATGGGATTATTAGTTAGCGTATCCGCATGGGCTGGTGATAAAGAAGTATTACAACAACGATTAGATAAGGTCGAAGGATTTTATGCACGCTTTTCTCAAAATGTGAAAACCGCTGATAACCAATTGGTTCAGGAAGGAAAAGGCGATCTTTGGGTAACAAGACCTTACTATTTCAATTGGAAAATGACTGAACCAGATGAAACGACAGTAATCTCTGATGGTAAAAATATGTGGATATATACCCCTGCCGTTGAACAAGTGACCGTCATGAATTTAAAAAAGGCTGTTGATAACCGTTTAATGTTGTTGATAACAGATAGTCATAACCCAATTTGGGATAGTTATGATGTTAGTCGTAAACAAGATTCTTTTACTTTAAAACCAAATGATGATTCTAATCAGAATTTTATAATTTCTGTCTTACCTAATGGCATGATTTCAAATTTTACGATTATTGAAGAAGATGGACAACGCAGTTTTTATGATCTATCTCGCCAAAAACTTGGAAAGGTTACGCTTAGTCAGTTTCAATTTACCCCACCAGTTGGTGTAGAAATTGATGATCAAAGATAAATTGTAAATAGAAATTAAACTTGTATTTATTAGCGATTTGACGCTATTTAACGTTGGGTCTTATACACAATATAGCGTCAATTAATTCGGATAAAGTCAAATTTTTTGATTTTAAATTAGTTGATAGCTATGCGTTAGCCAAAGCTTGATGGGGCTAGAGCTTATTAATCAAATTCATTTACGTTGATACTAATGACAGGATTATCCGAAAAAAGATAATGATCGCGTTTAGTTTCAAAATCTTTGTTGGCAGCCTCAAAAAGTGTTTTCTTGGTATTTTCAAGATGTTGCCACATGGCTAATTTTGCGGCTTTAGGATCTCGGTTTATAAGTGCTTCGATAATTTTATTGTGTTCTTCTAACCAATTATTGATTGTGTCCTCGGGAGCTTGTTCATGAAGTTTTTTCCACAATGGATTCAACGTTCGTTGTTGCCATGTCTCTTTGACAATCATTGTAAGTGCATTATTCCTTGTTATCATCGCAATTTGAGTATGGAATTTTAAATCCCAGTTTGGATCTCGCTGATGATCACCTTTTTCGGCATTATGTTGAATTTCCAGTAATTTGACAATATCTTCTTTAGTTATTTGAGTCGCTGCAAATTCTGCAATATTACTTTCAATAAGCTGTCGAGCTTGTAACAGTTCAAAAGGCCCACTTTTAACGAAATTTAAACCAGGTGATGTTGCTGAGAGATTTCTTGGTGAACTGTTACCAATAACATGGATACCTGACCCTTTGCGTGCTAATACAAATCCCTCAACTTCAAGCATTATAATTGCTTCCCTGACTACTGAACGTCCTACCTTGAGTTCTTCACAAACTAATCGTTCTGAAGGTAACTTACTGCCTACCGGATAAATACCACTAATTATACGGTTTTTCAGTTCTGTAGCTATGACTTGATAAAGCCTATGATGCTCATTTCGTTTTTGGGTCATAATTTATTTTTTAATATCCCTAAGTTGTTTAAATTTAACCTTAAAATAACATCTAATTGATTAGAGTTAAATAATATTACTCTAATTTTTTTTATACTTTTTATGCAAATATTTACATAACTGACAAGTCAATAAACAGCCTTTGTTTGTTGTTATAATTTGGCTAAATGATGTGTGTCAACTTTTTCGATTGTCATATATGTTTTTGTTCAAATTGGCTGTATTTTCTTTATCATTCTATATGTAATACAGATTAGCTTTATTGTGCTTATAAGGCAGGTTTACTATTACTATAAAATGAAAAATTTTAGCTACATTAAAAAGCTATTTATTGAATGTTATTCTAAGATTTTTAGATGTCTAAAATATTCCGAAAAATTAATGTTTAAACTTGTTTCTATGATTCAAGATCCAAATAAATTTTTTAAGGTGACCAACTTTTAAATTTATATGACATATTTTCTTAAATTGTTAGGATAAGTTAGCTTACATTTCTTTTCCAATTGATTAGGGTTTGCTATTCAAGTAGTTAGAATTATGTGTGATAACTTTATCTTATAGCGTTTATTTTATTTTATTTCTAAAAATAATTTTTGATATTGATCACATTTATCCAACAAACTCTTTAAAGCTAAATTTTTAGCTCTTCATACTCCTTCTTAGTGGTTAACTCTTCATAGGATAAATTATGACAAGTGCATTTTATAAAAAGCCAACTTATTGGTTTGCTTCGTGTTATAGCTTTATGTATTACGCAGCAGGCAGTTTTGTTTTCTCTTTTTATGCAATCTGGCTCAGTAAGGAAATAGGTTTAACAGCAAAGCAAACAGGTATTATTTATTCATTTAACTATTTTATATCGCTAATTATTATGATTCTTTATGGGATCTATCAAGATAAATTAGTTTTGAAAAAACATCTTATTTGGTTTCAAAGTATTATTATTACTTGTGCCGCACCTGCATTAATCTATGTTTATGAACCACTGTTACGCCATAGTTTTTATATCGGTGTGATTTTTGGTAGTTTTTTTCTTGGTTTTGGTTGGGTTGCAGGGATGGGGCTGATTGATTCATATTGTGAAAAAATTAGTCGGGCATTTGGGTTTGAATTTGGTCAATGCCGTACCTGGGGCTGTATTGCTTATGCAGTAGGAACGTTTTTCGCAGGAATCTTGATCAGTATTAATCCTCATCTTAATTTTTGGGCAGCGTCGATTGTCGGTATCTGTTTTATGATTTTGAACCTCAATTTCAAACCTGACTTAACTCAATCCTCGAGTGTGGTGTTTCAAAAGAAAGAAAAATTAACCTTTAATGAAATTCTTTCTGTGTTTGCGCTCAAAAAATTTTGGATATTTGTAATTTATGTACTAGGTACTTATAGTCTTTATAATATTTATGATCAGCAATTGTTCCCCGTTTATTTTACGCAACAATTTACCGATGTAAATGATGGTTATCGTTTATATGGTTTATTAAATTCTTTTCAAGTTTTTTTAGAAGCGGCAGTGATGTTTTGTGTGCCCTTTGTTGTTAATCGTGTTGGCGCAAAAAATGCACTTATCTTTGCTGCTTTCATATCGGCTTCCCGGATATTCTTAACTGGTCATGTTAATAGCATTGTTATTATATCGATAATTAAACTGATGCATTGTTTAGAAATCTCAACCATTTTAGTCTCTGTATTTAAATATATTGATAATAATTTTAATGCACGTCTTTCAGCCACTGTTTTTTTAATTGGCTATCAAGTTGCCGGTTCAGTCGGCGTAATATTGTTCTCAACTTATGTCGGTGATGTTTACGATACAGCAGGTGCTGCGACGACTTTTAATAATCTGGGGTTAGTCGTATTGGGCTTTATGATTTTTGCGATTTTTTTCTTAAGCCGAGATAAAAGATTAGGCAATACAGAACAAAAAAATTGACCATAAATTTACCAAACTTTGATATTTAGAATTTAATAAAATATATTAAGGATTTAAAATGAATATATTCAATTCAGTGACACAATTTAACTTTGAACAGACTCGAACTATTTCACCTGAAAATATGACCGGTGAAAAAGGTAAATCTTGTATGAAAGCGAGTGCTTTAGGTCCTAGCCGTAAAGGACAAGGTTGTATCTCGATTCCGGCAGGGAAAAAAATAAATATTGCGGAAATTAACGGGCCTGCTGAAATTAGGCATATGTGGTTTACCTTAACGGATAGGACACATCGAGGAAGTTTTGTATTGCGAGATGTGGTCATTCGGATTTATTGGGATGATGAAACCGTCCCATCGGTTGAAAGCCCTATAGGGGATTTTTTCTGTAATGGTTTTGGAGCACGGTGTGATATTAATTCAATGCCAATTGTGGTTAACCCAACCGGTGGTTTCAATAGTTATTTCAGAATGCCATTTAATAAAAGGGCTAGAATCGAAATTCACAATGAGCATGAAGCTGATTTACAACATTTCTTTTTTACCATTAACTATGCCATCATGCCAAAACCGTTTGAGCAACCACTTTATTTTCATGCGCAATGGCGCCGTCAACGAGTTACGAATTTTGCTCAAGATTATGTTATTTTAGATAATGTTAATGGGCATGGTTATTATGTTGGCACATATCTAGCCTTAACAGCTTTAGAACGTTATTGGTGGGGAGAAGGGGAGTTCAAATTCTATCTCGATGATGATAGTGATTATCCAACGCAACATTCAACTGGTTCAGAAGATTATTTTGGTGGAGCTTGGGCGTTCCATAACCGCGACAGTCAAGGAAGACCAAAAGCGAAATGTTTCCAAACTTTGTTTATGGGTTATCCTTATCAAACTAATCGTGATGCAACACGAGACTTTTTTCAAACAGGCGATTCAAATCCAGTACATGGTTTTGGTGATGATGCGCTTCCTATGCATGGCCTATATCGTTGGCATTTACCTGATCCAGTCGCTTTTCATAAGAATATCAAACTAGCTTTTCAACAAATTGGCAATGATGATATCAGGTTATACGAACGTTGCGATGATATTTCAAGTGTAGCTTATTGGTATCAAAATCCGTCGGAAAATCATAATCCTACTTTTCCCAATAAACAACAACGTACGCCAAGATAGACTGGAAGGTGAAATATGACGAGTAATAAATTAAGAATCAATGATATTGCTCGTTTGGCTGGCGTGTCGGCAACGACCGTCAGTCATATCTTTAATAAACGGGATAAGAAATATCGTATTTCACCGCAAACACGACAAAAAGTACTGTCAATTGCCGAACAATATAGAGAACAATCGCATATTCGACGATATTTGGTGAAGGCAAATAGTACAAATACAATTGGTGTTATTGTTCCGGATATGTCGAATTCATTTTTTTCAATGTTCTTACATCATCTGGAAGCGTCATTTCGAGAAAAAAATATACAGCTGTTAATTACATGTAGCCATTATAATAAGGATGTTGAAATTAATGTTGCACAAAATTTGGTAGAGCGTAAAGTGGATGCGATGATAGTGGTAACGTCATTGGATACAGATGATTTTTATTTGAGTATCAATCAACATACACCCGTTCTGTTTTTTGATCGTTACATTGAACAGACTAGATTACCGTTTATAACCAGCGAAGCAAGGTCTGCTGTTGCTAATCTAATAGAACCTTATGCTAAAAACTTAGATGAATTTTATTTTATTGGCTGTGATACTCAATTAACCTCGATTCAATCAAGGTTAGAAGGGTTTAAGCAAGGTTTAATAAAAGTAGGGTTAACTCCAAAACCTCATTGGATTGTGTGTGATGATTATTGCCCAAATAAGGGTTATGAGTTATTGAAACGTTTACACATAGAGTTGGGGCGTTTACCTAAAGCAATTTTTACGCCATCAGGTAATATTTTACAGGAGATATTAAGTTATTTAGTTGAAAGTAAAGTTAAACCAGAAAATATTTGTCTTTGTTCCTACGATTATAATATCTATCTTAATTATTCAAACTATCCTATAGATGCTATCGCCCAAGATTTTGAAACAATGGCACTCACTTGTGTGAGCGTGATTGCTGATTTAATCAATTTCAAAGAGCTAAAGCACAATGCATTTTTCATCAGTCCCATGATTATACGTCATCGTGGAACTGATGATTAAGGGGGGATGATCTAAAAAATTAGCGATTAGCGTTTTTCATAATGCGAGCCTTATCAACTTGCCATTGACGCTCTTTGATATCGGTACGTTTATCATACTCTTTTTTACCTTTTGCAATACCGATTTTCACTTTTGCCCAAGCATTTTTCCAGTATAACGAAAGTGCAACAACGGTATAACCTTGTCGGTTGATTTGACCAAATAATGAATTTAACTCACGCTCATTTAATAACAATTTGCGGTTACGCATCGGTTCGCAAACCACATGTGTGGAAGCGACATTAAGCGGGGTTATGGTTGCGCCAAATAGCCATGCTTCACCATCTTTGAGTAGAACATAGCTATCACTGATATTAACTTTTCCTGCACGCAGGGATTTAACTTCCCAACCTTGAAGGGATAATCCTGCCTCAATTTCCTCTTCAATAAAGTACTCATGGCGGGCACGTTTATTAAGAGCAATGGTTGCTGAACCGGGTTTGTGTGATTTTTTCTTAGTCATAATGTGCGTTATTATAGAGTTACGTGGTAATATATGCCACAATTTTTATTTTTTGTAATTTATTCTTATGGCACATATATTTCACGAAGTTATCGAACCGTATTCTATCGAACAAATGTTTGCATTAGTTAATGACATTGAGCGATATCCTGAATTTGTCCCTGATTGTATCGCAACTGGGATTATTAGAAAACAAGATAATGTTGTTGCTGCATTTATTGAAGTTGAAAAATTTGGTTTCAAAAAATCATTTACCACATTAAATCAAATTAATGAGCCTCATTCAATTGACTTAACCCTTTTAGAAGGTCCGTTTAAACACCTTTCGGGCAAATGGCAGTTTACAGCGTTAAATGATACTGAATGTAAAATTAGTTTTAGTTTAGATTTTGAATTTCAAAATAAATTATTAGATATGACTATGACACCAGTTTTTAAAGAAGTGATGACAAATATGGTAGAGGCATTTTCTAAGCGAGCAAGGCAGATTTATTAAAATGATAAGTATACAAGTTGTTTATGCATTACCAAATAATCCAACCGTTATTGATTGCAATGTTGATGAACAAACTAATGTCTTGCAAGCAATTATAAAATCAAATATCTTATCAATTTGTCATATTCAATTAGATGATCATTTAGTTGGAGTTTATGGTAAACGTTGTGAACTTAATGATTGCGTAAATAATGGCGATCGTATCGAAATTTATCGTCCCTTAATAAATGATCCTAAAGAAATAAGACGAAGAAGAGCCGCATTGAAAAAATAATGACTATTGGCAAGGGTAAGAAGATGCATAATCTGATAATAGACAAGATTGAAACCTTATGCAAAAAACGCAATATTAAACTGACTACGCAGCGTCGCACAGTTTTAGATATTATGTTAAAAGCAAATAAAGCGATGAGTGCATATGATCTTTTAGATTTATTGAAAGTCAGTGAGCCACAAGCTAAACCACCTACTATTTATCGTGCATTGGAATTTTTACTTGAACAAGGTTTTATCCATAAAGTTGAGTCTAGCAACAGTTATATTATTTGTCCTCACTTCCAAGACCCTGAACATCTTTCAATTCTGTTTATTTGTGATATTTGCCAACAAATCATCGAAAAACATTCCGAAAATATCGAAAAACAACTTAAACAGTTAGCGCAGCAAAATAAGTTTTTAATTAAGCACAGTGTGCTTGAAATTCATGGAGAATGTCACCTGTGTCAACCTTAATTATTGTACTTTGGTTGCTTAATGTTAGTTGTGATACCGTTGGGCAAATAGCTTTTAAATATGCTGCAATTACTTCCAAACATAAACAAGGTTTGGATTATTGGCATAAACTTTTTGGTAATTTTTGGTTATGGATTGGTTTCGGTTCTTATTTTGTTGGTTTTATCTTTTGGTTAGCATTTTTGAGTGAAGTCCCTTTATCTCAAGGTATTTTGTTAGGTTCATTTAATATGATAACTGTTATGCTAGCAGGACGAGTTTTATTTAAAGAACATCTGACATTATTTCGATTATTAGGCATATTTTTTATTACTACAGGAGTAGTATTAGTAGGAATGACGGAATGAGAAAATTTTATTTGGTTGGTTTTGTATTTCTATTATTTTTTGATACTTTCGGTCAGATGTGTTTTAAATTTACTACCTTATCAGCAATGCCTTTCGAGTTTAATGTTGATTGGTTAATTCGTATCTTCAGTCACTATTGGGCTTATTTAGTGATGGTTGGGTATAGTGGTGCTTTTATTACTTGGATGGTGTTATTAAAGAAAGCGCCAGTTGGTCCTGCTTTTGCCGCTTCACATTTGCAGTTGGTCACTGTGATGCTCGTATCAGTATTTGTTTTTGATGAAAAAATTACTTTGTCGCACTTATTGGGTGCAATCAGTATTATTATTGGCATTGTTTTTTTAGCTCTGGCTGAGCAAAGACTACATAATAAATCCTAGTTATTGATAATTAAAAATATTAGGTTAGTTATTTTCAGAAATAGCAGGAATATTTAATCCATTTCTTAGCATGCTTAGAAAACTAGTTGTATAAAGGTAACAATTGATAATTATTGTGGCTCATTTCTTTATTTAGAAATAAAACAGGTTAAGAAAGTCTGAAATAGTTTGTGAGCGTTGACTTTTTTCATTCTATCTTAATGAAATTGCTTTACACTCTTCCTTTGAATTTTTTTATCAGTTATTAAGGGAATTTCTACAATCACCGATTTGATAATAATATGTCGAAATCGATTGAGATTGTGCAGGATAAATTTTGAAAAAATTGATAATGTGTATTTATTCAATAGGAACTAAATACAACTGATTCAAATCATCAATAAGAATCATTAGCCAAAAAAACAAATCCAGTTTAAGAATCGAGCCTGATAACGAGATTTACCTAAAAAAAACAATTAAATTTGTTTATCTCGATTTTTCAACATCTCTATAATTGGTCTGTTAGCATCAGGAAATTCGTCAGCGTTTAAATCCTCTTGATCTACCCAACGACTAGGTTGGCCTTCTTTGGCGAAAGGAACGCCATCCCATTCTTCAACTAAATAAGCATGAATGGTAATATCACGATCATTATAGCTATGTTTCACAACTTTCAAAAACTGAGCATTATGAATAAGAATGTCGACTTCTTCGGCTATTTCGCGCTGCAAAGTTTGATAGGGTGTTTCACCGGGTTCTATTTTTCCGCCTGGAAATTCCCAAAAGCCTGCAAGGTGAGAGTCCTCTCCGCGTTGAGTGATAAAAATTTCACAATCTTGTGAACGTATAATTCCTATTGCTATTTCGATATGTTTTCTCATAATTCCATCTGTCTTTTAGTAAAATTCGGGGAAATTTAAAATTTCCCCTAAATTTGCCGGACGATGATAATCGTTTATTTTATCATCAAGATAAGTTGATGATACTAAATTTTTTATTTATTGAACAGCTCCATGGCAATGTTTATATTTTTTCCCTGAACCACAAGGACAAGGATCATTACGTCCAACTTTTGTTTCTGAACGTACAATTGGTTGTCCAGCTCTGTTTTCATTGTCATTATCATCATCAATATTAGTGATAGATTCGTGGCTAGCATGTTGCTTAGCTGACAATTTTTCCATCTCTGCTAAACGTTGTCTTTCAGCTTCTTCAACTTCTTCTTGTGAACGTATAATTACACGGCTAAGAATCCCTATTACTTCATATTTTAATGCTTCTAACATGTCGGCAAACATATTAAATGATTCACGCTTATACTCTTGTTTAGGGTCTTTTTGGGCATAACCACGTAGATGAATACCTTGACGTAAGTAATCCATAGCCGCTAAATGTTCTTTCCATAAATTGTCCAGTGTTTGTAACATCACATTTTTTTCGAAATGCCTGAATGCTTCAGAACCTGCAATTTGTTCTTTTTCTTCATAGCGTTGTTGCGCTTGTTGTATGATACGTTCACGCAGTGTCTCTTCATGAAGATTTTGTTCTTCATCCAACCATTTTGCGATAGGCAATTCGAGGTCAAAGTCGCTTTTTAATGCCGCTTCTAGACCAGGCACATCCCACATTTCTTCAATTGATTGAGGTGGTATATAACGATCGATTAACGCATTAAATACATCGCCACGAATTGAATCGATAGTTTCTTTGATATCCGAGTTATCTAATAATTCGTTTCGTTGACGGTAAATTGCTTTACGTTGATCATTGGCAACGTCATCATATTCAAGTAATTGTTTACGAATATCAAAATTGCGACTTTCAACTTTCTTTTGCGCATTGGCAATGGCTTTATTTATCCACGGATGTTCGATTGCTTCTCCATTTTTCATACCCAATTTACGCATCATATTGCCTACACGGTCTGAAGCAAAAATTCGCATTAATGGATCTTCAAGAGATAGGTAAAAACGTGAGCCACCAGGGTCACCTTGACGACCAGCACGACCACGTAACTGATTATCAATTCGGCGAGACTCATGTCGTTCAGTACCTAAAATGTAAAGACCGCCTAGTGCAATGACTTCTTCATGTCTTTCTTGCCATGCTTGTTTAGCTTTTTCAATATCTTCCGGTGTTGGATTTTCAAGTTTCGCAAGATCGCTTTGCCAATTACCACCTAGCATGATGTCCGTACCACGACCCGCCATATTCGTTGCAATGGTTACTGCGCCTTTACTACCAGCATTTGCAATAATTTCAGCTTCTTGGGCATGGAATTTAGCATTTAATACATTGTGTTTAATTCCTACTTTTTTAAATGCATTCGAGACTAATTCTGATTTTTCAATAGATGCGGTACCAACAAGAACAGGTTGTCCTCGGTTTAGGCAATCCAGAACATCGGCAACTATTGCGTCGATTTTCTCTTTTTCAGTCATGTAAACTAAATCAGATTTATCGATACGCTGCATTGGGCGGTTAGTTGGGATAACGATGGTATCTAAACCATAAATTTGATTAAATTCGAAGGCTTCAGTATCCGCTGTACCCGTCATACCCGCTAATTTTTCATATAGACGGAAATAGTTTTGGAAAGTTATTGAAGCTAATGTTTGGTTTTCATTTTGAATTTTAACATGTTCTTTTGCTTCAACCGCTTGATGTAAGCCATCTGACCAACGTCGTCCATCCATTGTTCGACCAGTGTGTTCATCAACAATAATAATTTCGTTATCTTTTACGATATAGTCCACATCACGATGGAATAAGTGATGAGCACGTAGCGCTGCATTAACGTGATGCATTAATACAATATTACTCGGCGCATACAATGACTCTTCATTTTCCATAATGCCAAGTTTTATCAATAGTTCTTCTACTTTGATTAATCCACGTTCCGTTAAGTTTACCTGACGTGTTTTTTCATCAATTGAGAAGTCTCCATCGCCTTGGAATTGGTCTGAGTCTTCTTTTTCTTGTTGAATGAGATGAGGAATGATTTTATCGATGCTGATATATTTATCAGAACTATCTTCTGCTTGACCAGAAATAATTAATGGTGTTCTGGCTTCATCAATTAAAATTGAGTCAACTTCATCGACTAGCGCATAATGTAGCGGTCGCTGAACTCGTGATTCTTTGCTAAACACCATATTATCGCGGAGATAATCAAAGCCATATTCATTATTCGTACCATAAGTGATATCAGCATTATAAGCTTCACGTTTCATTGCCGGCGGCATATTAGGTAGATTTATGCCTACCGTTAAACCTAAAAATTCAAATAAAGGTCGATTATTTTCTGCATCACGTTGTGCTAGATAATCATTGACCGTAACAACATGCACCCCTTTGCCAGTTAGTGCATTGAGGTAAGCTGGTAATGTTGCCGTTAAAGTTTTTCCTTCACCAGTACGCATTTCAGCAATACAACGTTCGTTTAATACCATACCACCAATCAACTGAACATCGAAATGACGCATACCAAAAACACGCTTACTTGCTTCACGAACGACAGCAAAAGCTTCTTCCAAAATATCATCTAACTGAGTACCAGACGCTAATTTTTCTTTAAATTCGGTAGTTTTTGCTTTAAGTTCATCATCTGTTAATGCTTCCATTGTAGGTTCAAGGGCATTAATTTTCTCTACACGCTTACGCATAGTTTTTAATACACGTTCATTACGGCTACCAAATACTTTGGTTAATAATTTTAATAACATAAATTTCTCTTTCTTCTTTTCAATAGGGAGGATATAAGGCAGAAACCTTATATAAAACATATAAACTAAGTTATAAACCAGTGAGTTAAATGATGTTTTCAGGCCCTGCTCTTATCGCATTGTGTGAAGTGATTTGAATGGGTTTGTTAAAAGAAAAATCATTATAGCTAACAGCAATAAATACAGGAATAGTACTGAGCTTATGTAGACTGATTAATGATTGTGATTCCTTTCGAAGCGATATTTGTTGATCTTGTACGATTTCTTTAATCGCCATAATACCGACGTGAGAAACCGTTGACTCATTGGGAATAGCATCTTGTTGGCATAAACTAAACCCAGTAGCAATTACACCTAATAATAAGTGCGATAAAGCCGTTTTAATTGTTAAACGTTTACTAAGTATTTGCCAGAAATTAGTCATGATCATAATGGCAATATGTTAGCATTATTTGCCAAAATGCAAAACTATTATTACTCAAGTTGCCAACGCAGTTATAAAGTTTTTTAAAAGGGAGGGGGTATCTATCTTGTCTATGATAAAGTGACAAGATAGATGAACTTAATAAACTATTTCACCATCAATTGCCCCATCATACCCAGTGTTTCATGTTCAATGATATGACAATGATACATGCGTAATCCGGGCATATTTTGTTGAATCTTTATCGTGATTGTTTCATGGGGTCGAAGATTCACTGTATCTTTTAATGCCACGTATGGAGGTGGTGTTTTTGTACCATTAAATTCATGTGAAACGACCATAAATTGTGCACCATGAATGTGAAAGTTATGATCCATATGAGAGTTATTATGAATAGTCCACTCTTCAACCTCATGAATTTTGCTTTCAAGATCGATACGATTCATATCATGGCGTTTACCGTTGATTAAAAATAACATTCCGCCACGAGGCTCTTTCATGTCCATCACTTCGGTATATTCCAATTTTTTGTGTGCGGTGGCTTGTCCGAGTTTTGGTAAGGTACGAAGTGTTGATGGCAAGGTGATTGAGTTTGACTGGGTTAAATCTAACTCTGCAAGTAACATATCTTGTTCAGGCGGTACATTGCCCATTTTGCCTCGATCGTAACCGATAGATTGTAAATAAACCGTACCCGTTTTTTTAGGAAGAATAACAATTTCTGCCCGTTCAGCAGGTGATAATAGTAATGGTTTATTTAGTGGTACAGGTTCAGACAATAATCCACCGTCAGTCCCCACTAAAAAAACATCACAATCAGGAATAGATAAGTTAAGGTATCTACCTGAACAAGCATTCCAGATTCTAACACGTGTTGCTGAATCAACCTTAATTTTAGGTCGATAACTCCCATTAATTAATACAAATTGACCTTCACGACCGTTCATCCAATCAACCATGGTGTTATCGGCTATTTCACCTTTCTCCGTTAATTTTAAATCTGAAAAGAACCAGTGTTGTTCAGGAAGAGAATTTAAAGGATCATCTTTACTTCGAACGATGAATGTTCCAGCTAAGCCTCGATAAACTTGTTCAGCTACTGTTTCATGTCCATGAGGATGATACCAAAATGTGCCTGCGTTTCCTTTAGGAACATCAAATTCATAAACACGGCTTTTTCCTGCTGGAATGGCATCTTGAGGGTTACCGTCTTGATTCGATGGAATAAGTAAACCATGCCAATGCACGGTCGTGGCTTGTGGTAAATCATTTTTTACCGTTATTTTAACATGATCTCCCTCGTTAACTTCAATTTTTGGCCCGGGAATCATGCCGTTATAAGCCCAAAATTCAGTCGTTATATCAGGGGTTAAGGCAATTTTCACGGGTTTAAGATGTAAAGTTGCTTCAAATACTCCTGATTGATTACTCTCATTTTTTAAACTGATCAAGCTAGGTAAAGGTTGGTTCTGTGTCAGTGATGAAGTAGGTAAAAGTTTTTGTGGTTTTTCATTGTGGTTCATATTCATGTTCATATTCATATGTTCGTGCATATTATCCCCCATTTTACAATCATCTGAATTGAGTTCGCAGGTCATACCAGACATAGTTGAATGATCCATTTTAGCAATGGTTTTGGTTGCAACTAATCCACCTACAGCAGCCGTAATATTCAGTAAAAAATGTCGACGTTTCATAATATTCCTATAATAAATTAACTGATTTAACAAAAACGCTGATATCGTGATGCAAAAGAGCATTACGACAGATAACGTATATTCATAACAGATAGTGATTAACAAATTCTATCTAACTGAGATAACTTATTAAGTAATTCGTGGTGGTCTTAATTCAGGAATAAATTCATTATTATTTGCAATGAACTTGAGTGATATAAAATCTGTAAATTTGGTTTGTTTGTAGAGGTTAATGGCATAATTTGAAACTACTGCCCCACATACAATACAATGATTTATTGAAGAACAAGTTAATTTTGACATTGACCCTTTGGAGTAATCAATATTTGAGTGGTCACTGAATGTCAATGAGTGTTGATCAGTTGAATGGCAAGTTGAGTCAAAATCAAATACTCGTTTAGATGATTGTAAAGCAGAATAACCACACAACAATAAAATTGTCGTTAATACAACAATTATGTTTATTCGTTTGTAGGTCACCTTAGCTGACATATTACAATCTCACGACTCATCTGATCATTGCTTAACTCTATTTTACTTCAAACATCATTATATAGCACGTTTTTTAAGCATAGCTATTTGTGTAACTACTCTATTGATTGCTAATTATTTGAATATTTTATCGATACTAAAAAAGATCTGCATATTTTTTAAATTTAAAAATGATTAATTAAATTAATATCCAAATTTATGTCATGACTATTGTAAATTATACCCCTAAATTTCCTTCTTTATGTTTAAATTAAGCAAGATAATTATTTAGTCTTCTGGTATGATATCTCGTAACTTCAATTGACTAATAATTACAATATGAAAATTCTTTTTGGTGTACAAGGAACTGGAAATGGTCATATAAGCCGTTGTCGAACGTTAGCTAAATCACTAAAAAAAGTTGGTGCTGATGTCGATTATATTTTTAGTGGGCGTGATCCAAAAGATTATTTTGATATGGATGTTTTTGGTAATTATAAGACTTTTCGAGGGGTGACTTTTGCGACACTTAACGGAAAGATAAATTTTCGTAAAACAGTTCAACGTATCCGTGCTTTTCGATTAATTAAGGATGTGCGTGATTTAGACTTATCAACGTATGATTGTATTATTAGTGATTTTGAACCTGTTAGTGCTTGGGCCGCTTATCATCAGCATCGAGAATGTATAGGGATTAGTAATCAAGTCGTCTGTCAGTATCTTAAACCTAAAGAATATGGGTTGATTGCAAATGTGATCATGAAGTATTACGCTCCTGTAACTACACCAATTGGTTTACATTGGTTTCATTTCGGACATAAATTATTACCACCAATGATTGATACATTTCAAGTAGCGCCGACAGAAAATGGTTGCATTGTTGTTTATTTGCCGTTTGAAAATATGGACGAAATCGTTGAGTTACTTAAGTTATTTCCTCAACACCAATTCATCTGTTTTCATCCGAACATAAAGCAAGTAACACAATGCAATAATGTTACTTTGCATCCTTTGTGCCGTAATGGGTTTATGGATGCGGTAATTAGTTGTTCAGGAATTATTACTAACACTGGTTTTGCGTTGATTTCTGAAGCCTTGACGTTGGGCAAAAAGATTTTAACTAAACCCGTTTCAGGGCAATTTGAACAAATTTATAATGCTCAATGTTTACAATCGCTTGATATGGCAACGGTAATGGAAAATTTAAGCAGTATTAAACTGAAATATTGGTTAGCTTTACCTTCACCGACACCAATAATTTACCCTAATGTTGCTGATGAAGTGGCTAATTGGATTGTTGATGGGCGTAAAGAATCACTTCTTTCATTAAGTCAACGACTATGGAGTAAAACAATATTTCCTGAAAATGTAAAACAGAGAATAAAATCATTAGGTTATGTGTAAAAGAACAAAAATGATAGTTAGTATTATCGTCGCGATGGCAAATAATCGTATTATTGGTATGAATAATCAAATGCCTTGGCATTTGCCAGCTGATTTAGCATGGTTTAAAAAGAATACGCTTAATAAACCTGTCATCATGGGAAGAAAAACTTTTGAATCTATAGGAAAACCTTTGCCTAATCGACATAATATCGTTATATCAAGGCAAGTAAAAGTAGAGTCTGAATCAGATCGAATTTCAAATCTCAGCTGGGTAACAACTATTGATGAAGCCATTTCTCTTGCCAAAAGGCTTAATTGCAATGAAGCGTTTATTATCGGTGGTGGTAATATTTATCAACAAGTTTTGCCATTTATTGACAAGCTTTATTTAACCCATATCGATGCGAATTTAAAAGGTGATACTTATTTTCCTTATTACGCACCAGAAACCTGGCAACAAGTTTTTCAAGAACATCATCAAGCAGATGATAAGAATCCATACAATTATTACTTTGAAGTGTTAGAACGTAACTCAACTTTTTAACGGAATGATGTTTTATTTAGCAAGACTTAGGGTAGCCTAGCAAATCGCTTACCCTTGATGGCGTCTTGCTTCAATCACATCAGGTAGTTGTTTAATTTTATTCAGTATACGATTTAACGAGTCTTGATCAAAGATTTCCATGTCGACGTCAATATTAGCCAATTGTTGCTTCATATCACTTCGACTTATCAATCCAAGAACATTGACTTTTTCGTTAGCTAAAATTGTTGTGATATCCCGCAATAAGCCACTACGATCGTTAGCGATGATCTGTATCACCATGGTATAACTTGAGTTGGTTTCATTACTCCAAACCGCACTGGTAATACGTTCAGGGGCGTGATTTTTTAAATCTTGTAACTGTTCACAGTCAGCTCGATGAATGGAAATACCTCGCCCTTGAGTCACAAATCCGACAATTGGATCACCAGGAATAGGGCGACAGCAATTTGCAATGGTGCACATCAAATTACCGACACCTTCAATGATAATTTCACTCCCTTTTTTATTACCGATTTTGTTGGTATTTTTGGTTTGGGAATTGGATTTTTGGACAATTTGTTTTAACGCTGCTTCGTCTTCTTCTTCAGCGGTTGGTTTATTAATTTGGGCATTGACAAAATTGACCAATTGATTAATTCTCACATCCCCGCTACCAATACCGGCAAGAACCTCATCAAAGGAATGGGCGTTATATTTATCAATTAGCATTTTTTCAACGCTTTTTAAGTTAATATTTAAAGGCTCAAGCTCGTTTTCTAAAATTTGTTGACCTGCAGCAATATTTTTATGTCGATCTTGTTTTTTAAACCACGCCTGAATTTTAGCTCTTGCCCGACTACTATTTACAAATCCGGTATTTGGATTCAACCAATCTCGGCTGGGATTGGGTTGTTTTTGGGTAATAATTTCAACTTGATCGCCCATTTTTAAGTTATAAGTAAATGGTACGATTCGTCCTCCCACTTTTGCACCAATACAACGGTGACCAACATCACTGTGAATGTGATAAGCAAAATCAAGCGGTGTTGAGCCTGTTGGAAGATCAACCACATCACCTTTTGGCGTAAAGACATAAACTCTATCATCAAAAATCTGACTACGTACGGCTTCTTGAATCTCACCGCTTTCTGACATCTCTTGTTGCCAAGTTAATAATTTACGTAACCAAGTAATTCGTTGATCATAGGCAGTCATTTTGTCAGTACTGCCTTCTTTATATTTCCAATGTGCCGCAATGCCTAATTCCGCATCATTATGCATTTTTTCGGTACGAATTTGGATTTCGATGATTTTATTTTGTGGTCCATAAACCACCGTATGAATAGATTGGTAACCATTGGGTTTGGGGTTTGCAACGTAATCATCAAATTCCTTAGCAATATGTTTATAATGACTATGCACAATACCTAATGCGTTATAACAATCTTCAATTCGATCACAAATAATTCTTACCGCTCGAATATCAAAAAGATCTTCAAACTCTAAGTGTTTTCGTTCCATTTTTCGCCAGATACTATAAATATGTTTCGGGCGTCCATACACTTCTGCACGAATATGATCTTTGTTCATTAATTCTTGCAAATGTTTGACAAAATTATTGATATAAGATTCACGATCAAGTCGCTTTTCATGTAGTTTTTTGGCTATAAAGCGATATTCATCAGAATATAAATAACGAAAACAAAAATCTTCAAGTTCCCATTTTAATTGACCAATACCTAAACGGTTGGCAAGCGGTGCATAAATGTTAAAACACTCTTTAGCTGCAAGCACTTGCTCTTCAATGGGCGCATGTAATAAATTGCGTAAATAGGTAATACGTTCTGCAATTTTTATTACCACACTTCTAAAATCATTGACCATCGCCAATAACATGCGACGTATGCTGTCAATTTGTTCTGAAGTGGCACTACCATTACGAATTGCTCTAAGTTGTCGAATTTCTTTCATTCGAATGATACTAGAAAGGATATGAGTCATTTCACGATCAAAATCTTCTGGTATATCTTCTCGACGAATAACCTTAGTATCAAGAAAAGGAAGTAATAAAGCTGCACACAGACTATTTATATCCATATTCAGGGTGGATAATATCTCAACCATTTCAACGGCATTTTGAAAACAAGCGACTTGTTCTGAAGCTCCCGCGCTACTTTCAAAACAAAAATCCCAAACATGTTTGAACGTCTGATAATTTTCAGCGTTAGTCAGTTGTAATTCCTGTTTTGCCCATTGTTCAACATCAAACTGAGCAAGAGAATAGTGCTCTTCACTGTGTTGATGTGCACCCCTAATTGATACCATAATTACAATCCTGATTTTGTTAACAACAACATTGATTCAATGTGCTTAGTTTGCGGAAACATATCTAAAATAGCAATTTGAGCGATTTTGTAACCAGCTTGAATAAATTGTTTGCTATCTCTAGCTAACGTCGCTGGATTACACGAAATATAAACAATTTTCGATGGTGCCATTTTGATAATTTCTGAGGTAGCATTAAGTGCTCCAGCTCTAGCAGGATCTAATAAAACTTTATCAAACGGTGATTGATTCCATGCTAAAAATTGTTGGTTATCCTCTAAATTGCTTGTTAAAAAAACAGTTTCTGCGCAAATTATATCACTATTTAATATAACGTTTAATTTTGCTTTTTCAACTAGTTCATTCACGCCTTCAATACCAATTAGCGAATGACATATTGTTGCCATTGGCAATGAAAAGTTTCCCATACCACAAAATAGATCCAACACTCTGTCTGTTGGCTTTAATGTTAGCCAGTCGAGTGCCTGTGTTACCATTTTTTGATTAATTTTATTATTAACCTGAATAAAATCCATCGGGCTAAAAGTCAGTTTTAACGTATTAATTAAATAATAATGTTCAGTTTTTCCTGTAATATGTGATAAATTTTGACCATATAAATAAAGAGAAATTTTTTCAGCTTCGGCAAAAGTTTTTAAAAGTTCTATGTCCTCGGCTAACATTGGTGTGGTATGCCTTAATACCATGATAATGCCACTATCAACAGAGATTAATTCAACATGACCGAGTGATTTTTTCGATTTGATTTTACGTAGCAGTATTTGTAGTGGCATTAATAATTGATCTAAATCTTCTTGAAGTACTGGGCAGTGATCAATATTAATAATTTGATTGGATTCAGCTTGACGGAAACCAAAGAATAATTCACCTTTAATCAAATTAATCGAAAGTCTAGCTCGTCGACGATAATGGTAGGGTTGATCGGCAATAATTTGAGGTGGTAATTCAGTAATATGAGTCAACGATTGCCCACATTCTTTTTGTAATAAATTGATAAGTGCATGGTATTTTGCATGTTGTTGTAAATGTGGTGAGATATGTTGTAATTCACAGCCGCCACATTTCTGATAATATTGACATAATGGTTTTACTCGTTGAGCACTTTGATTGTGATATTTAATAACTTTCGCTTTAGCATAATTTTTTTTATTTTCTGTCAACTGAATATCAACAGTTTCGTCAGGTAATGCCGATTTTACAAAAATGGTTTTACCTTTATGATTTGCTATCCCTTGTCCAAACGCATCTAATGCAGAGATAGTGACAGTCAATTTTTGGGTAGCTTGTTTTTTGGGTGGAGCAGTATAAAAAATAACCATAAAAATCTGAAATTAAGTTAATCGCTTTAACAATTCGGTTTTAACAAGTAATGGAACTAAATTAGAGATATTACCACCGTGATAAGCAACATCTTTAACAATGGTAGAAGAAATAAATCCCATCGCCATTGAAGGCATTAAAAATATTGTATCTAAATCAGGTTTCAGCGCCCGATTCATCTCAGCTAATTGTCTTTCATATTCAAAATCATGAGTAGTTCGTACACCTCGAACAATAACTGTCGCATTGTAAGTTTGCGCAAAATCAGCCATTAGATTATCAAAACCAATCACTTGAACATTAAGAAGGTGTTCGACCGAACTGGATGCTAAATTGACGCGTTCTTTAAGACTGAATAACGTTTTTTTATTTGGGTTTTCAGCAATCGCAACAATTAATCGAGGAAATAAAAGTGATGCTCGAGTGATAAGATCAATATGCCCATTTGTAATAGGATCAAAAGTTCCCGGAAAAATTGCAGTTAAACTTTTTGTCTTCATTTATCAAATCTTCCATTAGCAATGATACTCATATCATACAGAATTCTTAAAAAAATTGTTAGGCTATCGTGAGAAAAACCTGATTTTGATTAATTATTATAAGAAAATGATAATACTTCAAGAATTCAATTGGTTAACCTCTTGAAACAGTGATTTGAATGCTGCTCAATTGTTTTAATGCATTGTTTTTGAACGAATATGTCTTTTATTAAACGTTTGATTAAGATATCTCATCATTAATTCTGTGATTTTAGTTTACCACAAATTGATATGTTGTTTGATGTTGATACGTTTCATCGGATTTTAACCAGCAATTAGGTTGGGGCCAGTTATTGTGATGAGGGCTATCTGGTAGAAATTGTGCTTCTAGTGCGATACCTGCAAAATTGTTATATTCCCCATTATGACGGTTTGGCGTATGTTGCAGATAATTACCGGTATAAACCTGTAATGCAGGTTTGGTCGTCATGACACGCATGGTTACTTTATTATCGGATGAGGTTAATTGTGCTGCAATCGGCTGGGTTTTATCCAATAAATAGGCATGATCATAACCGCCTGTTTTTTGTCGTTCTGGACTATCAAGTAATCGTTCGGATAATTGTTTTGCTTGGCGTAAATCCATATCAAATTTAGTGACGCTAACTAGATTTTCATAGGGGATACCATATTTGTCAACGGGTAAAAATTGACTGGCATTGACTTGTAATGTGTGATTTAGAATATCTTTACTCTCCTCACCATCCAAATTGAAATAAGCATGATTAGTTAAATTAACAACAGTGGTTTGAGATGTCGAAGCTTTGAATGAGATGATAACCTGATTATTCTCTGTCAATTCATAAGTGACTTCAACTGTTAACTCGCCAGGATAACCTTGATCACCATCACAAGAAACTAAGCTAAATGTCACGTGTTGATTAGATTGAGAGTGAACTTGCCAAACTCGTTTATCAAATCCATCTGCTCCGCCATGTAATTGATTTTTTCCCTCATTAGCGATAAGTTTATAAGGTTTACCTTCAATATCAATGGATGCATTGGCAATTCGGTTGGCATAACGACCAACAGTTGCCCCTAGAAAAGCATGTTGTTGTTGATATTGTTCTAGCGAATAACAACCCAGTAATACTTCACGATTGACTTTCTCAACAGGTACTAAGCAAGAGAGCCATGTCGCTCCCCAGTTAGACAATTTAATCTGCATCCCTTGTTTATTAGAAAGTGTGATCAGTTTTAAAGACATATTGCATGCGCTCCTTTACTTGGTTGGCAGATATATATATCTGCTTTAATACCAAATTTATTCTGATAATTATTGTTAACAACGTTTTTTACTGCATCAACCTTGTCTTTATTTACCAATGCAACAATACAGCCACCAAAGCCACCGCCTGTCATACGTACACCACCTTGATCACCGATGACATTGCTAATGATTTCAACCAGATAATCAATTGCTGGTACAGTAATTTCAAAGTCATCTCGCATTGAATTGTGACTTTGCGCCATTAATGTTGATAATAATTTATAATCATGAATTGCAAGTGCATGAGATGCTAGCAAAGTGCGCTCATTTTCGGAAATAACATGATGCGCACGTCTAAAAACAATAGGATCAAGCGTTGGTTTAATTTTTAATAAATCTGATAATGTGGCGTCTCGCAATGCTTTTACGCCAAGTGCTGTTGCTGCTGTTTCACATTGCCTACGACGAGTATTATATTCGCTATCGACTAATCCGCGTTTAATGTTCGAGTTAATAATAACAACAGCCATATCATCCGGTATTGAAACTGGATGAACAGAGAGTGTACGGCAGTCAATAAGTAAAGCATGATGTTCCTGTCCAAGTGCCGAGATTAATTGATCCATAATTCCACAATTGCAACCAACAAATTGATTTTCAGCTTCCTGACCGATTAATGCTAATTTAGTGCCATCTAAAGGTAAATTATTTAGAACTTGAAACATCTTTCCGATAGCCACCTCAAGCGAAGCCGATGAACTCAATCCTGCACCTTGGGGGACATTACCGCTAATTGCTAAATCAACACCATAAATCGTATTTGTATAGTTTTGTAAATATTTAACCACACCTCGAACATAATTAGCCCATTGGTATTGAGGGTGCTTTTCAATGGGGGAATCTAACCAAAATTCATCTTGTTGATTATCATAGTCAACGGCAATTACACGTATTAATTTATCGGTACGTTTATGACCGCTTATTACTGTGCCATAATTAATTGCACAAGGTAGTACAAACCCATCGTTATAATCGGTATGTTCACCAATCAAATTAACCCGGCCAGGAGCTTGTACTGTGGTGTCGGATTGATAACCAAATTGAGTTGCAAATGCTTGTTTAGTTTTATCGATTAATGCTTTCATCTATTTATCCTTTCTTTCTTTATAATGGATATCACTCACATTACGCAGTCTTTCAGCTGCCTGTTCAGGTGTTAAATCCCGTTGCACTTCAGCTAACATCTCGTAACCGACCATAAATTTTTTGACTGTCGCTGAACGGAGTAAAGGTGGGTAAAAATGTGCATGTACTTGCCAGTATTCAGTTTTATCTTTCACAAATGGCGCGCCATGCCATCCCATAGAATAAGGGAAAGAACAATTAAACAAATTATCATAACGACTTGTTAATTTTTTCAGCGCAACCGCTAAATCAATTTGTTGGTTTTCGGTTAATAACGTTAATTGTGCAATATGCGTTTTGGGTAATAATAACGTTTCAAAAGGCCATATTGCCCAGAAAGGCACGACAGCAAGCCAATGTTCAGTTTCAACGACTATTCGCTCACGATAGATCAGTTCTTTTTCAACATAATCAACTAATAAATTTCGGTGATAAGTTTCAAAATAATGACGCATATTCTCGTCTTCACGTTTAATTTCGTTCGGTATAAAGCTATTTGCCCAAATCTGTCCGTGCGGATGAGGATTGGAGCATCCCATTGCTGCTCCTTTATTCTCGAATATTTGTACCCAAGGATAATCTTGACTTAATTCTTTTTGCTGTGATATCCATGTTTTAATCACGCTCTCAATTGCCGTTAAGTCTAATTCCGGCAGGGTTTTGCCATGATCGGGAGAAAAACAGATTACTCGACTGGTTCCTTTGGCGCTTTGCATTTGAAAAAGCGGATCATCAGTTGGCAGCAAATCAGGGGTATTATCCATTAATGCGGCAAAATCATTGGTAAAGACAAAAGTGCCTGTATAATCGGGATTTTTATCACCCGTGACCCGTTTATTACTGGGGCACAAAAAACAGTTGGGATCGTAACTGGGTTTTTGTTCTTGATTTAGTGCTTCTTGTTGACCTTGCCAAGGTCGCTTAGCTCTATGCGGTGAAACTAAAACCCATTGATCGGTTAATGGGTTATACCGACGGTGAGGATGATCAATAGGATTAAACGTCTCCATTTTTGCCTCTTTATAATTCTGCTTGAATTAATGTTTACTTGTTTTTCATTCAGGATAACCTTGTGGGTTATTCAATTGCCAGTGCCAAGAATCTTTTACCATATCGTCAAGTGTTAATTTAGTTTTCCAGCCAAGCATTTGCTCTGCTTTTTTCGCATCAGCCCAAAATGCGGGTAAATCGCCTGCACGTCTTGGAGCAAAATGCCAGTTAAGTGGTTTGCCAGATGCTTTTTCAAAAGCATTGATGACTTGTAAAACACTATAACCCACTCCAGAACCTAAATTATAGATATGAACGCCAGTGTTATTTCGATCTGCTTTTAATGCGGCAATATGCCCATCCGCTAAATCAACGACATGAATAAAATCCCGTACACATGTACCATCTTCTGTGGGGTAATCACTTCCGTAAACTGCTAATGATTCCCGTTTACCAACTGCGACTTGAGTAATATAAGGCATAAGATTATTAGGGATACCGAGTGGATCTTCTCCCATTAAACCACTTGGATGAGCGCCAACAGGATTGAAGTAACGTAGTAAAGTTAATGACCAATCGGGTTCGGCTATGCCTAAATCCATGATGCACTGTTCAACCATTAATTTACTTTTACCATAAGGGCTAGTTGGTAATCCTTGTGGCAGGGTTTCAACATAAGGTACAGGTGCTAATTCTCCATAAACAGTTGCTGATGAACTAAAAACTAATTGTTTGACGCCTGCATTTCGCATGGCTTTCATTAAAACAATACTGCCATAAACATTATTTTCATAATATTCAAGGGGTTTATATACCGATTCACCGACGGCTTTTAAACCAGCAAAATGGATTACGGCTTGAATGTCTTGTTCTTCAAAAATTCTAGCTAATAAATTAGCATCACAGACATCACCTTGATAAAATTTAATAGATTGTCCTGTTATTTGTTCTATTCTATCTATTACCGATGCTTTACTATTAAATAAATTATCAATGATAATAGGCGTGTAACCCGCTTTAATTAATTGAACACACGTATGGCTTCCTATATATCCACAACCGCCTGTTACTAATATCTTCATATTGAAACCTCAATTCATCTTAAACGTTATAGTCAGTTATTGTTGTATTTCTGACGGCTGCTTGTTTTTGTGTATAAACAGATCCCAAGGTCCCCGTCCAGATAATGTAAAAGAGGAGATGAGCGTAAAGCTAAATGCAATTAATCCAAGAACTAAATATGCTCCTTCAAATCCAATTTTAACATACATTTGCCCTGCAAAGGTGGACATAAACATAATAGCAAGTTGTTTTGCAAAGCAAAATGCAATTAAATAGACTGTAGCCGATAATCGAATAGGAAAGTGTTTAGTGATATATTTGAATGCGCCGACAAGTAATAGTGGTGCTTCAAACATATGTAAGGTTTTCAGAATAATAACTTCAACGGCTGTACTTGCAAAGGCTGAGCCAGTTATACGGATTGACATAATAGCTCCGGCAACTAACAATGTATTTTTACTCCCTATTTTTTTCACAATCCATGGTGCAATGAACATTACAGTAGCATTTAAAAATTCACCCAGTGTGGTGACATAACCAAAGGCCTCTCGACCGATTTGTTCACTTGAAAAAAACGACGTAAAAAAGTTAGCAAATTGCTGATCAAAAACATCATAAGTACAGGCAACACCGATAATATAAAGCATAAAAAACCATATTTTTGGCATTTTTAACAAATCGACAGCCAGTTTTAAATTAAATGAATCACTTTTATTTAATCCCATTTGTTCAACGATATCGGTTGTAGTGGTTTTTGCCGGATCAGCTAATTTCACTAAAATAAGTAGAATTAATGCAAAACCGGAACATAACCAATAAACTGCGTTGACATTTTTCGAAATCATAATTCCAACAAATGATGCACAAATTGCCCAACCAAAACAGCCAAACATGCGGCAACGCCCAAATTCAAAACCACTGCGCCGACTTATTTTTTCAACCAGCGCTTCAATAGCAGGCGCACCTCCACTAAAGACCATTCCAAGATATAATCCTCCCACTATTGCGCCGACAGTGACATTAAATTGTAGAAGGGGCCCTAACACAAAAATAAAAAATGGGCCAAACAGCACTAACAATAAAGTAATGAGCCAAAGGAGATGTTTTTTGAGTCCTAATTTATCTGATATCAATCCAAATAAAGGCTGAAAGAATAATGCAAAAAAAGAAATAAAAGAAAAAACATAACCTGTTTTTGCTTCATCAAGTCCGTTCATTTTCAACCAAACGGGAAAAAAAGGGCAATAGGCGCCAATAATAAAAAAGTAGAGAAAGAAATAAAAACTGAAAATCCAATAATTCTTATTATGCATTGTAGCCTTAATATTTTGATTCATAATTTACTTCCTTTAATAAAATTTGAATGAATACGCATTCATCAAGAAACCGATTACAATTGATTGAAAAATAAAATTGCTCAGTTCTGTATTGAATATTATCACCATAAAATGATGAAAAAAGTGATCTAGATAACACTTTATGAAATCGGTTACATTTGTAAGTGAAACCGTTTTCATCCATTTTATCAACTCATTGAAGATAAGGTAGGGGATAACTTTTAGGTTAGGCAATGTAAAAGGGGGGTAACAATAACGAGTTGTTAAATGTTAAAATCATCTCACGCCATGTATGATAAATACTGACGTGAGTAATGAATTGATTAAATCATCATTTAAATATGTTTAAACGCTGCTGAAAATCATGCCAGTGATAAAAACCATCTTGATTTTGCATGGCATTTTTAAGCTGCAACGTAAAATGTTGTGGTGGGTTATTCATACTGATTTGAGCACCGCTAAATAGTTGTTCAAAGCTTTGATAAACATATTCGGCTTTGAAGTAGTGTGTTCCAGACTCTAAATGACGAAAACGTTGTAAAATAACTTTACCACCGATTGGCGTTGTTTCGTATTGATTCGGTAACTGATAATGTTCAAAATCTAATGCGCCGAATAATGAAGCAATGGTACTATCATGTCCCACAAGTAAATGAATTTTTCGATCATCATGAAGCATAAGATTGTTTATCATATTAATCAATTCTGCAGCGGAATGTTTGGCAAGCGTTTTAGTTCGACAGACTAAGTTTAGATATTGATTACGTATTTGAATAAGTTGTTGCCATTGCGCTTGGCTATTGATTCTTCCCCACGCAATCTGTTCCTTAGGAAAGCCCGAATAATATTGTAATAAAAATGCATCCACTGCACTAATGCCAATCGCTAATGCACCTAAAAGAGCCGGTTCTTCATGCTTTTTTAAATAAACTTCAACAGGAATATCGGCTAAATCACATTGATATTGTGCATAAAATTTGGAATGCTTATAGTCTAAAACATCGGCTAAAATTTCATAAGCAGGTGCTAAATTTTTATAGATTGATTCTGCTGTAACAGTTTCATCAATGTCCTTAATAACCGCTTGCTTAAATTCGTCAGTGTCGATGCGTAAACTCGGGTCAAACATGGAGTCCATTTTTTCAATAGGATATTTATGCTTTATGGCAATATCGTATCCAGCAAAAGCACCGGCTGTCAAAAATTGAGCTGTAGCAACCGTTCTTTGTAGACTATTTGCATATACAAACACATCAGAATCATCTGCACTGTATTTTATATTTTGATTCTCAAGCCATGTCGCTAAGTATCGTCCAAAATAAACTTCTAGCGCACCGCCTCGGGTAGTTAAATAACCATAAGGGTGATCCCATTCAGGCCATTTAAATGGCGTAGCTTGTTCTAAAAATTCAAGTGTATTTTGTAATGGTGTACGGATTCCATGTCGGCTTAATATGACGACTTTATCCAATTGGTAGCGATTGTTCATTATTGTTTCACCCAGCCTTGTTGATGTAAATAGTTGAGAATAAATTCTCGTTGTCCTTTGTAGATCGTTTCTGCTATTTTGTTACTCCATCCGCCTTCTTTTTGATTAGAACTACGAGTTTGATAATAATCCTCTATTTGCTCATCATACTGTGCCAATAATGTCTGATTGATTGGTTGATATTGATTTTCGAAAAAGATTAATTCACTCGGTAATCTAGGTTTCATTTCGGGTTCTTGATCTGGATACCCAATACAGAGACCAAAAAGGGGGATAACATATTTTGGCAAGGCTAGTAATTGTGTCACTTCAGATATATTATTACGTAAACCACCAATATAGACTGTACCTAATCCTAACGATTGCGCTGCAATAACTGTATTTTGTGCCATTAAAGCTGTATCAATACAACCAACGAGAAGTTGTTCGGCTCGTTCAAGAGGAATCGTTGCATCGATTTGAAAATGTCGATTAAAATCGGCACAAAATACCCAAAATTCGGGTGCTTGATAAATATAGTTCTGATCACCTGAATAGTGAGCTAATTTTTTTCGCTTATCACTGTCGGTGATACGAATAATGGTTGAACATTGAAGAAAGTTAGAACTCGGAGCCGATTGTGCTGCTTGAATCATCGACGTTATCTGTTTTTCCGTTAATGGAATGGGTTTATAAGCACGAATTGAACGACGATGATAAATGAAATCAAGAGTTTGATTTTGCATAACGGCTCCTTAATAACGTTATTGTTTTTGAAACTGTAAATCCCAAACACCATGACCAAGATTTTGACCTCTTTTTTCAAACTTGGTAATAGGTCGGTCTGCTGGTCTTGGAATATAATCTCCTGTTGATGATAAATTTTTATAACCTGTCGCTTGATTCAATACCTCAAGCATATGTTCGGCGTAATGTTGCCAATCTGTTGCCAGATGTAAAATACCATTAACTTTTAATTTACGTCTGATAAGTTCGACAAAAGCAGGCTGAATAATTCGACGCTTGTTATGCCTTGCTTTATGCCAAGGGTCAGGAAAAAATATTTGTACCTTATCTAACGAATTATCTGCAATCATGTTTTCTAAAACTTCGACTGCATCATGGCACATCACATTTAGGTTTGATAATTGATTTTCTTCAATTGCCATTAAACAAGCTCCGACCCCCGGTTTATGTACTTCAATACCTAAAAAAGATTTCTCGGGGGCATTTTTTGCCATTTCGATGAGCGATGCCCCCATTCCAAATCCAATTTCTAAAACGACGTGTTGATTAGGTTGAAAGTGAATAGGGGAGCTAGCATTATATTCGACCCCAAATACGGGCCACAAATTTTGTAAAGCTTGTTCTTGACCTTTGGTCAAGCGACCTTGTCGTAGCACAAAACTGCGTATTGTTCGTTTCGGTTTTTGTTCTTCAATCTCTGTATGTAATTGTTCTGCCATTAGATTATCTACTTGTGTTATAAAATTGATTCAAGCTAATTGAAAGCTACTATAAAATAGCGATGATGAATTAGTTTACTCGATTTTAAGTTGACGTCAAAAAACATATTTTAACAAAATTACTCCTACACTTTTTTGCTAGGCAGGTTAAATTATTTTGATAATTTTTTATAATGTAGTTGAGCATGATCACTAAATGATTATATAATTGTCACTCCGAATTAACCGATTACGAATGCGTAATCATGTTTACATGCTTGAGGATTTCTCGTGCCTGATATGAAGCTTTTTGCTGGTAATGCCACTCCTGAGCTAGCAAAGCGTATAGCTAATCGTCTTTATACTTCTCTTGGTGATATTGTCGTTGGTCGTTTTAGCGATGGAGAAGTAAATGTTCAAATCAATGAAAATGTCCGTGGTGAGGATGTTTTTATCATTCAATCAACTTGTGCACCAACCAATGATAATTTAATGGAATTGCTCGTTATGATTGATGCAATGCGTCGAGCATCTGCAGGTCGTATTACAGCAGTTATTCCTTATTTCGGTTATGCAAGACAAGATCGTCGAGTGCGTTCTGCACGGGTTCCAATCACAGCTAAAGTGGTTGCTGACTTTTTATCAACTGTTGGTGTTGATAGGGTATTAACGGTTGATCTTCATGCTGAACAGATCCAAGGCTTTTTTGATGTGCCAGTGGATAATGTATTTGGTAGCCCCGTGATTTTAGAAGATATGCTACAACGTGATTTTGAACGCCCAATTGTTGTCTCTCCAGATATTGGTGGGGTGGTGCGTGCACGTGCCATAGCAAAACTATTGAATGATACCGATATGGCTATTATCGATAAACGTCGTCAACGAGCTAATGAAGCTGAAGTGATGAATATTATTGGTGATGTTGCCGATAGAGATTGTATTTTAGTTGATGATATGATTGATACAGCTGGAACACTTTGCAAAGCGGCTGATGCATTAAAAGCACGTGGTGCTAAAAGAGTATTTGCCTACGCAACGCATCCGATTTTTTCGGGTAAAGCAGTCACTAATATCAAAAACTCAGCCATTGATGAAATAGTTGTTTGTGATACTATTCCATTAACAGCTGAAGTTAAAGCATTGAAAAATGTACGTCAATTAACATTATCAGGAATGTTAGCAGAAGCAATTCGTCGCATAAGCAACGAAGAATCGATTTCTGCAATGTTCCATCAATAATTGATTTTTAATGATAAAAATGCCCCGTTTTTTGGGGCTTTTTCAATTTAACATCTTCAAATAATAACACTAAATAATTAAAACATCATGACAACCATAAAACTTATCGTAGGACTTGCTAATCCTGGAAACGAATATGCCCAAACTCGACATAATGCAGGGGCATGGTATGTTGATTTGCTTGCCCAACGTTATCAACAACCTTTAAAAAACGATCCCAAATTTTTTGGTTATAGTTCACGTATAAACATCGCAGGAAATGATATACGTTTATTAGTACCTACTACGTTTATGAATTTAAGTGGCAAAGCTGTTCAAGCGATGGCTTCATTTTATCAGATAAAACCAGAAGAAATCTTAGTTGCGCATGATGAGCTTGATTTAAATCCGGGGATTGCGAAGTTAAAATTTGGTGGGAGTCATGGCGGTCACAATGGTTTAAAAGATATTGCTAGCAAATTAGGTAATAATCCGAATTTCTATCGATTAAGAATCGGTATCGGGCATCCGGGTGATAAAAATAAAGTGGTCGGTTTTGTATTAAATAAGCCTTCTAAACCAGAACAAGAATTAATAGATAAAGCAATTGATGAATCTGCACGCTGCACAGATATTTTATTATCCCAAAGTCTAGAAGCAGCAATGAATCGACTACACGCTTTCAAAGCTTAATAAATTTAATTGAAACTAATTTATATCAAAGTTATCGATTAAAAAATCCACCTGAAGATCAGGTGGATAACAAATCACGTATCAATCTTGAATTAAGAAAATAAATGAGTGATATTACCGCCTTTTTCAGCAATTCGTTTAAATACTTCTTTGATTAACCAAGTATTCATTGCTGCGGTATCATCAGTACTGCCTGTATAATTAAGCTCTTTTGCCAATTTTTTACGAGCATCTAGACTATTATCTATCCCTAATAATTTTAGCAGATCAACAATCGATGTTTTCCAGTTAAGTTTCTCAGGAAATTTACTCGCTAAATTATTAAGAATTGACATAACATCCACGTCAGAGATTGGCGTTTGGTTGTCTGAATGTTGTTGATTTTGATTTTGGTCTTGATTCTGATTATTTGATGCTGTTGCATCTTTATCATGACCTGTAATGCTGTTGACTTGATTTTTAACAGCGTCAGCGACATTACCGACAGCTGCTTGAGCACTTGGAAAGATTTTAGAAAAAATATTATTTAAGATACCCAAATTACACCCCCCTATGTTTAAACTGCTTTTGAAAAAACTGCTTAACTATTCAGATGTACAAAATATCGCCTTTAGTATAACGTTTTAGTAACAATAGTGTCAAAGAAGTTCTGGATTAATAGCATTTTTTGTTGTTGATTCAGAAGTAAATAACTTAAATGCATCGATAAATTTATATATAGAAAAACGGAAATTGAGTTATAAATTAAGACAGTTATTTTTAAAAACTTAAACAGTTTACGAATCACTAATTATTTATAATAACGATATTAATCCAAGATTATTCAATTTATTGTCCAATAATAGTAAAAGGTATTGGAAACTAATTGATTTAAAACATTACGTTATTTGCAGGATGATAATTTATTGGAGTCAGTTTGCTCGAAACAAAAAATTGTGTATGATAAAACAACTGATGTCATTGTCGCTTTCTTAAATGAAAAATTCTTTTTCGCAAACAATATAGATTATCTTGCAAAATTTTAGCTTTATTAACTTTTCAATGCGAAATTCTTTGTTGTTTCACAAAAATTGTGGCGATAACAAATTGGTTTGAACGTTATTAAAATGTTAATTATGCAGCGTCTATAGGTCGATCAAGAAAATGAAGTACAATCTAAATTGGATAATCCGACTCCAGCCACGAGCCTGATCATGTGTCAAAAGATACTTATGAGTATGATGAAAATGATTTATTTGACACCGTAAAAAATGCTTCGGGGATAGATGCCAATCAATTGTTATAATATTTGGGTTTAATGATAGTTGTTCTTCATATATATAATTATTTTATTACAAGGTAGAACAGTACAATTTAATAAATTAGTTAGTTGGTTTATTATTTAGTCTTCTTAATTTTTTAACTAAGATTTAATTTAAAAGAGAGGTCAATCATGAAATTAATTGTCGATAATATGAGTTGCCAGCACTGTGTTAATGCCATTACCAAAGCGATTAATGATATTGATCCAAAATCGAAAGTAACCATTGATTTAGCCAAACATGAAGTTGATATTGAGGGTGGAACCATATCCCAAGAAGCCGCTATAGCTGCTATTAATGAAGCAGGGTATGAATTTGTGGGAATTTCGTATTAATTGTTAAAAGTTTTACTTGGTATTTTTTTCGGGCGATTGAGGTAAACTTGATTTTATCGAGGTTTAATCTGCGTCCGATTCAAAGTAACATATTGACTTATTTTAATATTATTCAAATAAGATACAATTATTATTTAACTAATATTGATAACGATCCAAAGCAGGTTTGATATTGATTAGATAGTTAAATATCAAATAAAATACAACCCTAAAATCATCTGAATCTACTTAATTTTCCTCCAATATTATCGTTTTCATCTAAAATAAGATTATTTGATGATCTATCTCGGATCAATATTTGCCAAATAAATGTAGACAAACTAATCTTCTTTACAGTAATATGCTAAAGTGTAAATTTATAGTAATAAATGTTAATATTATTTAAGTTTTGTGTTTCGGTATTGTTTTTTTAGATTGGTGTCTTGAAAATTTTTGCGGTTGTATCTTTTATTAATATAGCTTTAACTAATTGATTGTCAAAGATTTATTTGCTTGTGGGATTAAAGCAAAATACTTCAAAAGCCTTATACCATATACCCTCAAATATTCATTTATTACCATTCAATGTTAACTGATTTATCTATTTACTCATTAGGTTTGTTTAGTCAGTACGTTATTTTTTATGCAAAAATAAACAAAGATTACAACAAAACCATGAATAAATTGAACTGTTTTAATTAAACCAAACCAAAATGGATAAATACAGCAAGATTAAAAGTATTTATGTAAGGAATATAGAACATGAACAAGTATTTATATCGGGTTATCTTTAATAAAAAACGTGGCATGCAGATGGTGGTGGCTGATATAGCAAAAACCCCTACCGGTCACGAAAAATCAACATCAGGTTTAGGTCAGACTT
>NZ_JBNRJF010000010.1:0-86189 GCF_050589305.1 Gilliamella sp. G0441 | reverse complement strand
CTCCCTCAACGGGTATTGCTCTTTCAGCTCCAGCCGATAATCGACGCCACTAAATTCATGGCTTCTGAGTACCTCTTCTATCACACTGACAACATTTTGATTTTGAAATATTGCATTATTTCGGTTGAGTCCCAGCCTCGCTAACCTTGGCGTTAACACAACCTGATAATGCGCTTCGTCTTTATTAACCGATAATTGACTGAAATGAGTGATAATGCCATAAATTTTTCGGGGTTCATTCTCCGGTAAAAACTCACCTAACTCACGTATCGCTATACTTAATGCATTGTTTGCTATCGGATTAAATGAAAATGATGCTGATTTGTTGAGAAAACTCTCAACAGATAATGATTTATCTATACTGGTAAATGTGATGGTATAATGCCAGAGCTGGCTTAACTGCTCCTGACCTTCCACTGAAAAAACCGAAATAGGCGAATCAAGTTCATCGACTGTCAAAGTATAACGATTGTGGCTTGTTATATCTGTTAACCCATTTATTAAACCTTCGCCAACTTGACTGAAATTTTTAGTCAACGTTTTCGCCATAAAATACTCCTTATGTTTCATTTTAATTGCATATCAAATAGTTGCTTTGTACTTATTTTTATAAGATTAAATTCAATTAATCAGACAGTTATATAAATTGTTTGAGTGTTAAAAAATTCGGTTTGCAATTGTGTTTTTGTTAATCAGTTAACAAAAATTTGTGGATAAAGAATAGGATATATCGTGTCAAAAATAGTCATAAATTAACACGATGCTATATTGAAAAAACAGAGCAATGGACCATTCCTTTATATTCATACCGATTCGGATATATTATTATTTTAATTGTATTTATTATTTTTTAATTAACTAATACCGATAACTTATTTTGATTATCTAAAATACGTCTTTTTTTGGGTTATTTCAATTTTTTATTTTTTAATTTTTTTATTGATTATTTAAATCAGATTAACTTTAATTAAAATTGGAAAAATTTATAAATAATTCACTTCGACATGGTCAATTCGTATTATCGTGTCAGTAATTAATCAATTAATCTAACGAAATAACTAACTATTATTACAATGTCAGAGATTAAATCTTTTAAAAAAAATTATTTAACTATCTGTAAATTATTTTTTTAATGAGACATTTCGCTAAAGATCAGTTACATTAGTTAACTAATGTATTTGTAATTTCAAAATAGAAAAATTAACTTGATATTAGAGCAGAGGTTAATCTATGCGTGATAATGAACCGCAGATATTAACGTCGATTTTGACGCAAAATTCTTCTTTATCACAGATAAAAGAAAGAATTTCTGCACTCAACAAATTATCTAGTGTAGTGCATGATTTACTTCCTTCTCCCTTGAAACCACAATGTAGAGTTTCTAACTATCGTCAAGGGATTCTTATTATTGAGGTGAGCTCTGCAAGTTGGCTGACCAGATTAAAATACGAACAGAGTAAATTAATATCAGGAATTCGAAAAAAATTATTACCGTCTTTATCCTCTATTCAGTATCGAATTAATCCCGATATTTGTTTAGCGGTATCACAAAGTATTAATTGTTCATCAAAAAATGCTACAATGACAAGTGTGCTAACAGCAACTAGTGCAAATTATTTGTATGCAATAGCAGAAAATGCACCAAATAAATTAAAAAAACAATTGATTAAACTTGCTAACCATGCAAAATGATTACCAATGATTTAATATAAGTTTTATCTAATCAGACTACGAAAAATACAAGGAGTGAAGTATGGAAAAAGACATAATCATCTATCTTTCGATTGGATTAGTTATGGGCTTTATTATTGGTGCTATTTTCATGAATGTCCTTAGTCCTAAAGCCCGTCGATTCGCAAGTGTTAAACGTGAATTAGAGCAAGCACAAGAAGAACTAAAAACGCAAAAACAAATGATTGCTAAACATTTTTCTCACAGTGCTGAAATATTAGATAACATGGCTAAAGAGTTTAGACGACTTTATCAACATATGGCTGAAAATTCTCAACAAATTATGGGAAACGAAAATATGCCAAATATGAATCTTGAAGTAAATAATAATTCAGATTCAAGCCATAAATTAATAGTCGAAAATCAACCTAAAGATTACTCTGACAATCCTTCTAATCTATTCAAAACGGATGAACATCGATCTTAATGTTATTTTTTCACAGAACTACGCAGGTAAATATTTCTGTTAATTTTAAAATTTTTAAATAGTGAGAGTTGTAAAATGAACAATTCATTAAAAAAACATAAAAAATTATTAAGTGTTGTTGCTTTAAGTATAAGCATGAGTTTATCATTATTTTCAAATGCTTATGCATCTTTTCCTTCAATTCCTGCTGGTAATTCTACCGAACAGCCAAGCTTAGCCCCTATGTTAGAAACAGTTCTACCATCGGTTGTGAGTATCAAAGTCGAAGGTGTTGCTCAAATGCAAAATAATATGCCAGAAGAATTTAGACGATTTTTTGGCTATCCTGACAGTCAATCAAGAGCATTCACCGGTCAAGGCTCAGGAGTAATAATTGACGCTGAAAAAGGCTATGTGGTAACCAATAATCACGTTATTGATAATGCAGATAAAATTACCATTACCCTCAATGATGGCCATGAGTTTAAAGCAAAATTAATTGGAAAAGATCCACAAAGCGATATTGCATTATTGAAAGTTGAAGACGCTAAAAAATTAACAGCAATAAAATTAGCCGATTCGGACAAACTTCGTGTAGGTGATTATGTTGTTGCGATTGGTAATCCATTCGGTATTGGTCAAACTGTAACCTCAGGTATTATTTCTGCACTCGCTCGTAGTGGTCTAAGTATGAATGGTTTTGAGAATTTTATTCAAACCGATGCCTCAATTAATCGAGGTAACTCAGGTGGTGCATTGGTTAACTTAAATGGTGAACTCGTCGGGATTAATACCGCTATCATCGCTCCTAGTGGTGGAAATGTTGGTATCGGTTTTGCCATTCCAAGTAACATGGTAAAAAGTTTAACGTCTCAACTGGTTGAGTATGGTGAAGTTAGGCGTGGAGTGCTTGGCATTAAAGGGAATGAACTTACATCAGATATTGCTAAAGCATTTGATTTAGATGTACAAAAAGGTGCATTTGTTAGTGAAGTTATTGACGACTCAGCCGCGAAAGAGGCAGGGATAAAATCAGGCGATGTCATTGTATCAATGGATGGTAAACCTGTTGATAGTTTTGCTGAATTACGTGCTAAAATAGCCACCTCTGGTGTAGGACGTATAGTACAGTTAGGTTTAATTCGAGATGGCAAAGAAATAAGCGTTAGTGTTAAACTAAAAAATAGTGATGAATCAAGTACCGAAGCAAAATCTTTACACTCCTCTCTTGATGGTGCAACACTGACAAATGGCGATGTAAAAGGTCAAAAAGGTGTAGTTATTGAAAGCATTGCTAAAAATTCGCCTGCTTCTCGATTGAGTCTACAAGAAGGCGATCTGATTACTGGCGTCAATAAAACCCGCGTTAACAATATTGCTGATCTTCGTAAGGTTATTGATAGTAAACCTTCTGCAATTGCACTTAACATTGTTCGTGGTGATAGCCGTTTATACTTAATCTTACGCTAAACCAAGTAAACTTTGTTTATTTCGTCGATACTTTATTTTGTATCGACGAAAATTATCAATATTTATAATTCTGTTGGATGTGTTAAAATTCCCTCATCACTTTTTTATCATTTGAAAAATTATGCTCAAAAAAATCTTATGGCCCATATTGATTGGAACTGTTTTAGCCATTGTTCTATTGATAATTTTTCCTACTTTACGCAATGGTACCCAATCAAATTTTTCAAGATCAATTTTTGATAATGAACCCATAAGTTATTCAGATGCAGTAAAAGCTGCCGCTCCTGCTGTTGTTAATATTTACAGCCGTTCAGTTAATGCGATGTCTCAACAATCAGCAAGCAATCCGATTACGCCTTTAGGTTCTGGTGTGATTATGAGCAATAAAGGCTATATCATTACAAATTATCATGTAGTAGATGGCGCAGAACAAATTATTGTAGCGTTGCAAGATGGTCGAATTTTTGAAGCTCTATCAGTAGGTTCAGATAAGTTAGTTGATATTGCTGTATTAAAAATTGAAGCAGTGAATATTCCAACTATTCGAATTAATTCTAAACGTGAACCTAAAATTGGTGATGTCGTTTTAGCCATTGGCAATCCATATAATATCGGACAAACCATTACGCAAGGGATTATCAGTGCAACAGGCCGGGATGGACTTAGCCCTTATCGGAGACAGAACTTCATTCAAACTGATGCATCAATTAATCATGGTAATTCTGGTGGAGCCTTAGTCAATACTAAAGGCGAGCTAGTTGGTATTAATACCTTAACCTTTGCTAAAAATTTAGGAAATGAAGTACCAGAAGGTATCGGTTTTGCCATTCCAACTGCATTAGCAGTGAAGATCATGAATAAACTTATTCAAGATGGTAAAATTATTCGTGGTTATATTGGTATTGATGGATTAGAGTTTACCCCAACCCGAAATCCAAGTGATATGCCGGTTGTAGTAGGTATTTTAGTTACTAATGCCGAAGGCCCCTCATTACAAGCAGGAATACAATCTAATGATATTTTAATTATGGTTGATAACAAGCCTGTCAAATCCATTATTCAAACTATGGATCAAATAGCCGAGTTGAAACCAGGCACAACTGTCCCCATAGTAGTATTGCGAAACGGTGAAAAGGTTGAATTGCAAGTAACTATTGGTCAGTTACCGGTTTAAACGGGTCTTTTATTGCTTGATTACCTATGCTTTAAGGCGTATAATTCGCAACCTTAATCATGTTTTTTAACACTCGTATGGTGTGTAGACTTTGCTTTTACAGCCGTTTATATAGCGATACGAACCAACTTTAGAGGTTTATTATGAAAGAAGGTATTCACCCAGAATATAAAGCAATTACAGCAACTTGTTCTTGCGGTAATGTTATCAAAACTCATTCAACTATTGGTCATGATATTCATCTTGACGTATGTGGTGAGTGTCACCCATTCTATACTGGTAAACAACGTGATGTTGCAACTGGTGGACGTGTAGATAAATTTAAACAACGTTTTTCAATGGTTGGCGGTAAAAAATAGTTTTTGTTGTAACGATTTTTTCGTTATCATCATAAAAAAGGCGCTTAATGCGCCTTTTTTATATGCTTTTTTCAGTGATGCAACACGATGATAACCAAATAAAGCTAATATACTTGCTTATTCATCAATAAGATCAGGATCTATACCTAAATCTCTCATCATTTTTTGAGCTTGCAGTGGAATACCATCTTCACGATCTTTTTGTAGATCTTCATCACATGGTAGAGGCTGACCTGTATAAGCATGCAAAAAAGCTTCACAAAGAAGTTCACTATTAGTTGCATGACGCAAATTATTCACTTGTCGACGAGTACGTTCATCAGTCAATATCTTTAAAACTTTTAACGGAATTGAGACAGTAATTTTTTTTACTTGCTCACTTTTTTTACCATGCTCTGCATAAGGGCTGATATAGTCGCCATTCCATTTCATCATTTTTCCACCAAATTACATCACAAATAATATAGGTAATTTTAACGTTTTTTTTGTTTTACTGCAATCTACACACCAAGATACTTAGACGTCTAGACATGTTGACGGCTTTATTAATTGTGTTATTCTTATACAACTGATATCTAAGAATAAATCAAGAGGTCTAGGAAGATTATTATGGCTAATCAATCTAACAATCAAAGCCGATGTGCTAATTTGAATCAAGGGACGATTGCTGTCCGGGGTGGCTTAAATACTGATGATCAATACGGTAGTGTCGTTCCAGTGATTACACCTTCAACATGTTACCGCTATGAAGAGTTTGCAAAACCCAGAGAATTTGATTATGGGCGAAAATCGAATCCTAGCCGACGATTAGTTGAACAAACCGTGGCAAAATTAGAAGGTGGAGCCGATGCCATATTAACGAATTGTGGAATGTCAGCTATCCATTTAGTTAGCGTTGCATTATTATCCCCTAATGATTTAGTGGTTGCGCCTCATGATTGCTATGGTGGCAGTTATCGGTTATTTAATAGCTTAAGCGAACGAGGTCATTTTAAAGCAAAATTTGTTGATCAGTCCGATCCTGTTGCATTGAAAGAAGCGTTAAATCTACGTCCTAAATTAGTCTTAATTGAATCACCAAGTAATCCCCTATTGCGTGTTGTCGATATTCAAGCGATCACTCGCCAAGCACATGAAGTTGGTGCAATTGTACTTGTAGATAATACTTTTATGACACCTATTCTACAAAAGCCATTAGAACTTGGAGCCGATATTGTCACCCATTCTTGTACCAAATTTTTAAATGGTCATTCCGATTTATTGGCTGGTATTTTAGTCTTCAAAGATCAAAAATTAGCAACAGATGTCTTATGGTGGGCAAATAATATTGGTACATTAACGTCATCATTTGATAGCTACTTATTATTACGTGGATTACGTACTTTAGCTGCTCGTGTCAAATTACAACAAGACAATGCTAAACAGGTGGTTGAGTTTTTAGTGAATCATCCTAAAATTGCTAAAGTTTTCCATCCATCTTTACCCTCTAATCTTGGTCACGATATCGCAAAAAAACAGCAAAAAGGGTTTGGTTCCCTCTTAAGTTTTGAATTGGTCGGTAATGCTGACGTTATGCCTAAATTTTTAAAAGCGCTGAATATATTTACGTTGGCACAATCATTAGGTGGAGTTGAAAGCTTAGTCTGTCACCCTGCAACGATGACCCATTCAGGAATTAGCGCCGAAGCACGTAAGACGGCTGGCATTTCCGATCAACTATTACGCATTTCAGTTGGATTAGAAGATATTGATGATTTAATCGGTGATTTAGAACAAGCATTAGCGGCTATTTAGCTTTAATTATACAATTAAATTATGGGTTGATGATTTCCGCTATTATAATCTTTTTCATCAATCCTTTTAAGATTTAATTAATTGATTTTGATAATGAATTTTAAATCTTATTTGCCGTAATGGATAATTTTATTTTGAATTGCGGTAAATATCTCATCAAGTGAGTGTCGTTTGGCTCGTCCGCAAATTTTTGCTACTTCATCACACACTAGACATTGCCTTGGACGTTGTTCAAATTGAGCTCGAGAAAGGCTCTGTTGGGTAGTGGGATCAATAACATCAATATCCCATAATCGTCCTAAAGGATGATTATCTTCAATATCAATACAAAATTGTTTTAACTTTTCTGTTTGGCAAGCTACCGAAATAATCGCTTCAAACCCTGTGATTTTATGATAATGCTGTTCATTCACGATAGTAATATTGTTTGTACTCAAACAGTGATGTAATGCTTGGATCGCTTGATTAAATAGATAATGTGCTCCACTACTATTTTTAATAGCCCCTGGAATAACCAAACAAAGTGAGATGATTGGTTGTTGATAGTGTGTGATTGAAAAAAGTTGATTGGCAACTCGTTTTTCTTTCGCAAGTAACATCTGTTCAAGCGTGATTGGCGTACCATCATCAAATTTTACTATCATTGTGGTTTTGTCTGCTATTTAGATAAAAGAAGGCAATAGCATGTCATCATGTCATGCTATTGCAAGTTAGTTAGTCTTTAACTTCGCGTACTACATCAATCACCGAACCATCTCGGTAATGAACAATACCAACAATTTTATCATTAAATTCAATTGGTTTTGGTTCACCAGTCAATGACACCGCACGTTGATAAAGCTCTTCAATGCTCATCACCGGCAAGTTTGCTGCTTTTAAACGTTCAGCGATTTCTGGACGATTAGGGTTAACAGCAATACCATGGTCAGTTACAAGCACATCAACGCTCTCACCTGGTGTTACAACAGTGGTCACTTTCTTAATCACAGTTGGAATACGGCTACGAATTAATGGCGCAACAATAATGGTTAAGTTTGCACCAGCAGCGGTATCACAGTGACCACCAGACGCACCTCGCATAACACCATCCGATCCCGTTAATACATTAACGTTATAATCAAGATCGATCTCTAATGCACTAAGGATAACAATATCTAACTCATCCACACTCGCCCCTTTCGATGCAGGGTTTGCATAGACATTGGTTGAAACTTCGATATGATCTCGGTTTTTACCTAAAGATTGTCCTGCGGTACCATCAAAACTTTGCGTATCAAGTAAACGTTTAACTAACCCTTTTTCATGTAAATCAACAATACTTGCTGTAATACCACCTAATGCAAATGAGGCAGTAATATTTTTAGCTCGCATACGATTTTCTAAGAATCGGGTGGCTGCCGTTGAAGACGCACCTGAACCGGTTTGAATCGAGAAGCCGTCTTTAAAATAGCCAGAATACTCGATGACATCCGCAGCATAGCGAGCAATCATTAGCTCACGTGGATTGCTGGTAATTCGCGCTGCACCGACACTGATTTTAGTCGGGTCACCAACTTCATCAACTTTAACAATGTAATCGACTTGATCCTGACGAATACTTGCCGGATGATTTGGATAACCAACGATATCTTCAGTCAACAAGACTACTTTTTTCGCAAATTGCGCATCAACCATCGCATAACCCAATGCACCACATTGAGATTTACCCGATACACCATTCGCATTACCTTGTTCATCAGCTGTTGAAACAGCTAAAAATGCGATATCAATGTTAATTTCACCACTTTGAATAAGTTTTACTCGTCCACCGTGTGAGTGAATATGAACAGGATTATCCATTAATCCATGTGAAATAGCATCAGCCAATTTACCTCGTAAACCAGAGGTATAAATTTTGGTAATTACACCTGCTTCAATATGTGGAATCAAGGCTGAGTTACAACTTAACAATGAGCTTGATGCTAACGTTAAGTTTTTAATACCAAGTCTGCTGATCGTTTCAACAACTTTGTTAATGACCTTATCACCTTCACGAAAAGCATGGTGGAAAGAGATCGTCATTCCATCACGTAATTCACATTTATGAATTGCTTGTTCGATAGAATCACATAATTTACGTGTGTATTTTGACTCATCTTTTAAATAAGGCGTTGTTGCATTAGCATCAACAAACGGTGCAATATTTTTTAGATCAGGATGCTGTTTTAGCAAATCATCAATTTTTTTGTCTATAGAAGTCGTCATTTTTTAATCCTATCAAATTTCTTTACGTACACCAGAATATTTGGCTAGCTCAATAATTTTTTGAGCACGTGCAATAATCGGTGCATCAATCATTTTGCCATTTAATGAAACCACACCAAGCCCTTTTCTTTCACCTTCTTCAGCAGCTTCAACCACTTTTTGTGCGTTTTCAACTTCTGCAGCTGTTGGCGCATAAGCATTATGTAGTAATTCAATTTGTCTTGGATTAATCAGTGATTTACCGTTATAACCTAATTTTTTGATTAAGCTAACTTCTTTCAAGAAGCCTTCATCATCATTAACGTTAGAATAAACCACGTCAAATGCATCAATACCCGCCACTCGCGCTGCATGTAAAACAGCACAACGTGCATAAAATAGTTCGGTACCGTCTCCACGCTCAGTTTGCATATCAACTAAATAATCGAACGCAGCTAACGCTATACCAATTAAACGTGGTGAAGATTTTGCGATTGAAACAGCATTTACTACACCTAACGCAGATTCAATAGCTGCCATTAATTTAGTACTACCAACCTCACGACCACACTCTTTTTCAATTCGTTCAACGTGAGCTTCAAGTTCATGGATATCTTCAGCACTATTTGTCATCGGTAGACGTACAACGTCAACACCTGCTCTCACAACAGCTTCAAGATCTTTTAATCCAAATGGAGTATTGAGCGCATTGATTCGAACAACAGTTTCAATTCCATGTTCTTTATAAACCGGAAGACGTAATGTTTGTGCAACCAATAAACGAGCAGAATCTTTTTCTTTTAATGATACTGCATCTTCAAGATCGAACATGATTGAATCAGGCTTATAGACAAACGAAGTGGATAACATCGCGGCATTCGCACCCGGCAGAAATAACATACTTCGACGCAATTTTTTCATAGTAATTTACTCCAATCTAAGTTCTCTTCTTCTGCGCCACGCAATACTGCACATTGTACTCGAGCTTTAATCGCACAATCTAAAGCGCCTTTATCATCAATAATAATTAAACCGTCAGTCACATTAAGACTTGTTAAGGTTTGCTCTACAACGGCGCGTATTTGATCGCCAAATTGCTTATTAACATCACTATTAATAACAATTTCAATTCCTGTATTAGGAGTGACTTTCACTAACAAATCGCTTGATTCGAGAGTGCCAGCCATGGCTTCTTTCTTGATTTTCATTTAGTTACCTTTTGAACGAATTAAATTTTTGACTGAATCTAAATTAGCCTCTAGATAGTTCCATGTTGTTTCTGGAACTAATCGTTTTACCTCTTCATATTGCTCATCAGCCAGTAATTTTCTAACCAACGAAGCGGATATGATATCTTCCCCTTCAAGAATGCGCTGAATTTCAACCAACGTCACAACCGGATAAGGACTAACGTCTTTATCCTGTAACCAATAACGCATTGAAGTATTATAAGCATTAGTTATTTGACTGTAGGGCTCGGTTCCAACAAAACGATAGGTAATATTCAGTGCTGGGGCAATATAATTGCGGAAAATTAATAAATCGATCCCCATGTAAGCGTAATCAATTTTATCATTATCTTTTAAAAAATAAGTAGGAAATGTTGCTCTCGATATAATATAGGCTGAACTTGCATGTACCGTGACATTTTTTAAGTGTTTCGATCCCTCTTTCACGAGCTGCAAACGCACATCAAATGGGAATAGTGAAACATTTTCATTTACGACAAAAACATGAAGCCAATCACATTGACTGGCAGCATATTGTAAAAGATGTTGGTGACCTTTTGTAAATGGATTAGCATTCATCACTACACTGCCAATCTTGTTCCCTTCCTTACGGTGTTCACTTAAATATTTACAGTATTGCTTAATTCCAACGGGGGTATTTTCCATTAATACGACAAGATTATTTACCTCGACGATAGGATAAAATCCACACCCTTTGAAAAAGTCGATATTTTCAGGTTTAGTATATAAAAAGAGATGAAAATGCCCCTGCTCATTAGCATATTTGATAACGTTATCCAACAAAGTCAAATTAAGCTGATTTCCACGATAATCGGGGTCAATCGCAACACATTTAATAATATTGTCATCAATGCCAGCACAAGCCACCATTTTACCGTCCATGTAAGCAACGATAAATATATGGACTTGAGGGTCTAAGTTTAGATCCGATAGCGTTAACAAACGAATAATTTGTTCTCGTTCAGTTAATGATTTAGAGATATCTACCACTGAAAAATCGACTAAACTATACATAATATCACCTATTTTTCTGCTACCACATAGTTAGTTAAACGACCAATTCCAGAGATTTCAACTTCAATTTTATCGCCATCTTTCATAAATACTGGAGGATTACGTTTTTTACCTACACCACCCGGTGAACCTGTCAGAATAACATCGCCAGGAGATAAACGGGTAAAAGTACTGATATAAGAAACAAGTTCAGGCACAGTATGGACTAAGTTTTTGACATAATCGTGTTGCATTTCCTGACCGTTTAAATAGGTCGTTAAAGATAATGCGGTAGGATCAGGAATCTCATCAGTCGTGGTTAAACATGGACCAAACGCACCTGTACTTGGCCAGTTTTTACCTGCCGTAAACCAAGTATATTGCCAATCGCGGATAGAACCGTCCATATAACAACTGTAACCCGCTACATGTGATAATGCATCTTCTTGCTTAATACGAAAACCACCTTTACCAATGATAATGGCAAGTTCACCTTCATAATCTAGTTCATTGGTAATAGTTGGTTTGAGAATATTTGTTTTATGCCCTGTTTGTGAATCAGGGAAACGAACAAATAATGTTGGTGCTGAACTGGTTTCATTAAACTCTGCTCTTTTTTCAGCATAATTCATGCCAACACATAAAATTTTATTTGGATTCGGTATAACCGGTAAATAAGTGATATCTTGCTCATTAATGTCACTTGGAGCATTAACATAGGTTTTCGCTAGCGACAAGCCTTCTTCATCAGCAAGTAATGATTTCAAATCAGCATATTTATCACCAAATTTTTGTTTTAAATCAACAATACCATGATTAGTGAGAAGACCAAAACTTGCTCTACCAGAGACAAGATAACTGACAAGCTTCATGAGTACTCCTTAAAAGCTGTTTGTATTAATTATTACTATAAAATAAAAACAAACAACCCTAGTCTAGGCTAAGGTTGTTGTTAAAAAAATTTAACTATACTAAGAAATTGCCGAGAATAAGTAACGATACCGATACATTAATCGCACCACCAATACGGGTTGCAATTTGTGCAAATGGCATTAACTCCATTCGTTCCGCTGCGGTTAATATTGCAACGTCACCTGTTCCGCCTTGACCACTTTGACAACATGAAATAACAGCTGCATCTACTGGATACATACCTAATTTTTTCGCTACAAAGAAGCCTGTTGTTACTAAGCTCACTACGGTACAAACAATGACTGCTAAGTTAGTTAACGTAAATGCAGAAACAATTTTATCCCATGGAGTGATTGCCACACCTACCGCAAATAAAATTGGATAGGTTACAGACGTTTGGAAAAATTTGTAAACGACTTGTGAACCACTCAATACTTTCGGTGAAACACCAGATATTAATTTAACAAATACAGCTGCAAATAACATCCCTACTGGCGCTGGAATACCCGTCACTTTATGACCAATCATACCAACCATATAAAGGATAGCGGCTAATAATACACCTGAAGCAAATGTTGTCACATCGATAACAGAATCTGCTTTTGTTGCTTTTTTATCTGTAATTTCGTCTTCTTCTGACGCTGGTAATAATCGTCCGTTACCTGTTAAATGTGGATAAGCTTTACCAATACGGTTAAGCACACCACCACAGATAATACCCGTTAACCCACCTAACATTACGATCGGTAAAACACGACCTAAGGCTTCACCTTGTTCCATATGCAAAATTGCTGCGTAGCCAATTGAAAGTGGAATTGCACCTTCACCGACACCACCAGCCATGATAGGTAATACCAAGAAGAAGAAAGTTTCAAACGGTGTTAAACCAAGTAGATAACCGACACCAACGCCAACAAGCATCCCGACAATCTCACCACATACCATCGGTCCAAAGATTTTTAAGAAACCTTGAATAAGTGTTTTCTTATCCATGTTCATAATACTACCAACGATGATACAACAAATGTATAAATAAAGAATATGTGTATCTTTATAGAACTTAGTTGTTGCTTCAACAACTGGCGTAGGAAGAATTCCATAATAAACTAAAGCAGATGGAATGAAGGTTGCACAGATTGCTGCTGCACCCATTTTACCAACGATCGGTAGACGTTTACCAATTTCACCACACAAAAAGCCAAAAAATGCACAAGTGACAACCATAACAACGATTTCACTCGGTAACTTACCTGTTACTAACACTTCGGTGAAAATAAGAATACCAGCAATAATAAATAATGGAAGTGGAATTACACCAATTTTATAATTGTCCATGAGTCGCCACCAATTATAAGGCCATCCTTGTAATTTCTGCTCGACAGGCTTACTCGTTGATTCTTCTTGATTATGCGTTTTTCCAATTGAATTGAAATCCACCATATGTATTTTTTCTCCAAAATGATTTGATTTGTTCGAATTAATTGGCGCGTATAGTGACAAAATATGAATCTCATTTTTGTGATATAAATCATACTTTAACTGTGGTTTTTATGGTTTTAATGGCTCAAAGTTTTTTTATGCTGTGTTACACTCACCTCTACTTTAATTTGAAAAGTAAATGTAAAAATGCGAAAGAAGATTCAATTATCATTTACTACGAAATTATTTTTATCTCTTTTGATCTTTTCATTGATTATATTAGCTCTATTACAAAGTTATATTTGGAAGACAACAGAAACGAATCTATATCGCAGTTTAGGTGAAAAAGCGCAAGTTCAAGCAAGAGAGTTAGCTGTAGTTCCGAGTTTGATACAATATGTTAAAGAAAAAGATACAAATAAAATAGCCGATTTAGTAATTGATATTTTTCAACAAAGTGATGCAAGTTATATAGTTATTGGTGATGAAAATGCCCATCGACTTTTTCATACTGCCAATAATGCGCTATTTTCACCCATGATTGGTGACGATAATCAACAAGTACTTAATGGCAATAGTAGTGTTACTATTAGTGAAGGTTCACTTGGGTTAGCATTAAGAGGCAAAGCACCAATAGTCGATCAAGGTAAAATCATTGGAATAGTCTCAATTGGTTATATGATTGATGATATTTATGCATTACATATCAAGCAAGTAATACCTTTTATCCTTTTTTGTTCATTACTATTTTTAGCTTTGTTTATCTTTTCTTTTTGTTTTTCTAAGGCAATCAAAAGACAGATGTTTAATTTGGAGCCAAAAGATATTGCATTACTGGTAAAAAGTCAGAAATCAATTATGGAATCCATTTTTGAGGGCGTCATTGCTATTGATCTTGATTATAAAATTATGAATATCAATCAATCTGCAAGATCAATGTTAAAAATTAAAGTCAATGATAATGAATTGATTCACCAACCTTTATGGGATTTTATTGAATCAACAGAATTTATATGTGGAAATGATAATCAGATCCAAGATATACATGATCATATTTGTTATTTTAATAATATTATTGTTATTGCTAATCGAGTACGAATTTTGGTTGATAATAAGATTAAAGGTTGGGTTATTACGTTCCGTAACTACAATGATATCAACTTATTAAGCATGCAATTAACTCAAGTTAATCAATATGTGGATAATTTGCGCACATTAAGACATGAGCATCTTAATTGGATGGCAACATTATCTGGCTTGATTTATATGAAGCGTTACCAAGAAGCGGAGTCTTTTATTGCGCTACACTCAGCCGATAATCAAGCTAAATTAGATTTTATTACTGAACATTTTAAAGTACCTGCTGTATGTGGTCTGCTAATAGGTAAATATTCAAAATCACATGAAATTGGTTTAAAGCTGGTTTTCGATCCTGCATGCCAGTTAAATGCATTACCCGATTCAATTACCGAAACAGAATTTATGTCTATTTTAGGTAATTTACTTGATAACGCATTCAATGCCAGTTTGAAAAACGATCGTGGAGATAAAACGATTTCGTTATATCTCAGCGATGCGACGGATGAAATTGTTTTGGAAGTTAGCGATCAAGGTTGCGGTATAGATGAAAAGATTCGTGACTCCATTTTCAAACCTGGCGTGACATCACAAAATGCTAAGGATCATGGCATAGGATTACATCTCGTTTTAACTTATATAAAGAAAGCTAATGGCTATATTACATTTGAAGATAATGAACCTTACGGTGCAATTTTTTCGGTTTTTATACCCAAATAACATGAGGGATAAGAAAGTATGAATCAAGTAAAAGATGATATGATTAAAGCACTCATTGTTGAAGATGAGCCGATTTTAGCTGAGCTAAATGCTGATTTCATTCAACGTGATACCAAAGTAAAAGTTATCGGTATTGCCTCCAATTTAGCTGAAGCAAAAATAATGATCGATAAATTAAAACCAACTTTAATTTTATTAGATAACTATTTACCAGATGGTAAAGGTATCGATCTTTTTGAATATATCATTAATAATCATCTTGATTGTTATGTTATTTTCATCACTGCGGCTAGTGATATGGATACCTGTAGTAAAGCAATTCGCTTGGGGGCATTTGATTATTTAATAAAACCGCTGTCCTATCAACGTTTAAAACATTCGTTAGAACGTTTTGAGCTGTTCTTATATCGACAAAGCCTACAAAAACATGTCAATCAACGAAGAATTGATGAGCTTTTTAATTTACAAACGAAAGATTTTGTCGGTATTAATCGTCACTCAAAAGGGATAGAAGAAATCACCTTACAAAAAGTTAAGGATTTGTTTATGAAAACAGACAAACCATTAACCGTAGATGATATAGTCGAAAATGCCCAAATCAGTAAAACGACCGCCAGACGATATTTAGAACATTGTGTTCAAACAAAATTATTAACTGTTGAACTTAACCATGGAAAAATCGGGCGCCCAGAAAGACTGTATAAACGATTAGGAAAATAGCCCTATTTTCCAAATATTAGCTAAGTACCACTAAAGCCAACTATTCATATAATTGATAATTATATAAATATGCTTATTTGTTATTTTATCCCCTAAATATTTGATGCTAGATTGAATTCATCCAATCATGAAACAGGATTGATTCTGCCGTATCAAATAAGAGGAGTAAGCATATGTCTATAGCAATAGGAAAGGTAGTTACTACCGAAAATAATGAAATTAACCAAGATGGCGCTTTTGTTCGTCAATCTAATCGATTTGATACTCCCTTTGGCAACGAGCCAGGCATGCTACCGGTTGAATCGGGTCGTTATCGTTTGATTTGGGCGGCAATTTGTCCTTGGGCACACCGCCAGATGATAGCGATTAAGTTATTAGGATTAGAGCATGTGATCAGTGTTGGTAAAGTATCACCCGTTCGTACCAGCCATGGTTGGGAGTTTTCGCTTGATCCCAAGGGTGTCGATCCGGTGCTCGGTATTCGTTATTTACCCGAAATTTATGCCTCGACAGATCCCACTTACCATGGTCGAGCAACCGTACCAACCATAGTGGATGTGAAAACCGGTAAAGTGGTTAACAATGACTATTTTAATTTAACCTATTATTGGGAAACCGTTTTTAAACCCTTTCATAAATCAGGTGCACCTGATCTTTATCCTCAACATTTACGTAAGGAGATTGATGAACTTAATCATGTGATTTTTCATGAAGTAAATAATGGCGTTTATAAGGCAGGATTTGCACGCTCACAAAAGGCTTACGAAGAAGCTTATCATCTTGTATTCAATCAATTAGATAAACTGGAACAACGTTTAGACAAATCACGCTATCTATTTGGTGATAATATTACTGATTCCGATATTCGTCTGTATGTCACATTAGCGCGCTTTGATGTTGCCTATTATTCTGCATTCAAAACTAACCGTAATCGAATTATTGATTTTCCTAATTTATGGGCTTATGCCAGAGATCTGTATCAAATCCCGGCTTTTGGTGAAACCACCGATTTTGAAGCAATAAAAAAGGGCTATTTTTTGAGTAATAATTCGCATAATCCTTATGATATTTTGCCTTTAGGCCCTGATGTTAGCAATTGGCATACTCCCCATAATCGAGATAAACGGTTTAATACAAGTCACTAATTATTGGGATAATACGAATGCCAAATATAGTAGATATTGGATTGATTTTCAGCCAAATTCCGACATTACTTGCTTATTTGCCGGTCACATTGTTTATTACCTTTTTTTCAATGTTACTGGGGGTAATGTTAGGACTCATCATCGCTATCATTAAAATGAACAAGATACCTGTTTTTTCTCAGATGGCGATGATATTTGTTTCATTTATTAGAGGAACGCCATTGATAGTGCAACTCTATTTAAGCTTCTATGGTATTCCTATTATCTTACGTTATATCAATCATTATTATCATACCGATTTTAATGTTAACAGTGTTCCACCAATGCTATTTGTTTTGATTGCGTTTTCCTTTAATGAAGCGGCATATAATTCAGAAACAATACGTGCCGCATTACAATCGGTAAATAAAGGACAAATTGAAGCAGCACAGTCCCTTGGGATGACCTATAGCCAGTTATTACGTCGAATCATCATTCCGGAAGCCTTTATTGTCGCCCTACCCAATCTTGGTAACGCACTAATAGGCTTACTTAAGGGCACCTCCCTCGCCTTCGTTTGTTCTGTAACTGAAATGACGGGCAGAGGTAAAACCTTAGCTGGACATAGTTATCGCTATTTTGAAGTCTATATTTCATTGGCACTCATCTACTGGGCATTAACCATCATTATTGAATTAATCGTAAGATATTTGGAAAAGCGCCTTACGATATCTGACACGGTGAATACGCCAAGTTATCGACGAGGGAAGCTATTATGATAAATGTGCAAAATTTAACTTTATCTTTTCAAGATAATTCAATACTCAATAATCTTAATTTTCACATTAAACCTCATGATATTGTGGCAATTATCGGTGCGTCAGGAGCAGGCAAATCAACATTGTTACGATGCTTAAATTTATTAGAAAGACCGCAATTCGGTAAAATTACCATTGATGATATTAAGTTGGATGTCAGCCGTGTAAAGCGATCGCAATTAGTCAGGTTTCGCCAACAAACTGCAATGGTGTTCCAACAATTTAATTTATTTCAACAAAAAAATGCACTAGAAAATGTAATGGAAGGATTAGTTGTTGTAAAAAAATATCCGAAAGATAAAGCACAACAAATAGCTTATGACAAATTAGTTGAAGTTGGACTGGGTGAACGAATCTATCATTACCCTAAACAGCTATCGGGAGGACAACAACAACGAGTAGCCATCGCCAGAGCGTTAGCCATGGATCCTAAAGTATTATTACTTGATGAACCCACTTCCGCCTTAGATCCTGAATTAGTCGGAGAAGTGTTAGCTACGATAAAATTAGCAGCAAAGTCAGGTATAACGATGCTACTCGTCTCTCACGAAATGAGTTTTGTACACGAAATCGCAACCCGAGTCTTTTTCTTGGATAAAGGAAAAATAATAGAAGATGGCACACCCAAACAAGTTTTTACCAATCCAACTCAGCAAAGAACCCGTGATTTTTTAACACGCTATTACAATACCATGCAAATGGATTATGAAATCTAATGATTAAAAGAGGTCGTAATGAGTATTGTTTTACAACAACATTGTCAAAATATTAACTGGCAAGATGTCGCTGACTTACTTGCCTTTTATGGACTTAGTTCGCTTGATGCGAAAACTCAAGAACAAGTTTTTAAACAAAGTTATAGTGTCGTTTTTTTACTGGAAAAAAAACGAGTTGTGGGTGTGGGGCGCACATTATCAGATGGTATTTGTCAGGCAGCCATTTATAACATTGCGCTGGCAAACCATTTACATGGTCAGCAATTTGGACGGTTAATTGTGGAAAAACTGGTAGAACAGGTCAAACACTGCAATATCATTCTTTATACTCATCCCCAAACCATCGAATTTTATAAAAATTTGGGGTTCGATTTAATGAAAACGGGAATGGCTCGTTATCAGGTCGATCATCGAACCGAAATGAGAAATATGGGTTTTATCTAAAACTGTTTTAGCTTTATTCCGTAAAAAAAGGAGAGTAGCATTATGAATATCCCCACTAATTATTTTATTTCAGCTTTAAGTGTACTAACTTTAACTGTTTTGTTATCTGGATGTGATAACGCCAAAGAAAACTCACCAACAGCCCAAAAGGAAAAAATTACTATTGCTACCTCTGGCGCACCTAGCCCTTTTACGACGGTAAATGATAAAGGAGAATTAATTGGCTACGATATTGAGGTGGTCAAAGCGGTATTTGCCCAATTACCACAATATGAAATCAACTTTGAAGTTACCGAGTTTCCTTCGGTTTTAGCAGGACTTGATTCTCAACGTTATCAAGTCGGAGCCAATAATTATGCGATGAATGAAAAACGTAAAGAAAAATATTTTTATTCTTCGCCAATTTTCATGAACCAATATGTGATAGCAGTAGCTGAAAATAATGACAATATTAACCGTTTTAGTGATTTAAAAGGCAAATCGACTGAAGTTTCACCGGGGCTTAATTATGCTACAGCCTTAGAGTTATACAATGAACAACATCCCGATAACCCCGTCAACATTATTTACAGTGAAGCAGACTTACTGCCAGTGTTACAGCATGTTGAAACAGGACAATATGATTTTCAGTTAATTGATAAAGTTATGTTGTCGCAATATATCAGCGAACATAACTTGAAACTCAAAAGTATCGATTTAAGCAACGAAGATACTGAACGTATTGCTTCTCCCTATAGTTACTTACTGATCAGCAAAGGAAAGAAAGGTGAACAATTAACCAAAGATATCAATCAAGGCATCCAAAAGATCATCAATAATGGAAAATTATCAGAAATTAGTATTCATTATTTTGGTGCTGATTATTCACCTCAATGAGTTTTTCATCTAAATAACCGAATTAATTTACCTCACTAAAGATAAACAAAATATCGGTTATCATCCTTATACGCTGAAATATTTAACTTTTTTAAGATAATTAAAAACATGTGGATGATGCCGATATTTTCAATACTTTCAAGAAGGTTTTTAAACGTATAGATCACTAATTGTTTATTGTCTCTGCAACGGATGGACTCTTACTTTGGGTATTATAGTTTATATAGTTTTATAAGAATTTTTATAAACGGCTTTTTTAAAATAGATAAATCGCCGGGATATTTTATAATGGTGTTATTCAGTAAAAAAGGGCTTTCGCCCTTGTTAACTTGATGAACAATGATTAGAAGGTATAACGAATACCAGCTAATAAATCAACTGAAGTGAATTTAGCCGTTGATTTAATTTTGAGATCATCCTTACGAGTTTGAATTGTCACTTTACCAGCATCCAAATAACGAGCAGTAAAATCAAAGTCTAAATTATCAGTGATTTTATAGCCAACACCTGCCGCTAAACTCCATGTAAATTTAGTCTTGCTTTTCGAAAAACTATCACCATAAACATCGTCCTTATCATCGTCCATGTAACCACGCCATTCTCGTTTTAATTTAGTAAAGGCAACCCCCAATCCAGCACCAACAAAAGGAGTAAATGATGTTTTTGTATCAATATCATAATATCCATTGAACATTAACGTGTTCATTTTAGCTTTTGTTTTATCAATGCCATTATAGGTTCCGTCAAATTCATCATCATTTCTTTCATGTTTGGTCTTATTTGAATCACCACGTAAAGTAAATGAAACTTCAGCACGAACAGGAATATTAAAAGCAGATTTGAAATTATACCCAAGATTCAATGCACCAGAAAATTTACTTTTATTTATTGAACCAAATTTGTCATGTCCTCTTTCACCATCTTCTAAATCATGATAAGTATCTTTTATATTACTTACTTTAAAAATACTATCTCCTAGTTGACCACCAAGATAGAAACCACTATTTTGAGCGTTTGCAAAACTTGATAAACAAGCCAACGTCGATAATGCTATTACTGTTTTTTTCATATTTATTTCCTAATAATTTTATTCATGCCATTCATGGCAAAAACATTCTAAAACATAAAAATTTCACATGCAATCAAATAGATATTAATATTTTTTATATGTTTATTGATTAATATAAACAGCACACAAAAAAACAATGTAAAATTAATTAGTTAAATGTAATTTTTATGTAATTAAAATGATTTTAATTTGTAAAGTAATTAAAATAAAAAATATTCTGATAAATAACTATTAACTCAGAGAAACTAATCCCATTGTCAAATTAATTAATCAACAATGATTCGTCCATTCAACGGTTGAATTGGGCGGTTATTATCATGTTGCATAATTGAGTGAAATTTTTCGATTTGTGCTTTTGATGCATAACTTTCGTGTTCTAACACAATCCACCTTACCCCTTCTGTACAAGGTGGCGTAGTCAGTGAACCACTAAAGCGGTAGTAGTCCAATACATTGGGTAATAACGCTTTAATATCAATAGCATTATCTAATATCAGGCTTTTATTCACCGCTGTTGGCATTTGATGCCATGCTTTTTCTAATTCTAAATTAGTTTTACCTTCATTGAACATTAACGCCATTACCGCTAAATCGCCATTTTGATTTTTATAAACAAAATGCGCCTCCATCGGATAATGCTTACCGTTAATTTCATTTTCGCTAGGCGTATGAAAGTGGAATTGCTGCAATGTAAAAGCCTCATCATCCAACGTTAAACTATTTTCACCCGATACATTGATTTGGATAGTGTGCCCATTATTAACCATTTCTTGCTTAGCAGAATTGAAAATAAGACTAAGCTCAGGATGATTTGTTTTAAGTGCATGTTCAATATTGATTGGCGATTGATTCTTGCCATTTTCACAAGTTGAATATTCCGGTGAAAGCTTTCCCCAATTTTCAGGCTTTTCTTGCCCATCATATCCCCAATGAACGGCATGTTCATTTGCAAAACAGGGGAAGCTAAATGTTGCAATTAAAGCAACAATCCTTATGTTCAATTTCATAATTTCTCAATTTAATAATGTGATTTGTGGCGAAATTATAGACTCATTAAACTAGCCTGACTATCTAAAATTAGTTAATTAAAACAATTCTCTCAAAAAACCTCATTAAGGCCTCTTAAAAAATTTGAACTGCTTTTTAAATAAACAATATAGTTAACCAAATGTCGGTAAAATACAACCAGCGCACAAAATTGCAATTTTGTCAATAAATTTTAAAAAATATAGATATTTCATTTCACTAATAAAAAATAATGCTCTATATTTCCTCAATAGGTTGATCTTAACGATAAATAAATTAGTTGGAATTTCTTAATTAAAAAGACAAGGTTTTATTAGATGAAAAGTATAAAAATAACAGGAGCTCGCATTCACAATCTTAAAGACGTTGATATTACTATTCCCAAAAACAAATTAACCGTTGCTACCGGTATAAGTGGATCAGGAAAATCTAGTCTGATGTTTGATATTGTGTTTGAAGAAGGACGTAAAGGGTATCTTCAATCATTAGGAATCTTTCCGGGACTTGAAAATGAGAGAAAATTCGCAAGCATAGAGGGTATCGGCCCAACAATTGCAGTTAAACAAAGCGTTGTACGTCAGAATAACCCAAGATCAACAGTCGGTTCAAAAACAAACATATTCAACCTTCTCGCCCTACTGTATTCAAGTGAAGGGCAGGTTAAATGTTCAGAGTGCAACGAAACTATTGGACAAGATAAGGTCTGCGCTAAGTGTGGACATGAGGAAGAGCGCCTTGAATTAGGCTATTTTTCCTATAATAACCCTAACGGAATGTGTATGAAATGCGCTGGCAGAGGCGCATATTATCACGTTAATATGGAAAAGCTTATTGCAAATAAAAATCCCACCGTTCGAGAGTTATTTAATTTTATCGGGGTAACCCCCGGTATACTTCGCGTCTTGGAAAGGAATTTCAAAGGCTATATGGATCAGCCTTATTTAGAAATACCGGATGAAATAAAAGAAGAAGTGGTAAACGGCCATTATGTCAGCAATAACAGTGCAAATCAAAGCTTCTGCTTATCAAGAATTTTGCAAGCTAAACACAAAAGAGGCGAATATTTAAATGGTCTGTACGAAATAACCCTCTGCTCAGAATGCCACGGATATCGCATAGGTGAAGAAGCTCGCAACATATTAATTAATGATAAACATATTGGTCAAGTCGGCAAAATGACTTTAGACGAGGCTAAAACGTTTTTTGAATCGGCATTGGAACTAAACGAAATAACGCAATTTGGGAAAAATCTTCTTAAAGATATTTTGGGTAAAACAAACTCATTAATTGCTTCTCGTTTAGGTCATTTGTCACTTTATAGAGAAATGTCCTCACTAAGTGGCGGGGAAATACAACGACTCTTCCTTAACTCGCATTTGGAGTCGAAACTTGAATCACTTATCTATATTCTTGATGAACCCACAGTAGGTCTACATGAATCAGAAAAACTTGAACTTTTACAATCTATAAAAGCGCTTAAAGATTTGGGCAACACGGTTATTGTTGTGGAACATGACAGAAGTACGATAGAAATAGCTGAACATATCATTGATATTGGCCCAAAAGCGGGAATTGAAGGCGGAGAAGTGATTTATGAAGGTGATTATGCTGGTCTGTTAAAATGCGATAAATCATTGACAGGACAATATCTTTCCGGCAAAGCAAAAATGCCGGTAAGGATGTTAAAGCAAAATATCGATGATTCTGCTATTCCCCGTTTAGTCATTCGACACGCCAAAACCAACAATTTAAAAGATATTTCAATCGCATTTCAATTAGGCGTTCTTATTGGGGTTTCGGGCGTTTCTGGAAGTGGTAAAAGCTCCTTGATATCGAACACGCTTACGCCCCTGTTAAAAAGTTATTTTCGCTTAGACGCCAATAAGAACAATACCAATGGAGAAGAAATAGATCTTGAAGAAGAATCACTATTAATCGAAACAATAGCCGAAAGGCTTGATGGCGCAGAAAATATTTCTGGCTTTGCTGAAGTATCGCAGGCACCAATAGGAAGAAATATAAATTCGAATCCTGTTACTTTTACCAAAATATGGGACAAGATACGCAGATTATTTGCAGAACAACCCGAAGCAAAACGGTTAAATTTAACGGCTGGACACTTTTCCTTCAATTCCGAGGGCGCTTGCCGAGAGTGTAATGGTAGTGGACGTAAAGCTATTTTTCCTGAAGGTAGCTTAAAGATGTACACAACGTGCGAAAAATGTAAAGGTAAAAGATATAACAACGAAGCTTTAACTGTCACGTATAAAGGGAAAAATATTTCAGAAATTCTTGATATGCAGATTTCTGAAGCGATAGCCCTATTTAGTGATAATGATTTCATCGTTCGTCCGTTACAGATAATGGAACGGATTGGTATGGGATATATAAAGCTTGGGCAACCCACCTCAACAATGAGCGGGGGGGAAACCCAAAGACTAAAACTCGCGAAGGAATTAGGACGGCAACGAAAAGGTCATATCTTGTATATCATGGATGAACCCACTACTGGTTTAAGCCTTTATGATACAGCTCAGCTAATAAAACTGTTGGATGAATTAATCAAAAGCGGAAACTCTGTGATTGTTATTGAGCATAATCATGAAGTTCTTGAATCGTGTGATTGGATCGTGGAGCTTGGCCCTGAAGGAGGATTAAAAGGCGGTGAAATAATTGCCGAAGGAACCCCTAAAGACTTGGTGAAAAATCCAAAATCACTAATCGGAAAATATTTAACTCCTACGACTTAAAAAGTGGATACTTGATTATGGCTAATATAAAAGAATTAGAAACCATTGATGCAGAATCGGTGGATATGAATCCAGATAAATTGAGAGAGCTGGATGTCGCCTTGAATTTTCAACTAGGCATTATTAAAGGAATCGCAATTTTGCGAAAAGGCGGCATTGTGTTTGAAAAATATTTCAAAGGTTACCATGCTGAAAATACTCATCATCTCACTTCAGTAACACAAAGCGTTACTTCCGCTTTAGTGGGAATAGCCATTGATAAAGGATATATAAAAAGCGTCGATCAACCAATACTGGATTTCTTTCCAGAAGCGAAATCCAAAGCTAGTGATATGTTAAAGCGAAATCTAACAATCAAACATTTACTAACCATGACTGCACCCTATTTTTGGAAAAAGAGTGAGCCATTAGATAGGTTGAGAAGGCAAAAGAATTGGACGATGTTTATGCTTGAAATGTTGGGACAAAAAGGCCAGCTTGGGGAGTTTCAATTCAATATGTCTAATGCCCACCTTCTTTCAGCGATTATTACGCGGAGTACGGGGCTATCAACCCGAGAATTTGCCAATAAATCATTATTCAGCCATTTAGGGGTGAAAGAGATCGTTGACCAGCAGATGAAATCCTTTTCTAAAGAAGAGGTCTATGGTGAAAATATTACCGGTTGGATAAAAGATCCTCAAAATATCAATACTGGAGGCTGGGGACTGTCTTTAACTCTGCGTGATATTCTTCGTTTGGGATATTTGTATTTGAATAAAGGCCATTGCAATGATAAGCCGATCATTTCAGAAAACTGGATAACTGAATCGCTAAAACAGCATACGGAAGATTGTGGCTATATGTGGTGGCTTAGAGAAGATAAGGGTATTAACACTTTTCTCGCGGCAGGCGTAGGCGGAACTTATCTCTATTGTGTTCCCGAAAAGGATCTGATAGTGGCAATCGTATCGAAAGTCGACAAGATGATAATCGACAGGTGGGAACTCATGGCGGATTATATTATTCCATCAATTACAGACAGTTAATATTTTCGTCGTAAATAAAATATCCCTTCTGCGATTCATTCCACCAAAAGGCAAGAAGGTTTTACCGCCATGAACTGTCTAACAAAACGTTTTAGGTTGGGATAGGTGCTGTTCGGGCAAGTACTATAAAGTGAAAAATATAATGGATATTTTGCTCTCGATAACATGTCGATTAGAAGCTTTTTTGCGCTAGAGAAAAAATAACATCACTATTTAAAAAATAAACTTAAAGAGAAATCTATGTCAAATTTTCAAGAAAAATTGCAAAAAGGCATGTTTGAAGGTCCAATCATGCCAATAATTATAAAAATAGGGATTCCCATTCTCATTGGTCACTTATTAAATTATGCTTACTTAATAATCAATACCTATTTTATTTCATTGATCAATCCTACTTCTTCAGCCCCGTTGTCGGGAACCGGTCTTTTATTTCCATTATTTTTTGTCTTTGAAGCTATCGCCTCAGGTTTAGCCGTTGGACTCAGTACTACAACGGGGCGATTGATCGGCGAAAAACGATTTAATCATTATCAAAATCTGGGTGTTACAGGTGTCGTCATAGCTTTACTGCTAACCGTGCCATTTATGATTATGTGTTATGCTTTTGGCCCACAAATTATTAATTTATTATCAGGTGACAAATTAAGCCTAGAAGCAACAGTCTATAGTCTACAGTTTTTATATTCATTAGCTCCAGGTTTACTGTTCATAATATTATTACAGGTTTATGGGGGTATTCTTATTGGCGAAGGCCTGACATATGTTACTGCAATATCATTTATGATTATGGTAACGCTCAATATCATACTTGATCCGATATTGATATTTGTACTCGATGTGGGGGTGGCTGGTGCAGGTTTAGCTACAACAATATCGTTATTTATGGCTTTTATTTATTTAATCCGCTTTATACACAAAGGAAAATCAAGAATTCCGTTAACATTTAACCTTGCTCACTTTAACGGAAAAATTGCCAGAGAAATCATTCGAATTGGATTGCCTCAGTTTTTAATGACAGCCTCAACTTATATCATTATCGTTGCATATAACAAAATGATCACCAATACCTTTGATGAAAATGCAATGAATGCATGGACATTGGTTGGGAGAATTGATCAGATTTTAGTTATTCCGATGATTGCTATTGCTGGTGCAATGACGGTCTTTATTTCGCAAAATTATGGACGTAATCAACTTGATCGGATTAAAGAAGCTTTAAATCTAAGCTTAAGGACAATAATGATATTATGTAGCATCATTGCAGCACTTTATGTATTACTTTCTCCTTGGTTATTTTCAATATTTACTTCAATACCAGAAGTGATTGATCTTGCCAGAAAACAAGTACTAATCGTATCATTTACCTTTTGTTTTATGGCAATAACGTGGATAATCGCATCATTCTTTCAAGCGACAGGAAAACCCCTACCTGCGGTAATTATCCTTTATATTAGAATGATCATTATTTTTTCTATAGGACTATATTTAGTCTATGTTCAAAAAATGGGAATGAATGGCATTTTTATCTCTATGGCAATCGGAAACCTAATTTCATGTTTATTGTCATTTTTGTGGGTGAAGAAAAGGCTGAAATCATTAAAATTCAAATCAATTTTGGAATAAGTTATTTTCGTCTATTGCTACGCTATTATCTCAAACAATATTAAGCAAATAAGCTAAGTACAAAAGTTAATCAAGTAGAAAAAAGACATATTGTAAAAAATAATTGGGTAGATATTGAATATCATTATATTATTGGAAGAAAAGAATAGGGAAAAATTAATATCTATGAAGCACATCCCCGAATTAAAGTCGAAATTCAATCAGTTCAATAAGATTATAAATGGATGACAATATGAAATTATTAAAGATCTTAATAATACTATTGCTATTAATTAAATGTTTTACCCAAATTCTTATTTGCAAGGATGATCCTACTGTCTTTTTGGCGCTAAAATTGAATCCTCTTTCTGAAAATTATAATTATATTAATTATTTAAGTCACAATAGTTATTATGTTTTGTTTTCTGATGAAAATGAAATGATAGGACAAAATATCATTGATATGATTTATAAGATTCCTTTAATTCTTTATATTTCAGTTTTACTGATATTATTTTTTTTAAAACATAAAAATGCCAAAGAGAAAACCCTATGAAGCAATTTTTACCTCATATTGCTTTTTGGGGTTTGATATATTTTTGCTTTTTATAAAGAGGTTACTGAACCACAATTATAAAGTAATGAAATAGAGAAACATTTACTCGAAAGAAGATTGTATAATTATGATATATCGTAACTTATAAAAAAGACATCAAAGAAATTTATTCTGATGATGATTTTAAGTTTAAACTGGATGCTTATTATTATTTATATCATTTCAAAAATAATCACTGGGTGTTTGATAAAGCGGAAAAAATAGTTCTAAATAGTCTTAACAGGTTGATTTAATAGTAAAAGGAAACAATTTTAAAATGAGAATATTATTACTGATTCTATTGTCTTTGGCTAACATAGCATGTAGTCAAAAAATAGAAAATCAATCAGCAGTGACTCAAACAATCCCACATTTTGATGCTACGGTTTATCAACTTATTAACCTTTTTAATAAAAAAAATTTTAAAGGAATTAACCAATATATTAATAAAGATATAGGTCTTTTCATTGTATATAATGGAAGTACCAGCCCAACAATGAGAAGAATTGAACAATTTAAATCGAATAATAAAATAACTGAAAATACAATATCCTCTTGGGTAGAAGATGAATTGCTAGGGGTTACAATATCTGGCAATCCTAAAATACAATATGCACAATATCCTCCATTTGATCCATGTAGTGAAAAAGTTAATAAACTAGGTCTGTATGCCAATCCAAAAGAAAAAAATATTGAGGCTTTAAAAATAGCGCTTGATTATTATCATTGGGAATTAAAACACTATCAATTTGAAAAAAGACCTATTTGGGAGAAGCACCAATCCATTGCCGATAAAATAGCCTCTAAAACAGTGAAAGTTGTTTACATTGAAAACTTTCCTGATACATTACCGGATGATGAAAAAAATATTTTCATATTTTATCTTACACAACTGGATAATAAATGGTATTTAACAATTTTAGATTTTTATACTATGGATTGCAGCGCATAAAATGCGTGATAATAAAAAAATATATCGGCAAAAATTAGACTAAATTCCTATAATACCAAAGATAAAGATGATGAAAATGAAAATAAACCGCACTACCATAAAAATTAAAAACTATTTGATTAGTTTATTTTTAGTAATTTTTTTACCATTCGGTTGTAATGCCTACGAAAATCAATATATAGATACAAAATTTGTCTATGAAGCACAATATGATCGAAATAATGATTATTTTAAATCAAAAGAGTTAGACAAGCTTTTTAAGCTTAATAATGAAGACTATTTGCTTCCAGATACTTTTGGTCTTGATACAGAGTTTTATTATGTTCGACCCATTGAAATTAAAGATAATCATAAAAATTATTATATTCTCTTATATGATAAAAATGACATTTTAAGAGATGTGCTCCCCGTTGCTAATAAATATGTATATTCTATTGATGTTCGATTAGAAAATAATAAAAATGGAATTTGCTTGGGGACATTTGATGAAGAAAATGTTTTTTTTGAGATTGAAAAAATTTATGAAGTCACTAAGGAAATAAAATTAAAACCTTTACCAATTGAGACCAAAATATTGGACTGCCCTATACCTGCTGATTATAATACTGAGGATAATATAGGTATGGAAGATTACTTCAAATATGGCGTATTAGGCAATAGAAAATTATAGTTTTAAAAAAGAATTAGTTTTAAATAGTTTTATAGAAAATCAACATAAAAATCCTGAATAATTATATACCAATTTATTGCGACTAAATGATATATAATTATTCAGGATTTTTCACTATGGATTGCCGTGCATAATATGCGGGATAATAAAAAAATATATTGGCAGAAATTGTTAATATTCATAGTAACTTATCAATTAAAAATTCACCTAAAATAAAGCGGAAATAAATTCACTATTATCTGAAATTAGGTATATACTCTCCATAAATTCTGAAAACCGCACTCATATATTGCACCCGTTATTCTATACAAGCGTTTTTTAAAGTACGGGGGAAACATTGTAAAAAATAAACAAGGAATATTGGCAATGAGATTGATAATAGCATGTATAACCCTCTTATTTATGAGTAATCAAATAGCGAATAGCCAACCGATTAATAAAAATAAAAAAGACGATCTTATTACCCAAATTATGCAAGCTCCCCTTGCCAGCCCGCCAATTGGTGATAAACATGTTTTATATCCTTTTGCCACACATTGGCAACATGCAGAAACAGAAAATGAACGTTCGGGGAGTGAAAAGGCTTTTGATGAATTGGCCGGAAATTTAGATAAGCAGTCCCAATCAGAACAATCCTATAAGATTACTTTAACCCAAGAAAATTTAAAGCAGATTGTTCAGGATTCCTATGATATCCCATTTAATATCAACGATATTTTAAACCAGAAGATTACAGTTCATGTGGAAAAAATAGCCGGCTTTCCTCAGTTTGATCTGTTTCTACTCACCACCGAGAACCTTGAGTTAGAATGCAACCATTGCGAGTATGGAAGACACCTTATTTTTCAATCCATTATCTCTATCAGCTCTGATCAAATTGTGGATAAATTAGCAGCCACTTACGAATATGGAAATGATCTGGGTAGAAGCTATCGATTTTTCTATTATGATAATGGGAAAATAATTATTAGGGATTTTGGTAGTGATGAGACAGACAGTGCTGCTAATGAAAAAAGAACATACCAACTGACACCCCAAGGCAAATTCATCCGCTATTATGATACTAATGGTTCTTTTCAAAATACAGATCTTAATGATACAGAGGAAGGTTTAGTTCAAAACCATACTCGCGAGGGGGTATGGATAGAGATAACAGGCAGTAAATATGCGCCTTTAGGTATCGGTTATATTTATCTCGAATCGGAATACAAAAATGGCCTGCCTGTTGGTATTTGGAAATGTCATCAATTAGAACAACAATATAATGAACTGAATGAACCCATCTTATCCACCCGCAAAAAAGGCAAACTTTTGTACACAGAAACTTATAAAGACGGTGAGCTTGTCGAACGTAAATTTATGAAACCATAGTTAATGGTGAAATAATTACAAAATTTTGCAGAAATAGAAAAATTTATGAAGTCACAAAGGAAATAAAGAGAACAAACGTAAGGCTATTTTATTTTTATCCTGTTTATTAACGATTAAAAATATGATTTGCAATCAGCAAACTTTATGGATAATAAAAACATTGAAGTTTATAAAAGAGATTAAAAATGAAGAAATCTATCTTTCCTTGCTGTTTTCTAAACTGATTGTTATTGGTTATTTAAGCGACAGTATAAAAAAATTTTCTAGAACATACTTTGCCTTTTACGTTGTAGTTCCCTTTCTACCTATAGTAAGAGAGAGAACTACAACTTCAACAAAAGAAACCAGAACAGCTAGAAAAGCTGCTTTCTCAGGAAAAAGGAAACGGTGCGCATGAGAAGTCAGCAGGAGGAAAAACCCCTTTTGATACTATAGCTGAAGATGGCGATAGTGGATCTCTTGCACATATAGAAACAGGTACAAGATCAAAAGAAAAAGCATCTTTGACATCTAAAAATGTAACAAAAGTAAAAGAACTTATAGAGCAGATAATAGACCACCCTAACGCATTAAAATAATAAATAAATGATGGAGAAGAATTAAATAATGCAGAAAAATATTGAAATCTTAAAAATTATTAAAGAAACTAATCATACAGAAGCTATCAATTTAAGAAGTATTGATATGAGGGTAATGATGAAATGTCCTGAAGTTGTTTACCATAAAGAATTATTAATCATCATTAATAATTTACTTGAAAAATCTTATATTGAATGGGTAAGAGAAAATTCTAGTGTAATAATTACTAAAAAAGGCATTGAATACTTAGATGGATTTGAAAAAATGAGTAATATTTAAAATTGGTAGCTAATTTTACTATCCTATATTTTTTATGTATTGAAAGATATAAAAATTTATGAGTAAACTTCGAAAAATAGAATCCAGTTACCAGTTTGAGAGAATGTTTCTACATATTGGAAGTATAGCGAGTCCAACTAGGTTACTTGATGAGTTAGAACAAGATAAATTAATATTACATGAAGGTATTTTTGATAAAGATCCCTCTTTTTATAAAAATATTTTGACAACAAAAAAAGGATTGGATTATTTAAATGAAAAATTAAAAAACACTTCATTTTCTACAAAAGAATTGACTGGGCAAAGAATTGATATATTGAAAAAAATATTTGGTATAGATTAATTTTATTTTGTGTTTAATAAGGGATAAATAAAATCTGATGAAAACAAAGGAAACGATAGAAATATTAAAAAAAGCAGGATGGGAATTAGGGAGAGAGAAAAAAATAAAAAAGAAATAGAATTTTTAGCAATTAAAGGCTATATCATATCAGATTCTTTTGTTTCTTTTTATAAAGAATATGGGCAATTGTATATTGATATTAAGGTAAAAGGAAACGATAGAGTAATTGATTTTAATATATATACTCCAGTAAGTTATGATTATGATGAAGTTATTATAAATGATTACCCTAAAATAATAGGTTCTAAAAATTTAATTCCTATAGGAAATATTGATGGAACATCTTATTTAGTCATAGACGAAAATAAAAAAATATATTCTTTATATGATGGAAGTGTTCTGATTATAGGTGAAAATCCAGATAATGCATTAAATAATTTATTTAGTAAGGAATGGAGAGAATTTCAGGAATTACCCATACCTGATTGGTGGTAGAGTATTAAAAAACAAAACCTTACTTATAACTTATTTTAACTATAACGAATAGAATTTAAATCTTCTAATTTGTTCTTTTCTTCCGAGAGATAGATTATCATGCAGCTCTCGAAAGAGATCCTCAAAGTATCGCTTTACTTTTTATTTGAAAAAAATGAGCATTTTTGCTGACCCGCATTTAAACCCGAAAAAATAGTAAATTGATAGAAAAATAGATAAATGTATATGGATAAGCGGTATACTAAAAAAATATAATATATTGATTTATAAACGATTAGAGACGTATAGATATGAGATGAAGTGGAAAGTTGGCTCCTCCAACTGGACTTGAACCAGTGACATACGGATTAACAGTCCGCCGTTCTACCGACTGAACTATGGAGGAACACTCGACGGTCAGAATATTAACGATCTATAACGATTATGTCAATCGTTAAAACACGAAATAAAACTAACTGCTCAGTGAGTAAACAAATAATACATCGCCTATGCTAAAATAAAGGGCTACGGTAAGAATAGCTAGAGTATGATTTATGAAAAAAAATATTTGTGTATTTTGTGGTGCCAGTGAAGGCAATCGATTGGAATATCGAACAGCTGCCGAGCAACTCGGTAAAATTATAGCAAAACAAAATCGGCGATTAATTTATGGCGGAGGTAATAAAGGGCTGATGGGAATTATTGCTAATGCTGTTTTAGCTCATGGCGGTGAAGTCATTGGCATCATCCCTGAACGTTTAGTTAAAGCCGAAACGGCTCACCATGGCATTACCCGATTGGAAGTTGTCGACAATATGCATCAACGTAAAGCAAGGCTTGCAGAACTAGCTGACGGTTTTATCGCTATGCCAGGCGGTACCGGCACATTAGAAGAGGTTTTTGAGGTTTGGACTGGTATGCAAATTGGTTTTCATGAAAAACCGGTGGCATTATTTGATATTGCAAACTTTTGGCAATCTATGTTGAGTTTTTTAAAGCATGCTGTACAGGAAGGGTTTATTCGGGAAAATTTTTATAACACATTAATTGTTAGTGATAACGCCGAATTTGTGTTGAAACAAATGGACGATTTCGTTCCGAAAGATTTACAACGCTGGGTAAAAAAATAAGTGAATATAAGAAAAAAACGCCATCATCAGATGGCGTTTTAATTTATGCTTATTAAGCTGTCGTCGCTACAGCTTCTTTTTCTGGCGCTTTAATAGCTGCATAAGCAAGCCCTGCAATAACCGATCCAACAACAATGGATAACAGATAACCACCCACAGGTTTAACGACACCTGGAATTGCTAGAGCAAATAATCCACCATGTGGGGTCATTAATGTTGAACCAAATGCTAATGCCATACCACCAGTAATTGCGCCACCTAGAATACAACATGGAATAACACGTAACGGATCACGCGCAGCGAAAGGAATTGCCCCTTCAGAGATAAAGCATAAGCCTAATACTAATGACGCCTTACCACTTTCTTGCTCAGCTTTAGCAAACTTTTTGCGAGCGATTAGCGTTGCAATACCCATTGCCAATGGAGGTACCATACCACCAGCCATCACAGCAGCCATTGGTGCATAAACATGCGCAGAAATTAATCCCGTACCAAAAGCATAAGCAACTTTATTAATTGGTCCGCCCATATCTGTACACATCATACCGCCTAACACTGCACCTAAAATAACAGCATTAGCCGTGCCCATTGAATTTAACCAGTCTGTTACCTCACCCATTAACCAAGCAATAGGTGTACCAACAATAAACTGCATGACAAGCCCTGTCGCTAATGTTGCCAATAGTGGCACAATTAAAATGGGTTTTAAGGCTTCCATACTTTTTGGTAGGGGAAGGTATTTAGCGATTAATAATGCAAAATATCCAGCAAAGTAACCAATGATAATACCACCTAAAAATCCTGCACCTGTTGAGACCGCAAGCAATCCTCCGACCAGACCAGGCGCAAGTCCAGGTCTATCCGCAATTGAATAAGCGATATAGCCAGCCAGTAATGGCACCATAAGCGAAAATGCCAAGCCTCCAATTTGCGCTAAATGTGGTTCGCCAACTAATTTTTGTACACCGTCAATGTTTTCAAATGAACCCAAAGCAAAAGAAAGTGCGATGATCAATCCACCGGCAACCACCATTGGTAACATATAAGAAACACCGGTTAGAAGATGTTTATAAAAACTTTTCTTCTCATTGCTTGATTTAGCCGATGCTGAAGTTGATGAAGGTTGATAAACCGTTGCTTCTTCGAACGCTTTATCAAACTCTTGCGCAGTCTTTTTGAGCGCTGGGCCAGTTTTTGTTCGATATAATTTTTTACCCGCAAATTTACTTAAATCTACATCGATATCACAAGCTGCAATAACAATGTCTGCTGAGGCGACTTCTTCTGGTGTGAGTTCGTTACCAACCCCAACTGACCCTCGCGTTTCAACTTTACACCACCAACCACGTTTTTTGGCTTCTTCTTCAATCGCTTCGGCAGCCATAAAAGTATGTGCCACTCCAGTTGGACACGCTGTTACTGCAACAATACGTTTTACAGCCGTATTAGTGGTAGGAGCTGAAACACGTTGAGCTGATTGTTCAAAAACAACCGCTTTACTTTGTGCTTCTGTTAGAATTTGTTTTGGGTTGGCAAATAACGCATTAATATCTTCTACCACATAAACTTTTTTACCGATAACGGATTTATCACTAATTTCACCAGTCCCGATAGCAATAATCACATCAGTAGAATCTGAATTATCGGTTACGTTAAAATTCAACGAATTGGCAGCCAATGCGAGTTCCGCTCTGGCTAAACGTCCATTTACAGGACCTGTATTACTACCTTCAACAATATAAATATTCATGCTAACTCCTAACCAGCATTTATTTCAATTTTGCCTAGCATATCAGTTACAGCTTGGCGATCCGAAATCCCCACACCCGCTTGTCCAACAGACAAAGCAGCAACACTTGATGCAAATACCAGGGTATCTTTAATCGATTGATTTGTTATTAATCCATACATGATTCCAGCAACCATTGAGTCACCAGCACCGACCGTACTCACTACTTGACATTTTGGTGGTTTAGCCAACCATGCTTCATGTTGAGTCACCCACAAAGCGCCTTTACTTCCTAGTGAAATCACAACATTTTCAACGCCACCTTTTACTAATTCCATCGCAGCTGTTTTAATTTCATCTAGTGTCGTTAATTTACGTCCGACCCACATTTCAAGTTCTTTATCATTTGGTTTGATTAACCATGGCTTAGCTTTCAATCCAGCGACTAACGCATCTCGGCTACTGTCAAACACCACTTTTGGGCAGATCTGTTTAACTTGTTCCATCCATTGTGTAAATTTATCGAGTGATACGCCGGCAGGTAAACTGCCACTTATTGCGACCATATCAATATCTTTTAACCATTCAAGAGAACTTGTCACAAAACGTTGCCAATCATGCTCCGTAATTGTAAAGCCTGAAAAATTTAGATCCGTCACTTCGCTATTTTCTTCAGTCAATTTGACATTAATACGTGTACGGCCTTCTACAGTTTGGAATTTGTCGACTACATTTAATGAATTAAATAATAGATTAAAACCATCTCGGTTTTCTTGACCTAAAAAACCACCAACAGTTAATTTTATATCTAGATCAGACAATACTTTAGCAACATTAATCCCTTTGCCTGCGGCAAGTAAAGCATTTGTTTGAACTAAATTCACATCACCCAACTCGACTTTTGGACAAAATCCTAATAAATCATAAGCAGGATTTAAGGTGATTGTTGCAACACGATAATTCATTATTCTGTTCCCTCACCAAGTCCGCTTTCAATTGCTTTACCGATAGCATCAAGTGCTTGCTCAGCATCATCACCGACCGCAGTAAATTGCAAACGGCTGCCTTTTTTGGCTCCAAGTGCAACGATTTTCATTAAGCTGGTAGCACTTACTGGCTCCCCTTTTCCATCAAGATTCGCAACAGTTACTTTGCTATTAAACTCTTTAACCAATTTAACTAATACTGAAGATGGACGAGTATGTAAACCATTTTCGTTAGGCACGATAAATTCACGAGTTAAAGCTTGGCTTGAATCCGATGCTAATGGCGCTGATGAGTTAGCTTGTTCAGTTTGAGAATTATCGATAGTTGAAGGTAGGTCATCTGTCATCAGTAAATTGATTAATCTATCCGTGCTTGCCGATAACATTAAATCTAATTTTTCATAAAATGCTAAACGCGCAATACGATCAATAACCTCAGACATTGAATTATCAACAACCGACATCGTGATAAGCAATTTTACCGGTTTATTTTCTTCATTTACGTTGCTTATTGTACGACTAATCACAACCGCATTTTTTAAATTACCTTCTTTGCTATCGTTCAACCAAACCCCACTACCTAGATAAGTTGGTTTATTATCCAGCACATGAGTAATAAAAGCCGTATTTACAGCATTTTGTTGTTTTAAACGTGATGCATTTAACGCTTGTAGAGTGGCTAAACTATCAGTATTGATATCCAATAAAAGTGATGATTCATTCATTGAAAATTGGCTATCTTCTTGTTCTGTTTTTCCGGTTAAAATAGCAAGCGCTTCATCCGCTGTTTTAATGTTTTTGATTCGTTCCTCAACACCATCAGCACCTAAAACATGTGTCAATTGACGAAGCAACTCTAAATGCTCGTCAGAACTAGCGGCAATACCAATAGCAACATAAGCTTTTTCACCATCATCACCCCATTCAACACCTTCCGGAAAACAAAAAACTTGAACCCCCGTCTTTTTAACTAAATGACGAGTGGTGGTAGTGCCATGTGGAATAGCAAGACCAATACCCAGATAAGTGGCAGCTTGTGCTTCACGTTCAAGCATTCCATTTACATATCCTTCTTCGACAAAACCGGCACTAGTTAATGCTGCCGCTACTTTTTTTATCGCTTCTGTTTTATTAGCAGCGTGTTCATTTAAATGTATATCTTCTTTAACTAAATGAAACATAGAATAAATACCTCTGGGTTATAAATATTGGGTCGACTAAAATGACTCATCTCTAAATCCATTTAATAATTTTTATTGAATCGTTTCAGCCATGATGAATAAATTAACGTTAATTATCCAATAAATTATGTCTATCAATAACAAATATGTGATCCAGATCTAATTTTTTGATTCTGATTAATCTTTTCAATACAAAATACAGATTATAGACATTTTTTTGTTATATCGTTGAATAGTTTTTCTCTTTATAGACTTTAATAATATGGCTATATCTGAGCATACTTTATCTTTTATTTTAATAAAAAATTAGGAAGAATCGCAACGCACATCAATATTTTCTAATATTAAGAGTAATAACAAAATCATATTTCAAAAAATGTTTACTTCGATGAACGTCCCTTAATCATTTACATAAACGGCTAAGATTACCACGATAGATCAATTTTCTAGGAATTACAGTGGTACCCGATTGATATTCTTGTTGATGTAGATAATTAAGGAGTAGTTTAATCGTCACTTCTACAATTTCTTTATGATCTTGAGAAAGTGAAATCATTTTACAAGGCAGAAAATCAAGTAATTCATTATCCCCAAACGTTGCAATAGTTAATGTTTCAGGTAAATGACCAAATTTTCTTGAAATAGCATCGATAGTACCTTGAAGAAGAGAGAATGAAGTTGTAAAAATACCATTTGGTAATTCATGATCGTTTAACCATTTACTAAAAGCAATATCAGCATCTTGACGACTATAATTATTAGCATATAAAAATTCGACACTATCGCAATCGTTTAATGTTACAGCTTTAAAACCTTCAAGACGATGTTGGCTTACGGATAAATTTGGTAATGCCCCTATATATACAGCTTTACCTTGCACAAAATGATTAAATGTTTGAGCTAATGTTTGGGCATCATCTTTATCCGCACCAACTATATTTCGAAACTTTTTGGTAGATAACGTTCTATCTAAAGCAAATAATGGAATTTTAGAATTTTGCCAATTGTCATAAAACGCATAGTCAGAATCAGAAACAAAAGAGGATGAGAGAATTATGGCATCAACCCTTCTACGTTTTAAATGTGCAACGCATTCTTTTTCAATTTCAGGATTATCATCAGAACAAGATAACAATAATTGATAGCCCTCTTTCCTGACTAATTGTTCTAAATAACTAGCAATTCGTGTATAACTACTATTTTCTAAATCTGGAATGATGATTCCTATCGAACGCGTTTTACCTTCACGGAGTCCTGCAGCAACTGCATTAGGATAATAATTATGCTTTTTTACAATTGCCATAACCTTGGCGATAGTTTTGTCACTAACACGATATTCCTTCGCTTTTCCATTAATCACATAACTTGCTGTAGTCTTTGATACACCTGCTAAAAAGGCTATTTCCTCTAACTTCATCACTATTGTCTCGACAAAAAGAAGCCATTTTTTTAACATGAAATAGAGGAATTAGCAAACAATAATTTTCTTTAACTCATTTATTATTAGTAATATTTTGTGGCAATTTAAAATTCACCAATCAACATTAATAATATACAGCGATATGTTGTCCTTGGATGGTTTCAATGCTAACCGGCGTATCAAAAATATCTTCTAAAATAGCTGAATTCATAATCTGTGTTGGAGTTCCTTGATAGATCAGTTCCCCATTTTTCATCGCTAAAATATAGTCCGAATAGACTGATGCAAAATTGATATCGTGAATAACAATGACAATGGTTTTACCAAGTTCATTCGCAGCACGTCGTAACTGTTTCATCATCGAAACTGCATGCTTCATGTCCAAATTATTTAACGGTTCATCAAGTAACACATATTCAGTATCTTGACAAAGCACCATCGCAACATATGCTCGTTGTCGCTGTCCGCCAGATAACTCATCTAAAAAACGATCTTTAAACTCAGTTAAATTTAAAAAATCCAATGCTCGATGAATATGCTGATAATCATCGGAATTTAAACGCCCTTTTGTATGAGGATAACGCCCGAATCCGACCAGTTCAAATACGGTAAGCCTACTGGTAAAGCGATTTTCTTGTCTTAATACCGAGAGATGAGTAGCTAATTTATCACTCGGCGTTTTAAACACATCCATGTCTTGAATTTTAACGTTTCCTTCATCAGCGTTCAAAAGTCGACTTATAATCGAAAGTAAAGTTGATTTTCCAGCGCCATTAGGCCCAATGATTGCCGTTATTCCCCCTTGTGGAATCGTGGCGGTAACATTTTTTAAAACCGAAAGGGTTTGATATTTTTTATTAATATTATCAATTTGTATCACATCGGTACCTTTTTCAATAATAAGAAGATAAACAGACTACCACCAATAAACTCTATGACGACCGTAATGGCACCAACCATATTCAAAACATGCTCTAAAAACATTTGACCACCCACCAGAAAAATCACACCAAGTAAAAAGGCCGTGGGAAGTAAAAATCGATGTTGGCTTGAGCGACTTATGCTATAAGCTAAATTTGCTATCAGTAAACCAAAAAAGGTAAACGGCCCCACCAATGCGGTTGAAATTGCAACTAATATCGAGACTAAAAGTAAAATAATTGTCACGCTTTGATGATAATTAACGCCCAGATTAATAGCGTTATCACGTCCTAAAGCCAAAACATCAAATTGAAAACGCATTCTCCATAAAAATAGTCCGATACATATTGCAATAATGAATGAAAAAATAATTAAGATGGGATCAGCCCGAGTGAACGTAGCAAAAATTCGACTTTGCAAAACAGCAAATTCAGTTGGTGTCATTAACCGTTGTAATAAGTTTGCAAAACTGCGGAAAAGTGTGCCCAGAATAATCCCAATTAATAATACTAAATGAAGATTTTGCTTAAATTTTGTGAATAAACCTTTATATAACAATAGAGAAAATAAGATCAGTAAAAGCGATTCAACGATAAATTTGCCCATAATACCGATGTAAGGAATACCTTGCACATCGATAAAGAAAATGACAATTGTTTGAATTAAGACAAATAAAGATTCAAACCCCATTATCGACGGCGTTAATATGCGATTATGGGTCACGGTTTGAAAAAGGAGTGTGGATGTTGCAGCCGAAAAAGCAACTAATATCATCGTCAACACTATCCACATACGATGAGTCAAAATATACCTAATATTCCCTTTTAGATTAAAGGTCATAAAAAAGATGATACAAATAAGCGCTATACTCAATAATAGCCAAACTCTTTTTTGACTGGAAAGATAGTGTTTTGAACTAACTAGCATGTTTTTTTCGACTTAATAATATTAAAAAGATTACGGCACCGACAATACCAAGAATTACACTGACAGGGATTTCAAATGGATAGCGAATTAAACGTCCAATAATATCGCAAATTAATACCAATCCCCCACCAAATAAACAGACCCAAGGAATGGTTTTACGCACATTATCACCGAATAACAAGCTGACAATGTTGGGGACGATTAATCCTAAAAACGGTAATACACCAACCACCACAACAACAATACCGCCAATCAATGCTATGACAATTAGTCCAATTATCATGACTCGACGATAATTAAGTCCCACATTAACCGAAAAATCTCGACCTAACCCCACGACTGTAAACTGATCTGCACTCCAGCATGCTACCAATGTCAAACCACAAACTAGCCACAATAGTTCATAACGACCTTGTAAAATCCCAGAAAAATCACCTGATTGCCATCCATAAAGCGATTGCAATAGATCATAATACATGGCAAAAAATGTGGTTACAGCACTGATTATCGCGCCTAGCATAATCCCAATAAGTGGAACCATTAGTGCTGATTTGAGAACAATTTTATGGGATATTATCATAAAAAGAATCGTACCCATCATCGCAAATAAACTTGCAACCACCATTTTGATCATGACACTTTGTTCGGGCGCGAATACCATCATGATGAGTAAACCAAGACTGGCTGATTGGGTGGTGCCAACAAGGGTAGGCTCCACAAAGCGGTTTTGTGTTAATAACTGCATCACTAAGCCAGCGACACTCATTGCACTACCGGCTAACAATAACGCTAACGTTCTTGGCAAACGACTGACAAAAAAGATCTGCTGCATATTTGTATTGGTGAAAAGTTCATGTAAATTGACATGCCCTGCACCAATAAACAAACTTATTGCAGTCAAAATTAATAAAATAATGATGCCTGCAATAAAATATAACGACAACTTCATGTTTTTTTATTGATTAGTCGATGATTCTTGTAGTGCTTCTGCTATTTGATCCATTAAACGACTATACGTTTGAATCCCGCCTGCGATATACATCGATGTTGAATCAAGATAAACAATATGATTGTGCTGCCATGCTGCCGTTTTTTGAATTAATTCATTATTTAATACTTGTTGTGCTGATTGGGCTTCTTTATTACCAATGGCATTATCTCTATCTAACACAAATATCCATTCGGGATTAGTACTTAAAATGAATTCAGAAGTAACACTATTCCCATGACGACCGGCTTCTTGGAAAGTGGTTGCTGGCTGGAAACCTAACACATCAAAAACAAATCCAAAACGTGATTTAGGGCCATATGCAGACATTTTCCCACCGTTAATCATAATCACTAATGCTGAACCGGCTGTACTGGTTTTCGATTTTAGTTGGTCAATTTTTTGATTAAAGTCTTCAATCAATTTAGATGCTTCTTTCTCTTTTTCAAAAATCCAACCTAATTGACGAGTTCGCTCAGTTAAACTCGCTAAGAAGTTATTGGAATCAATATCTAAGGAGATTGTTTCTGCTAATTTTTCCAACTTTGGATAGGCATCTGTTGCTCGTCCACCTGCTATAATTAAGTCAGGATTGATAGAGCTAAGTACTTCGTAATTTGGCTCAAACAAAGTCCCAATGTTAGTATAGGACTTATCACTATATTTAGATAAGAAATCAGGTAAATGGACATTTGATTGTGGTACAGCTGAGACTGGAATATTCAATGCATCAATAATATCAAGAGTTGCAATGTTAAAAACAGCTACTTTTTTGGGAACATACCCAAAAAGTGCTTCGCCTTGAGCGTGTTTAATTACCAGAGCATCTTTCTTAATATCAGAATAATCTGGTTTTTGGTTATTCTTATTATTATCACACCCAACAACTAACAGCAATACAGCAAACAGTACGGTAAATTTAACTCTGATAAATGAATACATTTGAACTCCTGATTATTGTTTAGATAGAAACATTACAAATGATAAATAATTCTCATTTTCACTAAATTGTATCTAAAAACAACTCAGTGTTCAATAAACTTTAAAGAATATCTAAAGTCAGTGTTAAATGATTAGAAAACGTTTCTTTACATAGCGTTATGTCAAAATTTTATAGATTAATTAGCCAATATCACTGTCATTTTTATTTGAAAACTCTTTTAACTTTCTGGTTAAAGTATTACGCCCCCACCCTAATAAATTTGCTGCTTCTTGTTTATGTCCTCGGGTAAAATTAAGTGCGCAATTTAATAAAATACGCTCTACTTCTGTCACTGCCTCAGTTAAAATGCTCGATTTTCCTGCGACAAGCGATTGTTTAGCCCATTGTTCCAGTAAAAATTGCCAATCCATTGCAACTTGAGAGTCGTTTAATGTCAAACTTATATCATTACGACCAACCGAAATTTTAGGCATCGGAAATTGTAATAGCTCTGGTGGTAGATCTTGCACTAAAATTTCTTTACTAGAAGACATGACTGTCACCCAACGACAGGTATTTTCAAGCTGTCTTACATTGCCCGGCCAATTAAATTTACATAGAACACTCATCGCTTCGGGACTAAAAACTTTACTTTCAACGCCTAACTCTTTAGCCGTGGTATATAAAAAATGCTCTGCAAGTTTCGGAATATCTTGAGCACGATCACGTAAAGGAGGCAATAAAATACGGATTACATTTAAGCGATGAAACAAATCATCCCGAAATTTGCCTTCGCGCACTCTTGCTTCTAAATCTTGATGCGTTGCGGCAATAATTCTGACATCAACTTTTACGGGGGAATAACCACCAATACGATAAAATTGTCCATCGGCAAGGACTCGAAGTAACCGTGTTTGAACATCAAGAGGCATATCACCGATTTCATCTAAAAATAAGGTTCCACCATTAGCCTGTTCAAATCGTCCGTGCCTGATTTGTGCAGCCCCAGTAAACGCTCCTTTTTCGTGTCCAAAAAGTTCAGATTCAATCAGATCTTTGGGAATCGCTGCCATATTAAGTGCGATAAAAGGTGAATGAGATCGAGGGCTATGAGTATGCAACGCTTTTGCGACTAACTCTTTACCTGTACCTGATTCACCATTAATCAGCACACTAATAGAAGATTTTGATAAGCGTCCAATAATCCGAAATACCTCTTGCATTGACGGTGCTTCACCTATTATGCCTGTTGATGCTTTTGCCGTAACATGAGTACGTTGATAATTTGGTACTTGTAAATGTTGAGACTGTGCAATAGCACGTTCAACAAGTTGGATCATTTCATCCACATCAAAGGGTTTGGGAATATAATCAAAAGCGCCTTTTTGGTAAGCATTGACAGCAGCATCTAGATCAGAATGCGCTGTCATAATAATGACAGGCAAATGGGGGAATTGTGCTTTGATATAATTAAGTAATGATAGACCATCGATGCCAGGCATTTTAATATCAGAAATTAGTACAGCTGGTTTGGGTAGTTGATTAGTCAAAGCTTCGATCACATCTTGACCGTTTGCAAAACTAATACAATTAAAATGCGCATTGGTAAGTGCTTTTTCTAATACCCAACGAATTGAACTATCATCATCAACAACCCAAACATTCATTTTAAATTACCTCATTGTTTGATTGGCAAATAGACAGAAAATTCAGTGTGTCCAGGCCAACTATTAAATTCAATTTTACCATGATGTTGATCAACAATATTATGTGCAATAGAAAGACCGATTCCTGTCCCACCTTCATAACCGCTTACCATAGGATAAAAAAGTGTATCTTGAATATGAACAGGTACCCCCGGTCCATTATCTTCAATATCAATACGTGCACATAGTCGATAACGTTGTCCATGCAATGTAATTTGAAAGGCAGTTCTCGTTCTGATTGTTATCGTACCTGTTTTCGTACCAATAGCCTGTAAAGCATTTCGCACAATATTTAAAATAACTTGTTCGATCTGCTCTGAATCATGGATAAATTCTGGCAAACTTGGATCATAATCCCGTAAAATAGTCACATTTAATGGTTTTTCGATGCATAATAACGCATAAGTTCGCTCAATCGCTTGATGAATATTTTGTACTTTTTGGTGCAAGCGTTGCTGTGGTCCCAATAACCTATCTACTAGATTTCTTAATCTATCTGCTTGTTCAATAATAATCTGCGTATAATCTTGCAACTCATTTTTTGGTAATTCTCGTGATAATAATTGTGCGGCACCTCGAAGCCCACCTAATGGGTTTTTAATTTCATGTGCTAGCCCTCGCACAAGTTCACGAGCAGCACTTTGTTGAGCTTGTTGTAACTGTTCTTGGCTTAACCGTTTATGTTTATTTAAAGGCGCCATTTCAATTAAGATCTGTTCATTACTTAAGGGTTGTGCCGTTAACGATAAGATATGCAATTCATTATTCACCACCAAATTCACTTCAGTATCCGTAAAACCTTGATTTTTGGATAATGAACTTTGCATTAACTCGAAATCTAAAGAATGGTAACTCAATAAATCAGGAAGATAACTATCTAATAACTTTTTGGGACTTTGTGCTAATAGCTGTTGGGCAGCGGTATTGGCGTAAACAATATTGAGATTTTTATCAAGTAATAAAATACTTGTAATCATCGAGTTGAGAACAAGATCAGCATCAGATTCACTATCAAATGTCATCGTCGGTATTCCGTCCTCATTAAAATCCACCGCTTTACACGGTGGATTAACTGTTTAAATTTTAGATAAATTTATAAACTATAGTAAAGTTCAAATTCAACTGGATGTGGTGTCATACGTACACGATCAACATCTTGACGTTTTAAATCAATATACGCATCAATCGTATCATTAGTGAAGACATTACCACGCGTTAAAAAGTCACGATCAGCATCTAATGCATTAAGCGCTTCTTCAAGTGAACCCGCCACTTGTGGAATTAATTTAGATTCTTCCGGTGGTAAATCATATAAGTTTTTATCCATTGCATCGCCAGGATGAATTTTGTTAATAATACCATCTAAACCAGCCATTAACTGCGCAGCAAATGATAAATATGGATTACCTGCTGGATCAGGGAAACGAACTTCAATACGGCGTGCTTTCGGGCTAGTCACAACCGGAATACGAATTGAAGCAGAACGGTTACGAGCAGAATACGCAAGCATAACAGGCGCTTCATAACCTGGTACTAAACGTTTATATGAGTTTGTTGCAGGGTTAGTAAATGCATTGATAGCTTTAGCATGTTTAATAATACCGCCGATATAGAATAATGCCATTTCAGAAAGCCCAGCATATTTATCACCGGCAAATAAGTTAACTCCATCTTTAGCTAAAGATTGGTGGCAGTGCATGCCTGAACCATTATCGCCAAACATCGGTTTCGGCATAAATGTCGCTGTTTTACCATAAATATGCGCTACATTTTGCACAACATATTTATAAATTTGAACTTCATCCGCTTTTTTAGTTAATGTATTGAAACGACAAGCAATTTCATTTTGTCCTGCAGTTGCCACTTCATGGTGATGAGCTTCAACCACTAAACCAAGTTGTTCCATAATTAAACACATCTCTGAGCGGATATCTTGCGATGAATCAACCGGAGGAAGTGGGAAGTAACCGCCTTTTACGCCTGGGCGATGACCTTTGTTACCTTCTTCATATTTTGTGCCTGAATTCCAAGCGGCTTCAATATCATCAATATGAACAAAACTACCTGACATCGGTGAACCAAAACGAACATCATCAAATAAAAAGAATTCGGGTTCTGGTCCAAAAATAACGGTATCAGCAATGCCTGAAGATTTTAAAAACTCCTCAGCACGTTTTGCGATTGAACGTGGATCACGATCATAACCTTGTAATGTTGCAGGTTCGAGTACATCACAACGGAGATTTAATGTTACATCTTCAAAAAATGGATCAATAACGGCACTTGAAGCATCAGGCATTAATACCATATCCGATTCATTAATCCCTTTCCAACCAGCAATTGAAGAACCGTCAAACATTTTACCGTCTTCAAAAAAGTCAGCATCAATTTGACTAACGGGTATCGTAACGTGTTGCTCTTTACCTTTGGTATCAGTAAAACGCAAATCGACAAATTTAACATCATTTTCTTTAATTAGTGTTAATACTTTTTGTATAGACATGTATCTTCTCCGTTGAGGACAAATAATTGTTCAGTTCGTAAGGCATTCTTGCCAAGTTATTTTCTTTAATGCAAATATGATGCCAAGTTTTAAGTCACGTTATTCTAGTGAATTTACGGGTTAAATAGTAACACAAATAGCATTGATGCACCAAAATAATGCATAAAAACACTTAGAATGCACCAATAAAAGGCGTTGCACATTTATTTTGCTAAAAAGAAATCGTTCACGCATTCAATCATCCTTGTAATAATTAAAATCTCAATAAGAATCTTCTCAATTTAACGCTCGATAATTAGGGGAACACAAGATTTTCTTATAGGTACTGTATTTCAGTGCATAATATCGCTATAATCTCTTCTTATATTGAAAAACTAGGTAATTATAAAAGTATGGACTTTATTACACTCGAAATTATACCTTTTGTTAAAAATCATATTTTACTTTCTTTAGGTTGGATTGTACTTTTTATTGCAATCATTGTATTAACCATCAAAAGTAAGTTATCAAAAGTTAAAATCATTAATAATGCTCAAGCAATCAATCTGATTAATAAACAAAATGCTAAAATCATTGATCTGCGTTCAGCTGATAGTTTCAAAAAGGGGCATATTACCGATTCCCTGAATATACTCCCCATTGATATCAAAAATGCGAGTGCAAATTCTATTGAAAAACATAAAGAAAATTTTGTTATTTTAGTTGATGATAATGGTCTATCATCAGCCGGTATCGGTGAAGTACTTGTTAAACAAGGTTTCTTGAATGTTTTTGCATTAAAAGATGGCATTGCAGGATGGAATGGCGAAAATTTACCATTAGTTAGAAAATAAAACTATATTAAAATAAGGTTAGATCATGACAGAACAAAACAATACACAACAACCAGAAACACAATTTGCAATTCAACGTATTTATACAAAAGATGTTTCATTTGAAACCAATAATGTACCTGAAGTTTTTACCAAACAATTTCAACCAGCCATGAATGTTGAATTGAATACATCATCTCAATCCTTAAATGATGATGTTTATGAAGTCGCATTACGCATTACAGTAACAATGAAATCACAAGACGAAGTTGCCTATATTTGTGAAGTTACGCAAGCAGGTATTTTTTCACTTGTTGGATTCAATGACGCACAGTTACAACACTGTTTAGGTGCTTACTGTCCGAATATTTTATTCCCGTATGCACGAGAAACAATTTCTAACTTAGTCATTAAAGGTTCTTTCCCACCAGTTAATTTAGAACCGGTTAACTTTGACGTGTTATTTATGAACTATCTTCAACAGCAACAACAATCAGTTGAAGAAGAATCAACAGAAACATTACAATAATCATTGTGATTTAATCTAGAACGATAAATCTAACGGTTAATTATGGAAAAACATGCTGTTGTCACAGTAATCGGTGCAGGTTCTTACGGAACCTCTTTAGCTATTTTACTTGCACGTAATGGTCATCAAACATTATTGTGGGGACATAATTCACACAAAATGATGGCTTTACAGCATGACAGGCAAAATAAACAATTTTTGCCTGATATTCCTTTTCCTGAATTACTGCACATTGAAAGTGATCTGCAAACAGCTGTTTCAGCGTCACCAATCTTACTCATAGTGGTACCTAGCCATGCTTTTGGTACTATTTTAAAGCAAATAAAACCCTATTTACGCAAAGATAGTAAAATTGTTTGGGCAACCAAAGGACTTGAGGTCAATACCGGACGTTTATTGCAAGATGTCGCCAGAGAAATTTTAGGCAATCAAATCCCCCTAGCTGTCATTTCAGGCCCTACTTTTGCTAAAGAAGTTGCCTCAGGTTTGCCAACGGCGGTAACAGTTGCTTCAACGGATGATGATTTTTTAACTGAGTTACAAAATTTATTTCATTGTAGTAAAAGTTTTCGGGTCTATAGCAGTAAAGATTTTATTGGGGTGCAACTTGGCGGCGCCATTAAAAATGTGATTGCGATAGGAGCAGGATTGTCTGATGGGCTGGGTTTTGGTGCGAATGCAAGGACAGCGTTAATCACACGTGGACTGGCTGAAATGATGCGATTGGGCGAAGCGCTTGGTGCAGATCCTGCAACGTTTATGGGCATGGCTGGACTTGGTGATCTTGTATTAACCTGTACGGATAATCAATCACGAAATCGACGTTTCGGTATTTTGCTGGGACAAAATAAATCTATTCAAGAAGCACAAGATATTATCGCACAAGTTGTCGAAGGATTTAAAAATACTAAAGAAGTTTGGACACTTGCAAAACAATATCATGTGGATATGCCAATCACTGAACAAATTTATAAAGTACTATACGAGCATAAAGATCCTAAACAAGCGGCAATGACCTTACTCGGACGATCACAGAAAGAAGAACTAAAAAGTTAATTTTTAATACCGTTATATCATCACTTTGTATTAACGCTATTAAATAACGTTGTAATTAAAATGAGCTATTCTTTCTAATCTTTAGCTTATATATTTGTTCCAATACCCTTTTCTTTTGCTTTTAGATAAATATCATATCCAACATAAACATCGAGAACGGCTGTTCCCACCGTTTTAAATAATGTGATTTGCTCATCGTTTTGGCGACATTTTTGCGAATCAGTAACTAATTCACCCAACTCAAAAAAATCATTTTTTGATACACGTTTCTGGTTAATTGGATCAATAATATCCCCTGCTTCGGCAAAAACGCCCTCTTTAGTATCAAGTACACGAATGTCCGCTTTTTCAACAATATTACTTGGTATTTCATGCATTTCAGGGGTATATGCACCCACACCATTAATATGAGTACCAGGCTTAACGATATCACCATTAAATGTGACCACTTTAGATGTTGTCACTGAGGTGATAATATCTGCTTGACCAATGTCTTCATCAAAATTTTGCGAAAAATAGAGATTGGCTGAAAAATGTGAAAAGTGTTTTTTCATCGCTTCCGTAAATTGTTTCGCTTTTTGTTCATCGATATCGTAAATAGCTACATCAGTAAGATCCCGAACGGTTAACATGGCTTCTAATTGTGATACTGCCTGACCTCCTGTTCCAATTAATACTGCTCGTCGAGCATTTTTTCTTGCTAAAAGATCGGTTGCCGCACCTTGTACCGCCCCTGTACGAAGTTGAGTTACAAAAGTACCATCTAAAATGGCACAAACTTCCCCAGTTAAAGGATCTAACATCATCACTTGCGCTGGTACGGAGGGTTTACCCAATTTAGGATTATCCGGAAATACAGACACAATTTTAATGCCAACGATATCCTTACCTTTTATATGCGCGGGCATAAATAAACTTTGCCCTTTCTCCATATCAAAATTGATACGTAAAGGCACTTCACTATCTCCTTGGGTATAGATTTTTAAAGCTTGTTTATCTGCCTCAATGGCATCTTTCATACTATAAACATGTTGAATATCATTTGCGGATAAAATTAACATTTTCACTCCAGACCTTTTTTTATGATTTATTTTACGTTTTTTATAGGCATTGTCTAACTTTTAGATAACTAACCAAAGAAAATCATTAATCATGTTCAGATTATTCATAATAAATTCAAAATAAACAACATATCTTGTGTATTTCCTCTATTTTCACTATTATGACAAGGTGCAATTTTGCACGGAAATTGAGAATTAAGATGTTATTCAATATATTAAGGGTTATTTTAAAGTTTCTTTTTCATGTCAAAATTTATGGTAACCTAAAAAACTTAAAGCAAGAAAGATTGCTTATCACTCCTAACCATGTTTCCTTTCTTGATGGTCTTCTAATCGGTGTTTTCTTACCTGTTAGACCCGTGTTTGCCATTTATTCAGGTTATATTGATCACTGGTTAGTTCGTTTAGCAAAACGGTACGTGGATTTTGTGCCGATGGATCCGATTAATCCTATGGCGATTAAACGCTTAGTACGCGAAATTGAAAAAGGACGTCCGATAGTCATATTCCCTGAAGGAAGAATCACCGTAACAGGGTCATTAATGAAAATTTATGATGGAGCGGCTTTTGTAGCGGCTCGATCGAAAGCAACAATTGTACCAGTCTGGATTGAAGGAGCAGAGTTCACATTAACTAGCCGCCTAAAAGGACTGTTTAAACGTCGCTTATTTCCTAAAATAACGATTCATGTACTTGAACCGACCACAATTCCAATGCCAAATGTGCCTAAAGCAAAAGACAAACGCTATATAGCGGGTGAAAAATTGCATCAAATCATGATGAATGCTCGTTTGGCAAGCCGTCCTAAATTAACACTATTTGAAGCATTACTTGAAGCACAAGTTCGCTACGGGACAAAATCAAGAACAGTACAAGACCCGACAACGTCCGAATTATCTTATCGTAATTTACTTAAGCAAATTATTGGTGTAAGTTGCATTATCGAAAAAATTACCGAGAAAAAAGAACGAGTGGGTGTTTTACTCCCCAATGCCACAATCACCGTTGCGACTATTTTCGGTTTATTAGTGAAAAACCGAGTACCTGCCATGCTTAATTATACTGCTGGTACAAAGGGATTAACCTGTGCAATTACTGCCGCCGAAATTAAATCCATTGTCACGTCGCGTAAATTTATTCAAAAAGGTAAACTCGATTATCTCTTAGATGAGATCAAAGGCATTAAGTGGTATTTTCTGGAAGATTTACGTAGTAGTTTGACTTTAAAAGATAAGCTCTATGTGGCAGTGAATCAATATATTCCACGTTTTGTTGAATGTAATCAAACGAGTGATGATGAAGCACTTGTTCTTTTTACATCAGGCTCTGAGGGTAACCCTAAAGGGGTTGTGCATACGCATGGTAGTCTACTTGCTAATGTTGAACAAATTCGATCGGTCATTGATCCTACTCCAGCCGATCGATTTATGTCTGCGTTACCGTTGTTCCATGCTTTTGGTATCACAGCTGGTTTATTTTTACCGCTTTTTTCAGGTAGTCGTACATTTTTATATCCAAACCCATTACACTATCGAATGGTACCAGAAATTATTTATGACCAAAATTGTACCGTTCTATTTGGTACACCAACTTTTTTAGCTAACTATGCTCGCTATGCCCACCCATTTGATTTTATGCGTTTACGCTATGTGGTAGCTGGCGCTGAAAAATTATCAGAACCAGTACGAGAACTATGGAAAGATAAATATGGCATTCGTATTTTAGAAGGTTATGGCGTCACCGAATGTGCACCGGTCGTTGCCCTCAATGTACCTATGGCATTTAAAAATGGCACAGTTGGTCGTTTATTGCCGGGGATGACTTCACGGTTAATTCATATACCTGGCATTAGTGAGGGAGGAGAGTTACAAGTTAAAGGGCCAAACGTGATGAAAGGTTATTTGCGCGTTGAAAATCCAGGCACCCTTGAACCACCTGTCGCCATAGATGAAAACGGTGAAGCTGAACAAGGTTGGTACGATACTGGTGATATCGTTTCAATTGATGATGAAGGTTTTATCACCATTAAAGGACGACTAAAACGATTTGCCAAAATAGCAGGTGAAATGGTCTCTTTAGAGAGTGTAGAGGCACTCGCTAAAAAAGTGGATCCCGATGCAATGCATGGTGCAACAGTAAAAGCTGATGCAGCAAAAGGGGAAGCAGTTGTACTTTTCACAACTTCAACCAAGTTAGATCGTGAACAACTAAGTCAAACAGCACAAGAACTTGGTATTCCTGCTTTAGCCGTTCCTCGTGATATTCGTGTTGTTAAAGAACTTCCACTTCTTGGAACAGGAAAAATAGACTTTATCACACTTCGAAAAATGGCTGGCGAATAGCATAAGGATATCACATGAACCACAATTCACTATTAAGCAAAGGCATGGTGGCAACCATGCTGGCGCAATTCTTTTCGGCATTTGCAGATAATGCAATATTCTTTGCTATTCTTGCCTATATCAGAAAACTTCAGTACCCAGAATGGAGTGAGTCAGCACTACAAATCGGTTTTGTGATTCCTTTTATCATCCTTTCTCCTTTTGTTGGTCAATTTGCAGACTGTATGTCTAAAGGAAAAGTCATGATGATTTCAAATGGTATGAAGCTATTAGGCGCAGCCTGTATCTGTCTTAATTTCAACCCTTTTATTGGCTATTTTTTAGTAGGTGTTGGTGCAGCGGGTTATTCGCCTGCTAAATATGGCATTTTAGGCGAACTGACTTCAGGTAATAATTTAGTCAAAGCGAATGGATTGATAGAAGCATCCACTATTGCGGCTATTTTACTGGGTTCACTTGCTGGTGGACATCTTGCCGATATGAATGTCAGTGCGTCCTTACTTGCATGTGTATTAATGTATGGTTTTGCTGTTATTGCTAATATTTTTATTCCTAAACTCCCTGCTGCCAGAAAAGATATTCAATGGAATATAAAGGGTATGATAAAAGATTTTAGTAAAACCGTTCACATTATTCTCAATAATAAACTTGTTTTATATACTTTATTAGGCACAAGTCTATTCTGGGGGGCGGGAGTTACCTTACGATTTTTATTAATCCTTTGGGTACCAGCTGTTTTAAACATTACTGATATCGCAACACCAACAAATCTAAATGCAGTCGTTGCTATCGGTATTGTTATTGGAGCAGGATTAGCCAGCTTACTGATCTCAATCAATAATACGTTACGTTGCATTCCGGCAGGTATTATGATGGGCATTGCCGTTATCGCATTCACTTTACAAAGCAACCTTATTGCTTGTTATGTATTATTAATTGTTATTGGTGCGTTAGGCGGATTCTTTTTAGTACCCTTAAATGCATTAATTCAAAAAACGGGTAAAGATCTTGTGGGTGCAGGCAGTGTCATTTCCGTACAAAATTTAAGTGAATATACTACAATGATGGTTATGTTGGGTCTTTATACTGTTGCTGTATCTTTTAAGATCTCGATAATAACAATTGGCGTTAGTTTCGGCGCTTTATTTGCAATTGTCATCTTTTTACTGTGGCTAGGATTAAAAAAGTATGCAACCAATAAATCTATCAAAAATGTTAACTGAAAGTCGTAATCCATACAGCGAAAAAATTGATAGCTGTTCGACGATCGATATACTCAAAATCATCAATAATGAAGATAAGCATGTTGCCGTTGCTGTTGAAAAAGAGTTAGCAAATATCGCTAAAGCAGTGGATGTGATTAGTCAAACTTTTTTAAATCACGGTCGTTTAATTTATCTCGGTGCCGGCACTTCAGGTCGGCTTGGTATTTTAGATGCAAGTGAATGCCCACCCACCTATGGCACCCCTCCTCAACAAGTCATCGGATTGATTGCTGGTGGTCAAACGGCAATTTTTAAAGCAGTTGAAAATGCCGAAGATAATCCTGAATTAGCAATAACTGATTTGAAAAATATTCACTTTTCAGCCAATGATATTTTAGTTGGTATTGCTGCAAGTGGTCGCACTCCCTACGTTATAGGTGGTATGCAATTTGCTAAATCAATTGGCGCAACAGTGATAAGTTTATGCTGTAACCCCAATGCCCCTATGATTGATCTGGCAGACGTCGCCATCACACCAATTGTAGGAGCTGAAGTGATAACGGGTTCATCAAGAATGAAAGCCGGAACAGCACAAAAACTTGTCCTTAATATGTTAACCACCGCTAGCATGATCAAAATTGGTAAAGTTTACGGTAATTTAATGGTCGATGTCGAAGCCACTAATGCTAAATTAATTGAGCGACAAATATCCATTGTCATGCAAGCAACTGAATGTGACCGACAAACGGCAATGTTAGCGCTTAAGCAGAGTGATAGACACTGTAAAACAGCTATTTTAATGATTCTCGGTCACTTTGATGTTGATCAAGCAAAAAAATTATTATCAGAAAATAATGGTTTTATCAGAAAAGCACTATCGGCGAGTTGATAAGATAGTTATAGAAAAAATAAACATAAATGGTCTGTTTTTATGATCTATGTCTAATTTTCAAATTAGGATTATTGACAATCTATTACATAATAGAGAAATATAAAAACTGTACCATTTATTTAAACAGGATATTACAGGCATAACAGTGCACTGAGATAATTATAATAATATGATTTAGTAAGATTAAGCGTAAATTCATCACTTCTTTCATGGATGTATACACTTCTCGCTAATTTCTGATATTAATTTTTTATTCAATTTTTGAAAGACACACAAGGACATTGTATGAGGAAAACACTATTTCATATCGCTATACTTGGTATTTTCATCCTATCAACGCCAATGGTTGTCTATAGTCAAAATCATCAGCTTTTAACAAATTCCAATTTATCAAAGATATCCACTATCTCGGATCCAACTTTGATAAAAACCCAATTTGGATTAGTTAAAGGTCAACTCGACAACCTCAACAACGTTCTCGTGTGGACAGGCATACCTTATGCGAAAGCACCCTCAGGGGAGCTAAGATGGAAAAAACCGATTGACCCTGAACCATGGGAAGGTATATTTGATGCAACTCAAGCAAGTCCTATCGCATTTCAGCTCAATGAAAATAACATCATTGGTTCAGATAATAGTTTAAATCTCAATATCTATCGACCGAATAATAATAAAAAAAATTTACCTGTTCTCGTTTATATTCACGGTGGAAACAACCAAATCGGAAAAGCAGAAGAGATGACAGGCAACGGCATGGTAACCGATTTGGATGCAATTTTTATCTCAATTAATTATCGTTTGGGGCCACTAGGATTTAATCCGCTTCCTGCCTTGCAAACGGGTGATAAACTCGAAGATTCGGGTAACTATGCGTTATTGGATATGGCAAAATCATTGGATTGGATTAAAGACAATATTACTTATTTTGGTGGAAATCCTCACAATATCACTGTCTCTGGCTTTTCAGCGGGTGGACGAGATGTGATGGCGATGTTAATCTCACCTATTTTTAAAGATAAATTTCAAAAAGCGATCTCTTTTAGTGGTGGTATGACCATAGCAAATAAGGAAGATAGCATTAAAGTCTTTGCCAAAGCTATTGCCCCACTTGCTGTTGAAGATAAAATAAAGCCGACCGAAGAACAAGCTTATCATTGGCTGTTAACCAATCATCCCGATGTCAAAGCATATTTGTATAGCCTATCTTCTGAAAGATTGGTTTCACTGATGAATAATGCCGGAATCAGAATGAGTGTCTTTCCGCATTTATATAACGACGGCTATGTGATCCCCAAAGAAGGGTTTAATACGCATCAATATCATTCTGTGCCATTGATCATGCTGACCGGTACGGGTGAATTTTCATTATTCGCTAAATCTTCGGCTTATTTTAGTGCGTCCTTTAATCATGGTATACCAAGTGGACAAACGCTAACAGCATTTCAATTCGCCAATAAATATGGCGGAAAATTATATGATTTATTTAATGTTTCAGACTCAGCCCAAAAAATGGCACCTTCCTATAAAGCAAAAATTTATGGTATGGAAATAAAATACGGCGAGGATCAAAATATTGTAGGCTTACCAATGGGATTATATGGTGCTTTTCATGGTGTTTTTTTACCACTGATGGATCCGTATTCAGAAAATTATAACGGGTTAATAGCAAATGCCTATAAAACTCAAGGCGCTAAACAACTCAGTAAGATTTATAAAAAATATATTCATAATTTTATTTATAACGGCGATCCTAATGGTGACGATTTAGTTTATTGGAATAATTGGTCAACAACAAATAATAATGCGGATAAGGGACTACTCTATATCAATGCCGACAAAGAAAAAGCTATAGTTTATATGGGAAGACAACATTTTTCTTACCGTGATGTGCTTGATGAAATGGATAACGATCAATCTATCCCACCAGAAATAAAAAAAACGCTTATTTCTGAGGTATTAAATGGTCGGTGGTTTAGTCATGAACTAGATCTTAGATATCATAATAAGTCATTATGGATAAAATGATGTATTCTTGATAAAACGTTTAGATCAAATAAGATAATTAGCAAAAAAATATCTTGAATATCTCATTATTGAAAATTTTGAAATTTATAAACCATTAAAAAGTTATTTAAGCAAAAAAGCTATTTACAAAATGGGGATTTATTTCAATAATTCTATTCGAGATAAAACTTATATTGGTTCGTTAATATCACGAATTTCAGCCCTGTTTAAAGTTACAGACTATATTATTTATAGTTAATTTTTAATATCAATTTTTGATAAAAATTTATGACATTTATATTATGAATATAATATAAAAATTGGGAGGTAGTTGTATGGTAGGAATTATTCTAGCAACTCATGGTGAGTTTGCAGAAGGGATTCTACAATCTGGGTCAATGATTTTTGGAGAGCAAGAAAACGTGCAAGCTGTAACCTTGCATCCAAGTGATAGCCCGGAGAGTTTAAAAGAACGAATGTTAGCCGCAATAGCAACATTCGACGATCAAAATGAAGTACTTTTTTTAGTTGATTTATGGGGTGGCACGCCATTTAATCAAGCCAATAACCTATGTGGTGAACACCCTAATTGGGCAATTGTTGCAGGTTTAAATCTGCCGATGCTTATTGAAGCTTATTCATCTCGTTTTTCAATGGAAACAGCTAAAGAAATTGCCGTCGCAATCTTAGAATCAGCGAAAGAAGGAATTAAAGCAACAGTTGAAGCACCTGCTGCAAGCACCACTGCCACTCAACAAACGAATACCATACCTGAAGGCACCGTTCTAGGTGATGGTAAAATGAAAATTGTCTTGGCTCGGGTTGACTCTCGTTTATTACATGGTCAAGTCGCCACCGCTTGGACAAAATCAACCAATCCTAATCGTATCATCGTGGTATCGGATTCAGTATCGAAAGATGAATTAAGAAAAAAACTGATCGAAGAAGCCGCGCCTCCTGGGGTAAAAGCAAATGTCGTGCCGATTAAAAAAATCATCGAAGTTTCGCGCGATCCACGATTTGGCAATACTAAAGCATTATTACTATTCGAAAACCCACAAGATGTATTACGAACTATTGAAGGCGGGGTCGACATTGATACCCTTAATATTGGCTCAATGGCGCACTCTGTCGGTAAAGTAATGGTAAATAAAGTGCTGTCAATGAATGCGGATGATGTAGAAACATTTGAAAAATTAAAAGAAAAACACGTTAAATTTGATGTTCGCAAAGTACCTAATGATTCTAATAGTAATATGGATGAATTGTTGAAAAAAGCGAAAGAAGAATTAGCAGCACAAAAGAATTAGGACTTATACAAGAGGTTATATTATGACATTATCAATTGTTGCTATCATTTTAGTGATAGTTATTGCCTTTCTGGCAGGAATGGAAGGTATTTTAGATCAGTTTCAATTTCATCAACCGTTAGTTGCCTGTTCATTAATTGGTTTGGTGACCGGTAATCTTGAAGCGGGTGTTTATTTGGGTGGCTCATTACAAATGATAGCCTTAGGTTGGGCTAACATTGGTGCCGCCGTTGCACCCGATGCCGCTTTAGCCTCTGTGGCTTCGTCCATCATTTTAGTCTTAGGTGGACAAGGTGAAGCAGGCGTATCAACAGCTATTGCTGTTGCCATTCCTTTAGCGGTTGCTGGATTATTTTTAACAATGATTGTCCGAACCATTGCGGTACCTTTAGTACATATGATGGATGCAGCGGCAGAAGAAGGTAATATCCGTAAAATTGAACTATTACAAATATTAGGTATCTGCTTACAAGGTTTAAGAATTGCCATTCCGGCAGCTGCGCTATTATTTATTCCAGCCGAAACAGTAAAAGGCGTATTAGAATCTATGCCTGAATGGTTAACAAAAGGTATGGCAATTGGTGGTGGTATGGTCGTTGCTGTGGGTTATGCCATGGTAATTAATATGATGGCAAATCGTGAAGTTTGGCCATTCTTCATCATCGGTTTTGTGGTTGCGGCTATCTCAGAATTAACCCTTATTGCGTTAGGTGCATTAGGTATTGCATTAGCAATGATTTATCTTAGCCTTTCAGAACGTGGCAATTCATCAAATGGTGGAAGCAAAGGTGATCCACTTGACGATATTTTAAATGATTACTAGGTACTTGGAGTAAAAAAATGACTGATAAAATTCAATTAAGCAAAAAAGATCGTTTAGCGGTTGCTTGGCGCTCAACCTTTCTCCAAGGTTCTTGGAATTATGAACGTATGCAAAATGGTGGTTGGGTCTATTCAATGATCCCTGCAATAAAAAAACTCTATACCACCAAAGAAGATCGTTCAGCAGCACTTAAACGCCATTTAGAATTCTTTAACACTCACCCTTATTTAGCTTCACCAGTTCTTGGTGTAACGCTTGCTCTCGAAGAAGAACGTGCTAATGGTGCTGCTGTTGATGATGTTGCCATCCAAGGTGTAAAAGTTGGGATGATGGGACCTTTAGCCGGAGTTGGTGATCCCGTGTTCTGGTTTACGGTAAGACCAATGCTTGGTGCGCTTGGCGCATCACTTGCACTTAGTCACAGTGTTATGGGACCAATTTTATTCTTTATACTTTGGAATATTATCCGTTGGAGTTTTATGTGGTACACCCAAGAGTTTGGTTACCGTACAGGTTCTAAAATTACCGATAATTTATCGGGTGGCTTACTGCAAAAAATTACCAAAGGTGCTTCCATTTTAGGGATGTTTATTCTGGCGGCCTTGGTACAAAGGTGGGTATCAATTAATTTCCAACCAGTCGTTTCAAAAGTTAAAATGGCCGACGGTACTTTTATTGATTGGAATCACTTACCAACTGGTTCAGAAGGCATTCAAACCGCATTACAACAAATGCAAGCAGGGTTATCCCTTACTCAAGAAAAGGTCACCACCTTACAAAATAACTTAGACCAACTGATACCAGGACTGGTTCCGTTACTTTTAACCTTTTTATGCATGTGGTTATTACGTAAAAAAGTATCACCAATCTTAATAATCCTCGGACTCTTTATTGTCGGGATTGTAGGACATGTGATTGGTCTTCTATAAGTTCAAACTTTAAGTAATCGATAAAAAGCATAATTTACTGTTTAAATTATGCTTTTTTATCTTTTATCAAAATATTTGAATAATTGAGTCCAAAGGTTTTGGCTGTTCACATCATAAAAAAACAATAAATTAACTTTAGTATTAATATGGAAGTCATATAAATGGTTCAATCATTAAACTCCAAAATAGACCTAACCATTAAAGCTACCGCATTTACAGCTTTTACCGAGTATGGACAAATTATGATTGGAAATAAAGCGTTGGAATTTTATCATCAGCGAGATGCACGTAAATACATCCAAATCCCATGGCAAGAAGTCGAATATGTTTCTGCATCCGTCTTATTTGGGGGAAAATGGATACCACGTTATACTATCCACACGAAACAAAATGGCTCCTTTACCTTTGCCTCAAAAAATCCTAAAGACGTATTAAGAGCAATCCGAGTTTATATTGGTGGTGACAAAATGGTAAAATCATTAGGTTTTTTTGGTGTTTTAAAGCGAGCATTTACTCGCAAACCAAGTCAAAAATAATCGATGCTAATATCCAAAATATTATAAATTATTCTAGCGTTATTCATGGTGAGGGTGACAACGGATAATGAATGCTATTTTGTCTATTCATTTTTTAATTGAATCTATTATATACTATCTTGTCTCTATCAATCATAATCAGTCATTGCACTTTTTGCCAGAAGGAGTATAATTCTGGGGCTTTGATTCTGTCCATGTTGGGCAGGAAAAAGATTATTTTTTAATTTAAGAGGATGTTATGGTAACTATTCGTTTAGCTCGTGGTGGCTCTAAAAAGCGCCCTTTTTATCAAGTAGTTGTCACTGATAGCCGTAACCCACGTGATGGTCGTTTTATCGAACGCATTGGTTTCTTTAATCCAATTGCACAAGGTAAAGCAGAAGAATTACGTTTAGATCTTGATCGCGTAAATCATTGGGTTGGTTTAGGTGCAACTGTTTCTGATCGTGTTAATTCATTGATCAAACAAGCACAAAAAGCTGCTTAATTAAGTAATAGATAGTCACTGTAAAATGAATACTGAGAATTTCATTGTTGTTGGTAAACTTGGTTCAAGCTACGGCATTCGTGGATGGCTCAGAATTTTTTCGTTTACAGAATTTCCAGATAGTATTTTTGATTACACACCTTGGTATATCCAGCGAGCTGGAAAATGGCAAGAGGTAATCGTAGAAAGCTTTAAACCCCATAATCAAGATATGATTGTGAAACTCAAAGGTGTTGACGATCGTGATCAAGCCAATGCATTAACCAACATTGAAGTGTTTGTCGATGCTGAAAATTTGCCTGAACTGAATCATGGTGATTTTTATTGGAAAGATCTGATTGGGTGCCGAGTAAAAACAGTCAACGGTTACGATTTAGGTCAGGTCACTGATTTAATGGAGACCGGCTCTAATGATGTATTGGTGGTAAAAGCAAATCTAAAAGATGCATTTGGAGCAACAGAACGTTTAATCCCTTTTGTTGAAGAACAATTTATTAAACAAGTTGATTTAACAACAAAAATGATTGTGGTCGATTGGGATCCTGCTTTTTAATTGGTAAGGTAACACTATGTGGATTGGCGTAATTAGCCTTTTTCCCGAAATGTTTCAAGCCATTACCTGTTATGGCGTAACTGGTCGAGCTGTAAAAAATGGGCTGTTAACAGTAAATTATTGGAATCCGCGCGACTTTGCGCATGATAAGCATAAGACTGTCGATGACAGACCTTATGGTGGTGGGCCGGGTATGTTAATGATGGTACAACCCCTTAGGGATGCAATTCATGCAGCGAAAGCTGTAGCAGGTGACAATACAAAAGTAATCTATCTTTCCCCACAAGGGCGCAAATTGAACCAACAAGGCGTTTGCGAATTGTCACAAAATCAAAAATTAATTTTGATTTGTGGACGTTACGAAGGTATTGATGAACGCGTGATCCAAACCGAGATTGACGAAGAATGGTCAATTGGAGATTACGTATTGAGTGGTGGTGAATTACCGGCAATGACGATGATTGATGCACTGGCAAGATTTATTCCCGGCGTGTTAAATCATGAATCATCAGCAGAAGAAGACTCTTTTGCTAACGGTTTACTTGATTGTCCTCACTATACCAGACCTGAGGTGTTAGATGGAATGGCGGTGCCTGACGTGTTAATGTCTGGTCACCATGAAGCGATTCGTCGTTGGCGATTAAAACAATCCCTTGGACGAACTTGGTTAAGAAGAGAAGATCTTCTTGAAAATCTAGCTCTGACTGATGAAGAGCAATGTTTACTCGCTGAGTTTCAACGTGAATATCAGGATAAACATAGCCATTAAGATTTCAGTATAACTAGTAAGAGATAATATTATGAAAAATGCAATTATTCAGCAATTAGAACAAGAACAAATGAAAAAAGACATCCCGTCTTTTCGCCCGGGTGATACGGTTGAAGTAAAAGTATGGGTTGTTGAAGGTAACAAAAAACGTCTTCAAGCATATGAAGGTGTGGTTATTGCAATTCGCAATCGTGGTTTACATTCTGCATTTACAGTACGTAAAATTTCGAATGGCGAAGGTGTTGAACGAGTATTCCAAACTCATTCACCGATTGTTGATTCAATTACTGTGAAACGTCGTGGTCAAGTACGTCAAGCTAAACTTTACTACTTACGCGAACTTCGTGGTAAAGCGGCTCGTATTAAAGAGCGCCTAAACTAGTTTTTATTGATTAACAATAAAAAACGATTAAAATAGATTAAATAAAATATGGTCACCATTAAGGTGACCGTTTTTATGTGTAACCAATATTTTTTTCCCACCAGCTATCGTTGACACAATTCAAGCAATATCTTGGTCGAATAAAAGGTAATACTATGGCTAACTATCTTGTTGAGATTCTTGCCACAACAATAAAATTATTTGCATTAATGACACCACCTGCTGTATTAAGTGCATTTTTGAGTGGTACAAAACTGTATGATGAACAAGCACGTCGAAAAACCGCACGTAAAACGTCTTGTGCCGTGTTTATTATTGGCATTGTGCTATTCTTTTTCGGTAATGCGATGTTTAGTATTTTTGGCTTTACTCTCGATGCATTTCGAATTGGATCGGGTGCATTACTCTTTGTAACGGCAGTGGCATTAATGAACGATTCGCCTGACAAAAATAAAATTAATAGCGATGATGATATTAGTGTTGTTCCTTTGGCTATCCCTCTTTGTATGGGGCCTGCATCAATTGGTACAATTATCGTATTAGGAACAAGTTCAGATGGTTTAATTCAAAATTTAATTGGTGCGTTATCACTATTCATTGCATCAAGTGGTATTTATGTCATGTTATTATGCTCTAAAACCATCGCTAAAGTTTTAAAAAATACCGGAATTGCAATTTTATCAAAATTAACTGGATTATTGATTTCAGCAATTGCTGCCCAAGTCGTATTTACTGGCGTCGCCGGAATTTTAAATCTTAATTAGTCAGATCATTGAATATATTAGATAATGACAAAGGTCAGATGTTATCTTCTCGGTAATCACTACTACGTTTACGGTAGTGAGTGATTACACCAATCTTATTTAACCAAATAGTTTAGTCATTTGCATGGGGCATAATTAATTTTCTTTTTTTGAAGAAAAAATACGAACTGATAATAATCATAATTAATACCAATTCCGATATAAAAATAAAATAACCGGATTCACCAAACCAAACTCCAATAATGATAATCGTATTAATCACCATCGAAATGATCGCAAGCCATGGATAAAATGGTGATTTAAATTTAATGGTCTCTTGCGGATATTTCCCCTTATTGACCCCTTGACGAAACTGAAATTGACACCAAGCGATAATAATCCAAGCAAAACATCCAACCTGCCCTGTCGCTGCAACCAAATAAAGATAAAGTTTTTCCGCAGCAATATACTTTGAAAATAATGATACCAGCGCAATAATGGATATAAACAATATTCCTTTGGTTGGCGCTCCCCGCCTATTCACCTCTGCAAAATATTTTGGTGCTAAATTATCCTGAGACATTGACCATAACATTCTAGAACTGGCATAAATTGCAGAATTAGCTGCCGATATAGCGGCGCAAAAAATCACAAATAACATGACATAAGATGCAAAATTGATGCCTGCTTGCGTAAATACCCAAACAAAAGGGCTTATCTCTTCTTGTGCATTACCATAGGGATAAACGAGTGCCAAAACTGCAATTGCTAAAACATAAAATAGGATGATTCTAAAAGCGACACCTGTAATTATTTTAGGTAAAACGGTTTGCGGTGATTGGGCTTCCCCTGCTGCACTTCCTATCAATTCAACGCCTTGAAAAGAGTAAGTGACAATCGTCATACAGACAAAAATCGCTGAAAAACCGTTAGGAAACCATCCGTTTTCTGTTTTCAATGTTGGTAGCACATGGGTGTCAGCATATTGATGATATAGCAAGTAAATACCTGTCCCAATAAAAGCAATAATTGCCAGAACTTTTATTGTTGAAAACCAGTATTCACTTTCGCCGTAAGCTCGTACCGATGTGAGATGTACAAAGGTTAAAACAATTAAAATAATTAGACTAAACAGATAAATAGGAATAGAAGTGATAAATTGGTGAGCAATAATTGATGCCGCCGTTAAATCAGCCGCCATCGACAGCACCCAACTTAACCAATATAACCAACCTATAGTATAGCTCCAAATGGGATTAGGTATAAACATTAACGCATAGTGCTGGAAAGAACCGGCATGCGGAAATGCGCATGAAAGCTCACCTAAACAGAGCATGGTGGAGAGCATAATACAACCAGCCATCAAATAAGCGATAATCGTCCCTAGCGGACCAACTGTGCTAAGTGGTGCTGCAATACCAATAAATAATCCGGTACCAATCGAACCACCCAAAGAGATCATCAACAGATGCCGATTTTTTAAATTCTTTTTTAAACTAGTGGTACTCGGATAGGAACTTCCTTGATATTCAGATGTTGCCATGTAAACCGCCTAGTAAGGTAAAAAAGCTGCTGGAAACCAGCAGCTAACACGAATTAATAAATAAACCGTTTTTCTACACCATTCGTTTGACATGCCATAAGTAAGGCTGTGTAATCGAGTTCAAAACCAATCATATCACCTACTTTCAGTGTTTCTAACACATCTTCAATATCAACGATGGTATGATCACTGGTTTGCCCCAAAACCGTAATACTATCATCGATAGGTACACAGTTTTCAGCCGGCACATCTTGACGACCAAAAGCAAGTAGTGCACGTTTACGAGTACCATGATCGACAAAGGTTTTACTATTTAAAAAGGCATCGACTCCAAGCTCCCCTACAGGCACGGTTGGCTTACTATTAAGTTCAATAATTTGTGCGTATAGCTTATAGATATCGCTACATGCTTTATCGACAGGTTTATTGGAATGATGAAATTCATCCAGATATTTCATATCGACATATTCAATACCAAACTCATGTAAACCACCTATTCTGATGTGATTCAATCCTTTAGGCCAAACACCTTTATCTAACAAATGGTAACTGGTACAATTACCGGCAGATAAGTATTTGATTTTAATACCACAAGTTTCCTCTACTTTGCGTGCTATGTGTAAAAAATCAACACCATTTTTAACCGTAGGCAAAACGGTTCCATAGCAGTTAAAGTTGGTGCCAAGCCCATAAAGCTCAACACCCGGTAACGAAAGAATGAGATTGACGGTATCAATAATCTCATCAAGATGCTCAAACCAGATACCTTCTCGTAAATCCCCCATATCCACCATGAGCAACACTTGGTGAATCTTTCGCTGTTTAACGGCTTCATCAGATAAAGCCGTTATGACTTGCTTTTCACTATTTAAGCTAATATCCGCATATTTCACAACGTCGCTGATTTCACTTAAACAAGGACTACGTAATAAACACGTTTTACAATTTAAAGCCTCTTTGAGTTTTTTTAAATTGTAAGTTCTTGATTCAGCAATAACATCAATACCACCATCTAATACAGCTTTCGCTGTTTCGACGCAGCCATCAAATACTTTATTGACAGCCATGACTTCAATGCCGTGTTTAGCTAAAATGTCTTTCTCAACACGGGCATTTTCTTTTAATTTGCGTAAATCAATTTCCAATATGGGTTTGTACATGCTTTACTCCTCTATACCTTACTGTTCGAGCAAACGATTGCGTTTTTGAGCACGATGATATATCCATTCTGCTAATACAATCGCAAGTACAGCGCCACCAACTATCTTAGCAATATACTCAACGTATCCACCCATATCGATTTGAGCTGGTGGTATAAAGACTAAAATCACAGCAAATAGTGTAGATAAGAACCCTAAAGCGGGTAATACCACTGGTAACACTTTACCCGGAATTTTAAAGCTACGTGGTACATCAGGTTGAGTCACTCGTAATCGATAGTAAGCGATAAACATCACTAAGTAAGGAATGAAATAGCAAATTGTTGTCAACGCCGTCAACATCCAATAAGCTGCAGCAATACTTGGTGATACAAATGTTGAGAAGCAAAGTACAGTTACGATGATTGCTTGAACAACCAGTGCAAATGTCGGTGTTTGATAAACCGGATGTAAACGACCTACACGCTCACCCAACAAATTATCCTCTTTAGAGGCTTCTTGTAGCATATAGATTGGCCCAACTAACCATGAGTTAATTTGTCCTAAAGCACCAAAGAATAAACATATTGCCATAACAGGTAACAACCAAGGCATATGTAATACATTGGCAGCAGATTGCATCGCTTGCATAACGCCAGCAACAATATCAGTATCTTCGGCTGGTAATAATGTATTGATAGCCCAAGAGCCAATCATATAAATACCAACAATAACAATTGCTGACACAGCCATCGCTTTTGGAAAATCACGTTGTGGATCACGTGTACGCCCGGCAATCATTGGCGCCACTTCAAGCCCAGCAAACGCAAACATCATACTGGATAAAAACACAATCGTATCCCAACTGCCTAAATCAGGAATCCAATCACTTAAATGCGTATAATCGGTTGCCATTGGATGACCAGTCAATAACCAAACAATCGCGAGTAAGACAATAATCGCTGCGGGAATAAATACACCAAGCCAAGCACTCACGCTATTAATAATCTTAGTCCATTTTAATCCCCGAATATTCATCAATGTTAAAATCCAGAAGACCACCATGGATCCCACCCCAATAAATACTTCATTTTGGGCTAATTCGGGACTAAACATATAACCAATAGCCGTAAAACCAAATTGCAACATCAATGGGAAGAAGAGTACACAGGAAAATAAAAAACAAACCACTACAATCCAAGCGATACGCTTACCAAATGCCTCTTTAACCCAAACAAATATCCCGCCATCTTTTGGCCAACCTGTTGAAAGTTCACCACACACCATGGCTAATGGAAAAAACAAACAAAATGCCGCAATGAGCCAAAGCACCATTGCTGATGCGCCATAAGGAGCAACGTTAGGAATTTGTCGTAAACTCAGTATCGCAATGACATTCATAAATACAATGTCTTTGATACCGAGCAAACTTGAATCTTTAGAATCACTCATAATAACCTCACATTGTAATATCTGGGGCAACGTGTGCCCCAGATAGATCATGATTAATAGATGTCGTATCCAACCATATCTTCGTAAGTGTCCTCACGGCGAATCAAGCGATCTTTGCCTTTTTTGTCTATCATCACAACCGACGTACGAGGGCGATTGTTATAGACTGTCTGACTTTCAATGGTATAAGCTCCAGCATCAAGGAAAGCAATAATATCGCCAATGTCGGTATCTTTAGGTAATAAGAACTCTTCACCTTTAACACCAACATGATAGTAGTCACCACCATCACACAAAGGACCGGCTAATTTAATATATTCATCATGTGATTCATTAATTCGAGATGCATTATAAACATAGAAGAACCAATCGAAATGTTGACTATCAGATAACACGCTATAACCTGCATCAACAAATTTCCATTCAACATGTTCTTCAATGTTACCGTCTAAATCATAATTCGTTTTACGTTTTTCACAGGCAACTTCTGTTAATAGCACCCCAGCTGAACCGGTAACTTTTCGACCAGGTTCAATACAGATTTCAACATCGGTACGCCATTTATGTACTTCACGAATGACTGCATCAGCAAAATCTTGGGCAGTAATACCGGCATACATATTGTCTTGTAATGGGTTACCGTTTTCGTCATCGTATTTATAAGGAACAGGAATACCACCCCCTACATTAATTAAATCAAACTTGATTCCTAACACCTCTTCTAAACGGCGAGATTCATCAACAAGTACTTTGGTTGCTTTCGCAAAAGGTTCAGCTTCCGGTACCTGATCCCCAACGTGCATATGTAGTCCACGTAAATGGACATAAGGCATTTCAAGAATACGGCGACAAGTCTCTTCTGCTTGTTCTAAATCGATACCTGACTTAGCATGATAAGCAGTAACTAATTCAGCGTGTGTTGCTGATGGTACATTCGGTTCAACACGTACACACACATTCGCCACTTTTTTCAATTTTTTTGATATTTCATCGATAATATCAAGTTCATATAAACTATCGACGTTAATAATATACAGATCATTTTTAATGGCATATTCAAGATCAACTGGTTTTTTTACCACACCATTAAACACGATTTGGCTACCCGGAAAACCAATCTCTAAACATTTACGTACTTCAAACATTGAGTTTGCTTCAGCGTAAATACCCGCATCTTTAATGGCTTTGAGTACGCCCATAACAGAACAAGTTTTAGAAGCATAGAAAATTTTTGTTTTTGGATGCGCTTTGAATGCTTGTTTAATTTCTTGAACATTACGATCAATTTCTTTTTCAGAAAACACATAAAAAGGCGTTGGATATTTTCTTGCTAACTCTTCTAAATTAACGCCATCAAAACATAATTTACCGTTTTCAGCACTAAAACGACGATCTTTAGTTATAAGATCGTGACGTAATTTGTTATAATTTGACATAATTTTGTCGGACATATGACCTCCAGTTAATGAGTACTCAAAAAGTACATAAGAAAATAAGTAAAATGGCTTTTCTCTTGTAATGCAATCAGCATGCCAACTTAATAATACAAATAATCAATAAGTTAAACTAAACAATCTAGCAACAATTTTTGTCATTAAGTTAAAAACATGTCTTTATGACAAAAATTTGTCATTTTTTAGTGATAGTCGAAAGGTATTTAAATAAAAGTATGCTATTAAGCAATAATCCAAATTTTATAAGGTACTAATATCATGACAGTTGATCCTGAATTATTACAATCATTGGAAATATTTAAACATTTTTTTGATCTAATACATCAGCCAATGGCCATTATTGATAAAGAAGGTAAATATATTTACTACAATCAGGAAAGTGCAGAACTCGATGGCTATCCTCAAGATAAAGCTATAGGAAAACCATTGCTTAAAGTTTATCCTAATTTACAAAAAGAAGATAGTACTATGTTAAAAGCCTTGCTAGAAGGTAAGGAATATCTGGATAATTATCAATGCTATTATAATCATGTTGGTAAAGTTGTCGATTATTTGCATACCACGGTTCCACTTTACAATCATAACAAACAGATCATTGGCGCAATCGAAATCGGTCGAAATTTATCTAATGTAAGACAATTACAAGATCAAGTTTTTAAACTCAACAGCCGTTTATATCACAGTAAAGAACAATCACTTCCCGAAATCGTATTTGTATCTCAAAAAATGCAATCGGTCATTGATCAAACGAATATTTTAGGCGCTAATGATGTGCCGGTACTCATTGTTGGTGAGACAGGTACCGGTAAAGAACTCTTCGCCCATTTAATTCATCAAACTAGCGACCGCCGAGATAAAGCCTTTATATCACTCAATTGTAGTGCACTGCCTACTACGCTAATTGAAAGTACACTATTTGGTACTGTTAAAGGCGCCTTTACGGGAGCTGAAAATCGCCAAGGTTATCTAGAACTGGCTAACGGTGGCACACTATTTCTTGATGAACTAAACGCCATGCCACTTGAAATGCAAAGCAAGTTATTGCGATTTCTACAAGAAAAAACCTACTGGCGACTAGGTGGCAATAAAGAACTGCATTCTGATGTTCGCATTGTGGCCGCCATGAACGAATCACCAACTGATCTTTTAAAAAACGGTAAAATGCGCAGTGATCTGTTTTATCGATTAAATGTGGGATTAATAAAACTTCCTGCACTACGTGAACGGACAGAAGATATTCCTGTTTTAGCTCGCTATTTTATTGATAAACACCAAGATGAGATAAAAATAACCATCAGTGGTATAAGTAAGCATGCTTTGAAACAATTGATGTCAGCACCATGGCCAGGCAATGTACGTATGCTTGAAAATGCAATTGTCCGAAGTATGGTTTTACAAAATGAACCCGGAGAATTACAACATATCGTTCTTGATGAAGAGCTATTTGAAATTGAAAGCCCTCATCAGCAAGCAGATGTCATGACAAAAATCGATGATTCTGCCACAAATTTTTCTCGATTTAGGGATTTAACAACCCAAGTGGAAAACTATGAGCGACAATTGATTATCGATGCGTTAAATCAAGCTAACGGAAAAATTATCAATGCCGCTAAATTATTAAATGTTTCGCGTACTACATTACAATATAAGGTCAAAAAGTACCATATTCAAATGGGTGTAATGAATCATTAACATTGATGGCTAACAGTTTTTTCATCCAATGCCTTCGCACATGCAAAGGCACTGCTCCAAGCCCACTGAAAATTATAACCACCTAACCAACCCGTTACATCAACCACTTCGCCAATAAAATAAAGATTCGGCTGTGACTTGGTCGCCATTGTTTTTGATGATAATGCATCGGTACTCACCCCGCCTAATGTGACTTCAGCCGTTCGATACCCTTCGGTTCCGTTTGGTACAATATGCCACTTGGTTAATGTGTCAAAAAGACGCTGTTGTTGATGCAAATTGAGTTGTTTCACAGTGATATCTGTAATCATATCCAGTTGTATCAATGCTTCTACTACTCTTTTAGGTAAAATTTGTGCTAAACAATTTTTCAAAGTCTGGTTACGATTTTTTTCTAATAACGGTTTAAATGATGATTCAAATGTCATATCTGGTAATAAGTTGATCGTAATGGGTTCACCCACTCGCCAATAGTTGGATATCTGTAAAATGGCGGGGCCTGAAAGCCCTCGATGAGTAAATAATAAATTTTCTTTAAAATGCATTTGCTCATAAGTCACTTCAACCGGAATAGAAATACCGGATAGTTGCGATAACACATCTAATAAGGGTTTATGTAAGGTAAAAGGCACCAGCCCAGCTTTGACCGGTACAATTGGAATGGAAAATTTTTCTGCCACTTTATAACCTATTGAAGTCATACCGAGTGCTGGCATCGATAACCCGCCTGTAGCAATAATCAGGTTTTGACAACTCAGCATACCTTGCGAAGTCTGCAATTTAAATCCATCTTCAACCGCTTCGACGTCATCTAATTGCGTTTGCATCATTAGGTTAACTTTTCCTTTTTGACACTCGCTAAGCAGCATATCGACAATATCTTTGGCTGAATTATCACAAAACAACTGACCATGATCTTTTTCATGATAAGCAATATTATATTGATTAACTAATTGGATAAAATCCCATTGGTTAAATCGTTTCAAGGCTGATTTACAAAAATGACGATTTTCAGAAATGTAATGGTGCGCATCCACATCAAGATTAGTAAAATTACATTTTCCGCCACCCGACATTAAGATCTTTCGTCCCGGTTTTTTTCCGTTATCAATAACGGTCACACGATGCCCTTTTTGCCCTAATAATCCAGCACAAAATAGACCCGCAGCCCCTGCTCCAACAATTGTAATATTAGTTTGCATAATTAATAGTTAAAAATAAGCGTTGATAAATTATAACAGCATCAGTTCTGGATGTGACATTCTCTATGAGTTTATAGATTTAAACATACACTAAAAATGAAAGTTTTTTACAAATAAGAAAAAGAATTTATGATTATTATACAATTTATTTTAAAAATGACGCATTAATAAAGAATAAATAGTTTAATAATCAATGAAATAAAATTAATTATTAGCTTCATTAATAACTCCAGTACAACTTATTAAAAGATTGACTTATAAGTAATATTTATTTGACCAAAATAGCATTTTTCTTTAATTTCTTAGCCAATATGGGATTAATGCCTATACCTTCACAAATTATAAAGCGATGAATTAGAGGCAATGATATGTTATATAACCAGCATCATGAAAAAGATAACTGCGGATTTGGTCTGATTGCTCATATTGAAGGGCAACCAAGTCATAAAGTGGTGCGCACCGCTATTCACGGATTAGCAAGAATGCAGCATCGAGGCGCAATCTTATCTGACGGTAAAACCGGCGATGGCTGTGGACTTTTATTACAAAAACCAGATCGATTTTTTAGATTAGTAGCGCAAGACGCAGGTTGGCGTTTAGCAACTAATTATGCGGTAGGCATGCTGTTTCTTAGCCAAGATGAGCAAGAAGCACAAGCAAGCCGTCAGATTGTAGAAGAGGAATTAGCTGACGAAACGCTATCAATATTAGGTTGGCGAGAAGTGCCTATTGATAAAAGTGTTTTAGGTGAAATTGCATTATCTTCACTGCCTAAAATTGAACAAGTCTTTGTCAATGCGCCAGCAGGATGGACGAAAATTGATTTAGAACGCCGTTTATATATGGTTCGCCGTCGCATTGAAAAACGCGTACAAGACGACACCTTTTATGTTTGTAGCTTTTCGAATCAGGTTAATATCTACAAAGGCTTATGTATGCCTAAAGATTTGCCTCGATTCTATTTAGATTTAGCCGATATTCGAATGGAAACGGCGATTTGTTTATTCCATCAACGTTTTTCAACCAATACCGTTCCACGTTGGCCACTTGCTCAACCGTTTAGACATTTAGCGCATAATGGTGAAATCAATACCATTGAAGGCAATCGTCAATGGGCAAAAGCCCGTTCCTATAAATTTAAAACACCACTGATTCCTGATTTACAAAATGCAGCTCCGTTTGTGAATGTCACAGGGTCTGATTCCAGTTCACTGGATAACATGTTAGAACTGTTCCTTGTCGGTGGGATGGATATTGTCAGGGCGATGCGCTTATTAGTACCACCGGCATGGCAAAATAATCCCGATATGAATGAAGATCTTCGTGCCTTCTTTGACTTTAATTCGATGCATATGGAACCGTGGGATGGCCCAGCAGGTATTGTTATGTCAGACGGTCGCTATGCCGCATGTAATTTAGATCGAAATGGCTTACGTCCTGCTCGTTATGTTATTACCACCGATAAACTCATTACCTGTGCTTCTGAAATTGGTATTTGGGATTATCAACCTGATGAAGTCGTCAGCAAAGGACGAGTTGGGCCGGGTGAGTTATTAGTTATCGATACCGAAGAAGGTCGTATCTTACAATCTTCTGAAACGGACAATGACTTACAAAAACGTCATCCTTATAAAGAATGGATGGCAAAAAATGTTAAACAGCTTATCCCTTTTGAAAGTCTACCTGATGAAAACATTGGCTCACGTGATTACGATGACACTTTACTAGCTACTTACCAAAAACAGTTTGGTTATAGTGCAGAAGAAATTGATCAATGTATTCGTGTCTTAGGTGAAAATGGGCAAGAAGCAACAGGTTCAATGGGCGATGATACGCCATTTGCTGTCTTATCAAGTAAACCTCGATTAATCTATGATTATTTTCGTCAAAAATTTGCGCAGGTAACCAATCCGCCTATTGATCCATTACGTGAAGCTCACGTCATGTCGCTATCAACTAGCATTGGTCGCGAGATGAATGTCTTTGCTGAAGCCGAAGGTCAAGCACATCGAGTCGCGTTTAAATACCCTGTTTTGGTTTACTCTGATTTCCAACAATTAACTGCATTGGAATCACGTTACTATCAATCAGAAACACTAGATATTACTTACGAAATCGATGGTAGCTTGCGTGACGCCATTGAACAATTATGCGGTGATGCCGAAGCCAAAGTACGTAATGGTACCGTATTAATCATTTTATCTGATAAAAATATCGCAGCCGATCGATTACCGATTCCTGCCCCAATGGCTGTAGGTGCAGTACAGCAACGTCTAGTTGAAAAAAACTTACGCTGTGATGCCAATATTATTGTTGAAACCGCAAGCTGTCGCGATCCACACCAATTTGCCGTGCTGCTTGGTTTTGGTGCAACGGCTATCTATCCTTATTTAGCTTACGAAACCCTAGCCCAAATGGTCGACAATGGCACGATAAATAAGTCTTACCGTGAAGCCATTATCAACTACCGCAATGGTATTAATAAAGGCTTGTACAAAATCATGTCTAAAATGGGGATATCCACTGTCGCCTCGTACCGCTGCTCAAAACTTTTTGAAGCGGTTGGTCTGCATAAAGATGTGGTAGAACTCTGTTTCCAAGGTGTGACTAGCCGTATTAGTGGTGCAAATTTTGATGATTTTGCTCAAGATCAGTTCAATTTATCGAAAAAAGCATGGTTACGCCGTAAACCATTAGACCAAGGTGGTTTACTCAAATTTGTCCATGGCGGCGAATATCACGCTTATAATCCCGATGTAGTTCAATCGTTACAAAAAGCGGTTAACAATGGGCGTTACGAAGATTATAAGCTTTATACCGATATCGTTAATAATCGCCCGCCAGCGACATTACGGGATTTATTAAAACTTAATCCCCCTGAAAATACAGCAATTTCGTTAGATCAGGTTGAACCTGAAGAGTCACTATTCAAACGTTTTGATTCGGCGGCGATGTCAATTGGTGCATTAAGTCCTGAAGCTCATGAATCGCTTGCTGAAGCAATGAACACATTAGGTGGCTATTCTAATTCAGGTGAAGGAGGTGAAGATCCTGCTCGGTATAACAGTATAAAAGTGTCACGCATAAAACAAGTCGCATCAGGTCGATTTGGTGTAACGCCGGGTTATTTAATGAGTGCTGATGTGATTCAGATCAAAGTAGCGCAAGGTGCAAAACCGGGTGAAGGCGGTCAATTACCAGGTGACAAAGTAACCCCTTACATAGCTAAATTACGTTTTTCCGTACCCGGAGTGACATTAATCTCGCCACCACCGCATCACGATATTTATTCAATCGAAGATTTGGCACAGTTGATCTTTGATCTAAAACAGATTAACCCTCAAGCAATGATTTCGGTGAAATTAGTGTCCGAACCTGGTGTAGGAACTATTGCAACTGGGGTCGCAAAAGCTTATGCCGATTTGATCACGATTTCGGGATATGATGGTGGTACCGGTGCTAGCCCATTAACGTCAGTCAAATATGCTGGCTCACCATGGGAACTGGGTTTAGTTGAAACACAACAATCATTGGTTGCTAATGGTTTACGTCACAAAATTCGTTTACAGGTTGACGGTGGGTTAAAAACCGGTACAGACATTGTAAAAGCGGCAATTTTAGGTGCTGAAAGTTTCGGCTTTGGTACGGGGCCAATGGTGGCTTTAGGTTGTAAATATCTACGTATTTGCCATTTAAATAACTGTGCCACAGGTGTTGCGACACAAGATGAAAAATTACGTAGTGACCATTACCATGGTTTACCTGAAAAAGCGATGAACTATTTCCGTTTTATTGCACGTAACACAAGGGAAGTCATGGCAGAACTTGGCGTAAGTCGAATTGTTGATTTAATTGGACGTACCGATTTACTGTTAGAGCTTGATGGTATTACGGCTAAACAACAAAAACTGGATTTATCAGGATTACTTGAAACTGCGACACCAGTAGAAGGCAAACCCGTCTACTGTATTGAAGATAATAAACCGTTTGATAAAGGTGTATTGAATAAAGAAATTATTACTCAAGCACAACAATTTGTGGATAATCGTCAAAGTAAAAGTTTCTACTTTGATATTCAAAATACTGATCGTTCGGTGGGAACTAGCTTATCAGGTTATATTGCCAAAAAATATGGCGATCAAGGTTTAGTTGCCGATCCAATTTCACTCAATTTCACCGGTACTGCCGGGCAAAGCTTTGGTGTTTGGAATGCTGGTGGCGTAAATTTAACCCTAACAGGTGATGCCAATGACTACGTTGGTAAAGGCATGGCTGGGGGTCGCATCGTCATTCGACCACCTCAAGGCTCGGCATTTTTAAGTCATGAAGCAACCATTGCCGGTAACACCTGTCTATATGGTGCAACAGGCGGTAAATTGTTTGCAGCAGGACGTGCTGGTGAACGTTTTGCCGTACGTAACTCTGGTGCAATTAGCGTGGTTGAAGGTATCGGCGATAACGGCTGTGAATATATGACAGGTGGCATTGTCTGTGTCTTAGGTAAAACTGGTGTTAACTTTGGTGCTGGCATGACTGGTGGATTTGCTTATATTTTAGATGCCGATGGTGATTTCCATAAACGGATTAACCAAGAACTTGTTGAAATGTTAAACGTTGCTGATTATTCGATTCATGAAGAGCATCTACGAGGCTTAATCATGGAACATGCTCAACTAACCCACTCTTCACGTGCTGAAGAAATTTTAGCTAACTGGGAAGATTTCGCTAAACAATTTGTATTAGTTAAACCTAAATCCAGTGATGTAAAAGCGCTGCTCGGTCATCGAAGCCGATCATCAGCAGAACTTCATGTTCAAGCACAATAAGGAGAGCACGGAAATGAGTCAAAATGTTTATCAGTTCATCGATTTACAACGTGTTGATCCACCTAAAAAATCGTTGAATATTCGAAAAATAGAGTTTGTTGAAATTTATGAGGGATTCTCGGCTTCACAATCACAAGCCCAAGCCGATCGCTGCTTAGCGTGTGGGAATCCTTATTGTGAATGGCGTTGTCCTGTTCATAACTATATACCTAATTGGCTAAAACTGGTGAATGAAGGCAAAATTTTAGAAGCGGTTGAGCTTTCTCATCAAACAAACAGTCTACCAGAAGTGTGTGGTCGGGTTTGCCCTCAAGATCGGCTTTGTGAAGGCTCATGTACTTTAAATGCTGAGTTCGGTGCAGTAACTATTGGTAACATTGAACGTTATATTACCGATGAAGCCTTTAAACTGGGTTGGAAGCCTAACTTGTCTAATGTTGAAAAAACAGGGTTAAAAGTTGCAATCATTGGTGCAGGGCCAGCAGGACTTGCATGTGCTGATGTGTTAGTCCGTAATGGTGTGACGCCCGTTGTTTTTGACCGTCATCCTGAAATAGGTGGACTATTAACCTTTGGTATTCCTGCCTTTAAATTAGATAAAGAAGTGTTGATTAATCGTCGACGTATCTTTACCGACATGGGTATTGAATTTCGGCTGAATACCGAAGTGGGGAAAACGGTACAATTAACGGACTTGCTCAATGAATTTGATGCTATTTTTGTTGGAACCGGTACTTATCAATCAATGCGAGCCGGTCTAATGAATGAAGATGCGGATGGTGTTTATGATGCCCTTCCATTTTTAATTGCCAATACCAAACATATTATGAAGCATAATCAAAGCGATGATACGCCTTACATTGACATGAAAAATAAGCGTGTTGTGGTTTTAGGCGGTGGTGATACTGCAATGGACTGTGTACGGACGTCAATTCGTCAAGGTGCAATTGAAGTCACCTGTGCTTATCGTCGAGATGAAGCCAATATGCCCGGCTCTAAACGAGAAGTAAAAAATGCGAAAGAAGAAGGTGCACAATTCCAATTTAATGTGCAACCCCTCAGTATTGAAATTAACAATACAGGTCAAGTTACTGGTGTCAAAATGGTTAGAACAGAACTCGGTCAACCCGATGCAAATGGTCGCCGTTCGCCAGTGATTATCGAAGGATCTGAATTCATACTTCCTGCCGATGCTGTTATTATGGCATTTGGTTTTAGACCTCATTCCATGCCTTGGTTAGCAGAACATGGTGTCAATTTTGATACTCAAGGTCGTATTGTTGCCCCAGAAATTAAAGGCTACCAAACCAGCCATCCAAAAATCTTTGCTGGTGGTGATGCAGTAAGAGGATCGGATTTAGTGGTGACTGCTATTAGCGAAGGTCGCAAAGCGGCAGATGGGATTTTAGATTATTTAGAAGTATAAAGCGATTGACTAAGTTAACCTTATGCCCATTTCCTACAGAGTGGGAGTAGGGTTTACTACTCAATATTTATTGATCTGTCTAAACCATAACGTTTATTGATTACAACCTAAATATCGTCATTTATCGGGTAGAAATCGCCAATGCATATTCACTTTGATAATTGGCATTAAATTACCATTAGCTGATACTATGAATTTGTATCAGCTAATACCCTTTAATTATTGGATTATCTGGCTATAAATAGACAACCTGAGAACCATTTTCAGGATTTTTAGTCGCCTCAGCAAACCCTTCTAAGAAAAAGGCAAGATGATCTGCTTCATCCCCTAAAAGGCGCCCTTTGACTTTATTCCAAGTTAATAACACGATAGCCGCTTGTGGTTCACAACTAATTAACATCGGTTGTTCAAGTTCTTCATTCCAATAAAACTCACCGCCGTATAATTTTTGGGCTGTCAGTAATAAGTAACATCCATACTCTTGAGCAATCATATTAAGCTGTTCTTCAGGAATACTAAAATTTTTCTCAGCTAATTCACCAATAATCATTTCAACAACAGAAATACTTTTTTCGGAATAATCGAGCTGGTTAATACTCCACGTTGGACTATGTAAAATGGCATTTTGTGCCCATGCTTCGATTTCTTGATATAATTCATTTTTTTCAGTCATATTTATTTACTTCGCTAGTTGATATTTCCAATTGTTTAACAAGTTGCCATGCGGCTTCCATTTCTTCAAGTGTTGCATCCGATAAACGACGATTATTTTGTTTCAGTATTGCTTCAACTTGTTTAAATCGACGTTCAAATTTATGATTTGCCCGTTGTAAACAGAGCTCCGATTTAACTTTTAGATGTCTGGCTAAATTGACGGTCGCAAAAAACAGATCCCCTAGTTCTTCCTCGATTTTTGATTGATCTTGTACCGTTTTATTTAGCTCATGTTCTACTTCGTCGAGCTCTTCCTTAACTTTATCTAAAACTGGTGTTAACTCCTGCCAATCAAACCCAACCGATGCACAACGTTTTTGGATTTTTTCGGCTTTCATTAAAGCAGGAATGGCGTTAGGTATATCATCTAACAATGAGTATTGTGCGCGCTCGTCACGCTCTTTTTGTTTTAATTGTTCCCAATTCGGTTTTTCAGTTGTCTTATCATCAAAAATATGCGGATGACGACTAACTAATTTATCAGCAACAGCTTGACAGATATCCTCAAAATCAAACTGACCTTGTTCACTGGCAAGATCGGCGTAAAAAACAATTTGAAACAATAAATCGCCCAATTCTTTTTTGAGTTCATTCATATCCTGTTTATCTATCGCATCAAGAACTTCATAAGTTTCTTCTAGTGTATAAGATTTTAATGAATCAAAAGTCTGCACGCGATCCCATTCACAACCCTCAATGGGGTCGCGCAATTGTTTAGTAATCGCTAATAAACGTTTGAGCTGTTCCACAATTTATCTCACCATAAATAATATGAAATTATTCGGATCAGTGTAACACAATTTTAAATTATTTTTATTTTCAAAAGTTGGTTCATGCTCAGCATAAACAATTGATCATATTTTCATCTAAAATACGCAGAAAAAAAATCAAATCAAATGAGTTAACATAACTTCTAGCCCATCAAGATGAATTAAGTATATAATAACCGCATATTGAATTAACTTTACGATAATATATGAATAATTTACGAGAACTTACACTTCGAGGCACAATTCTTGGTGCTCTTATTACAATTATATTTACTGCATCAAATGTGTATCTAGGTTTAAAAGTCGGATTAACCTTTTCATCGGCTATTCCTGCAGCTGTCATCTCAATGGCAATCTTAAAACTGTTTTCAGGATCAACCATATTAGAAAATAACATGGTGCAAACTCAAGCTTCTGCTGCCGGAACGCTATCATCTATTATTTTCGTTCTACCTGGATTATTGATGATTGGTTACTGGCAAGATTTTCCATTTTGGTTAACTTTTGCCATTTGTGCCGCAGGGGGAATGCTTGGGGTACTATTCTCAATTCCATTGCGACATGTGATGGTAGTCAAAAGTACATTACCTTACCCTGAAGGTGTTGCTGCCGCTGAGATTTTAAAAGCAGGCTCGAAAACAGACAGTAATGATGACTCTGCCAACGAAGGATTGAAAGATATTTTAGTGGGAGGCGTTATCGCTTCTACTGTCAGTTTATTGACCAATGGTTTTCGGGTTTTATCTGAAAGCGCTTCATACTGGTTTACCGGTGGAAAATCGATTTTTCAATTACCTATGGGGTTCTCATTAGCACTTCTTAGTGCAGGTTACTTGATTGGAATTGTATCTGGGATTGCCGTTTTAATAGGAACCATTATTGCCTGGGGATTTGGAATTCCAATTTTAAGTGCAATGACAGATTATGATACAACGCAACCACTGGCAAATATTGCAATGGGACTTTGGGCTAAAGATATCCGTTTTATTGGCGCAGGAACGATTGCTATTGCGGCAATTTGGACATTATTAACCTTAATCAAACCAGTTATTGAAGGTTTAAAAACATCATTCAAAACGTTACGTTCAGATGTATCTGTAAATGATATTGCACCGACAGAACGTGATCTATCACCTAAATCAATCTTTTTGATTATGGCAGGTATGGTTATTATTTTAGTTGCTACGTTTTACTCATTTATTTCAGATAGTGGGTTATCGACGGGCGTTGCATGGATACTGGTTATTTGTGCTGTTTTATTTGCTTTTATTATGGGCTTTCTTGTTGCAGCTGCTTGCGGATATATGGCAGGATTAGTCGGATCGTCAGCTAGCCCTATTTCAGGTATTGCAATTGTTGCCGCTATCGTGATATCACTTATCTTACTTGGATTAGGCGAAGCAAATAATATACTTTCCACGGCTGAAGGCACAAACTTTGCGACAGCCTTAGCGCTATTCACAACCAGCGCAGTATTAGCCGTTGCTTGTATCTCAAATGATAACTTGCAAGATCTTAAAACAGGTTACTTGGTTAATGCCACACCTTGGAAACAACAAGTTGCATTACTAATAGGCTGTGTTGTTGGTGCCATTGTTATCGCACCTATTTTAGAAATTCTTTATAACGCATATGGTTTCACGGGCGCATTACCACGACCAGATATGGATCAATCACAAGTTTTAGCTGCACCTCAAGCAACACTGATGACAACCATTGCCAAAGGAATCTTTTCACATAAACTTGATTGGACAATGATTCTAATTGGATTAGTCGTTGGAACCGTGATTATTATCATTGATCTTCTTTTGGCGAAAGCAAAATGTAAATTTCGCTTACCCGCACTAGCTGTCGGTTTAGGTATCTATTTACCACCAACGATTACTGCCCCAATTTTTGTCGGTACATTGCTATCATGGATAATTAAACGTAATGCTTACGCTAAAGCTCAAAAATACAATTTAAATCCTGAAGAACAATTTAAAAAAGTGGATCGTAAAGCGGCATTAATTTCTTCGGGATTAATAGTTGGTGAAAGCTTAGTTGGTGTCTTATTAGCGATCGTTATTGTTATTAGTATCACGCAAGGTAAAGGTGAAGCTCCATTAGCAATCGAGGCTGATTTAGGCTTCTTACCACAATATTTAGGTTTAGCTGTCTTTGTGGGTATTTGCTTATATATTATTCGGCGAGCATTATCCGCAATTAAAAAACAGTAATAATTTATATTTATAATTAAGCCCTTTATTGCTTAAAATAGAGGGCTTGATAAAATTTAAACCCTCACTATATATAAATTATTATCCTACTTTTCTGACTAGATTAAATAATAACCTTTTCCCTATCTGGAAATATTCAATAGCACGCTCAACCAATTATTGCCACAAGTTAAATTTTAAAATAATGAAACTTTCACTTTGCCCATTAAACTTTTTCATTTTGCATAACTTTCAATATTTGTTAGCATAACCCAATTTATTTTACATATTAAACAGCAAAATCATGATAGTATTTGATTCCATTCAAGTTCGCTTAGGCATTAATCTACTTTTAGATAATGCCTCTGCTACCATTAATCCTAAACAAAAAGTAGGGTTAGTTGGGAAAAATGGTTGCGGAAAGTCAACCCTCTTCTCATTAATAAAAGGCGAAATTCAAACGGATGCAGGCAGCTTAAGTTTTCCATCACAATGGCAATTAGCTTGGGTTAACCAAGAAACACCAGCGTTGGATATACCCGCTATTGAATATGCTATTGATGGTGATCGTGAATATCGACAGCTAGAACAAAAGCTAGCTATCGCCAACCAACACAATAATGGTGAGCAAATTGCTAATATTCATGAAAAACTGGATAACATTGATGCATGGACGATACGAGCAAGAGCCGCCACATTATTACATGGTTTAGGATTTTCTAACGAGCAACTACAATTACCAGTTAAATCCTATTCAGGTGGTTGGCGTATGCGTTTAAATCTAGCTCAAGCACTCATGTGTCGTTCAGATCTACTACTACTTGATGAACCAACCAATCACCTTGACTTAGATGCGGTTATTTGGCTAGAAAAATGGCTGAGTAATTATCAAGGTACATTAATTTTAATCTCACATGATCGTGATTTTTTAGATCCATTAGTCAATAAAATTATTCATATTGAACAAAAAAGTTTGTTTGAATATACCGGTAACTATTCATCATTTGAAGTTCAACGTGCAACTAAATTAGCGCAGCAACAATCTCTTTATGAAAGCCAACAACAAAAAGTCGCACATTTACAAAGTTACATAGACCGCTTTAGAGCCAAAGCAACCAAAGCCAAACAAGCTCAAAGTAGAATAAAAATGCTAGAAAAAATGGAACTCATTGCCCCTGCACATGTAGACAATCCTTTTCATTTTAATTTTAAACCTTCTGAATTTTTGCCAAGTCCATTACTGATGATGGACAAAGTTGTGGCAGGCTACGATGATAAAATCGTGCTTGAAAAAATTAAATTAAATCTTGTTCCGGGTTCACGCATAGGCTTACTGGGTCGTAATGGTGCTGGTAAATCAACCTTAATAAAATTATTAGCGGGCGAACTTCAACCTAAAGAGGGGCATATTAATCTCGCTAAAGGTGTTCAATTAGGCTATTTTGCTCAACATCAATTGGAATATTTACGTGCCGATGAATCACCACTTTGGCATTTAACTCAGCTTGCTGATCCAAAAATAACAGAACAGGAATTGCGTAACTATCTGGGTGGATTTGATTTTCATGGTGATAAAGTGAATGAACCAGTTAAAACATTTTCGGGCGGTGAAAAAGCTCGATTGGTTTTAGCGCTAATTGTGTGGCAAAAACCGAATCTATTATTACTTGATGAACCCACTAACCATTTGGATTTAGATATGCGTCAGGCATTAACTGAAGCACTTATAGGCTTTGAAGGTGCTTTAGTCGTTGTATCGCATGATCGCCATTTATTACGCTCAACAACGGATGAATTTTATTTAGTGCATGATCACAAAGTCGAACCATTTGATGGCGATCTTGATGATTACCAAAAATGGCTTACTGAAGAACAAAAAAAAGAAAATAAACCGGAAACCGTTAACGTAGCCAGTAAAAATGATAGCATTCAAAATGTTTCGGCGACAGATCGCAAAGAACAAAAACGCCGTGAAGCAGAATTAAGAGCACAAATGCAACCCATTAAAAAAGAGTTACAAAAAATGGAGCAAAAACTTGAGCTATTAACTGAGCAATTACAAAATATTGAACAGCTACTAGCAGATCCAGCTATTTATGAAAACGATAAAAAAACAGCGTTGACCGAATTGCTGTTAAAACAAAGCAAAATTAAAAGTGAACAAGAAGACACTGAAATGAACTGGTTAGATTTACAACAACAACTTGAAGATTTTCAATTAAACTAACTTTCACTTATTAGGTATAAAAAAGAAGTGCACAAAATATTAAGAGCATGAGCCTTAATTCAATACTGATAAATGTCAGGTAGTTAAACGTATTTCAACTGTTTATTCTGTGCAAAAAAAAATCACAGTTTTTTTGCTGTGATTTTTTATTCTTAATTGAACTAAACTTATTCAATTAAAATTAACTTTTTTCGACTTGACTAAAATCAAGCTCAACAGGTGTTGAACGTCCAAAGATTGAAACTGAAACTTTCAGGCGACTTTTTTCATAATCAACTTCTTCAACTACACCATTAAAGTCTGCAAATGGACCATCATTAACGCGTACCAATTCGCCTGGCTCAAACAACGTTTTAGGACGAGGTTTATCGCCAACTTGTTGTAAACGATTCATGATAGCATCAACTTCACGTTGGCTTATTGGCGCAGGTCTGTCAGAAGTACCGCCAATAAATCCCATGGTTCTTGGTACGCTTTTAACTAAGTGCCAAGTTGCATCATTCATCAACATCTCAACTAAAACATAACCCGGAAAAAATTTACGTTCACTTTTACGTCGTTGACCACTTTTCATCTCAACAACTTCTTCGGTAGGCACAAGCACTTCACCAAAAGAATCGTCCATATTATGTAATTTGATGTATTCACGTAATGATTGTGCAACACGTGCTTCATAGCCAGAATAGGCTTGAATAACATACCAGCGTTTTTGTTGTACTTCACTCATATTAACGACCTATTGATGTTAAAATTAAGACAACCCAACGGAATAAATTATCCATTCCCCAAAGGGCTAAACCAACGACTACTGTAACAGCTACAACGAGCAAAGTTGTCTGTGTAGCATCTTTACGAGAAGGCCATACCACTTTTCTTAACTCTTTTCTTGATTCTTGCAAAAATACAAGGAATGACTTACCCTTGTTAGTTGTAACTGCAATAAATAAAGTCAACAGTGAAATCACACTAACCGCAATAATACGGACAATCGTATTAGGTTGATATATATCATTAGGTCTAGCAAAATAAAAATTTCCCCAGACAATAAACGCAAGCAATACTAGAATTAAAATCCACTTGAATTTATCTAGATTCCTGTTTTTATCTTGACTCTCGTTACTTACCAGCATATAAAACCTATTAGTATGTTATTTATAATAATATCTATTTTCCAAAATGTTCTTTTTGGTAAAAACATTTTGCTAAACAGACCAGACAAGAAAGGGCATCACATGATACCCTTTCAAAAGTTATTAAATATAAATTATTTAATAACCTTAGCAACAACACCCGCACCAACAGTACGACCACCTTCACGAATCGCAAAACGTAAACCTTCTGCCATCGCGATTGGGTGAATTAATGATACTGACATTTTGATGTTATCGCCTGGCATTACCATTTCTACGCCTTCCGGTAATTCGATTGTACCAGTCACGTCAGTTGTACGGAAGTAGAACTGTGGACGGTAACCTTTGAAGAATGGAGTGTGACGACCACCTTCATCTTTACTTAAGATATACACTTCTGATTCGAAATCAGTATGTGGGGTGATTGAACCTGGTTTTGCTAATACTTGACCACGTTCGATTTCTTCACGTTTAGTACCACGAAGTAATACACCTACGTTTTCACCAGCACGACCTTCGTCTAGTAATTTACGGAACATTTCAACACCAGTACAAGTTGTTTTTGCTGTTGGTTTGATACCAACGATTTCAACATCTTCACCAACT